>NZ_FNSU01000001.1:930466-1240621 GCF_900105325.1 Pseudomonas marginalis
CTTTGCGGGATATTCAGGTCGGTGCGGCTGGAGGATTCGTGGGACATGCCACGGGATTCACCCACGGCGGCCACCACCACGTCGGCATCCTTGGCGGCCTTGACCGCTTCATCGATCATCACCTGGGCCGGGCGGGTGTCATCCACCACTTCCGGGGCATCGAAGTTGAGGAAGTTGAGGTAGTCGACCACCGCCTTGTCGTTGGTGATGTTGGCGCCACGGGCGTAGATGATCTTGCCTTTTTCGCCGATAACCGCGTTCATGCCGTCAAGCAGCGTGACCGATTGTTCCGGCTTGCCGGCCGCCGCCCAACTGCCCATCATGTCGATCGGCGCCTTGGCCAGTGGGCCCACGAGCGCGATGGTCGCGGACTTTTTCAGCGGCAGGGCGTCGTTCTGGTTCTTCAGCAGCACCAGGCTGCGGCGCGCCACATCACGGGCCTCGGCACGGTGCAGACGGCTTTCGGCGTAAGTGTCGGCCGGGTCATCCTCGGCCTTGCCGATGCGCAGGTACGGGTCTTTGAACAGGCCCATGTCGTACTTGGCGCCGAGCACTTCACGCACGGCGTTGTCGATGTCGCTCTGTTCGATCTCGCCGGACTTGAGCAGCCCCGGCAATTCCTTGCCGTACAACGAGTCGTTCATGCTCATGTCGATGCCGGCCTTGATCGCCAGCTTGGCGGCTTCGCGCCCGTCCTTGGCCACGCCGTGCTTGATCAGCTCGAATATCGCGCCGTGGTCGCTGACGGCCAGGCCCTTGAAGCCCCAGTCCTTGCGCAAGAGGTCGTTCATCAGCCAGGTGTTGGCGGTGGCGGGCACGCCATTGATCGAGTTCAGCGCCACCATCACGCCGCCGGAACCGGCCTTGATCGCCGCGTGGTACGGCGGCAGGTAGTCCTGGTACATCTTGACCGGGCTCATGTCGACCACGTTGTAGTCACGCCCGCCTTCCACTGCGCCGTAGAGGGCGAAGTGCTTGACGCTGGCCATGATGCTGTCGGCATTCGCGGGGCTGGCGCCCTGGAAGGCCTTGACCATCACCTCGGCAATGCGCGAGACCAGATAGGTGTCTTCACCGAAACCTTCGGACGTGCGACCCCAGCGCGGGTCGCGGGAGATATCGACCATCGGTGCAAAGGTGATGTCGAGGCTGTCGGCGGCGGCTTCGTGGGCGGCGATGCGTCCGGAGCGGCCGATGGCGTCCATGTCCCAGCTGGAGGCCAGGGCCAGGCTGATCGGGAAGATCGTGCGGTGGCCGTGGATCACGTCATAGGCGAAGAACATCGGGATCTTCAAGCGGCTGCGCATGGCCGCGTCCTGCATCGGACGGTTTTCCGGGCGGGTGATGGAATTGAACGTGCCACCGATGCGGCCAGCGGCGATTTCCTTGCGGATCAGCTCACGGGGCATTTCCGGGCCGATGCTGATCAGGCGCAACTGGCCGATCTTTTCGTCCAGGGTCATCTGCTTGAGCAGGTCGCTGACGAAAGCGTCCTTGTCCTTAAGCGCAGCAGGCTTTGTTTCTGCCCAGACGGGGTGGGTGGCCAGCGTGGCAACAAGGCCGAGCAAACACAGCTTCTTCATGAATATCCTTTTTCGGCTCACTGCACAGCGCTTGGGCTGATCGGCCAAAATGTGGGGAGCGTCTATTGTTGTTCGGGTGTTGTTCAGATAAATGCAGCACACTCTGAACTCTTTATCGCGCTGGGCATCTTTGTAGCTGATTGGCTCGATGCATTCCAGTGGTGGCGGATTATGCCCCAAGCGTGTGGTTTTTAGGGTTAGTCGTCATATTCCATCCAGTTTGGGCAGGAGAAACACCATGCAAGCAGCACAACATTCCCGCTGGGGCCTCAAGGCCGCGGCTTTGCTATTGATCAGCACAGTATTGAGCGGCTGCGGCATCAATAACATCCCGACCCTGGACGAACAGGCCAAGGCGGCCTGGGGCCAGGTGCAGAACCAGTACCAGCGCCGCGCCGACCTGATCCCCAACCTGGTGGAAGTGGTCAAGGGTTACGCCGCCCATGAGCAAGACACCCTGACCGCCGTGATCGAGGCGCGTGCCAAGGCCACCTCGATCCAGGTGGATGCCAGCACCCTGGACAACCCGGAAAAACTCAAGCAGTTCCAGCAGGCCCAAGACGGTTTGAGCGGTGCCCTCAGCCGCTTGATGGTGGTGTCCGAGCGCTACCCGGACCTGAAGGCCAACCAGAACTTCCTGGCCCTGCAATCCCAGCTCGAGGGCACCGAAAATCGCATCGCCGTGGCCCGTCGTGATTTCATCCAGGCCGTGCAGGCGTACAACACCGAGATCCGCACCTTCCCTGGTCGCCTGTGGCACAGCGTGATGTACAGCGACCTGCCGATCCGCGCCACCTTTGAAGCCACCAGTGCCGATGCCGATAAAGCGCCGCAAGTGAAGTTCAAATAAGGCTGCACTGAGGTGTCGATGCGTTTATTACGGATAGGCCTGGCGCTATGGATGCTGGCCTGCGTGGGTGTGGCCCAGGCGGCGCTGACGTTCCCGGCGTTGAGCGGACGGGTGGTGGACACCGCCCAGATGATCGACCCGGCCACGCGCGAGCACATCACCCAGCAGTTGCAGGCGCTGGAGCAGAGCCGTGGCGACCAGATCGTGGTGGTCACGGTGCCCGACCTGCAGGGCGTGCCCATCGAGGACTACGGTTACCAGCTGGGTCGCCAGTGGGGCATCGGCCAGAAGGGCAAGGACAACGGCGCGTTGCTGATCGTCGCCCGTGACGAGCGCACGTTGCGCATCGAAGTCGGCTATGGCCTTGAAGGCGTGCTCACCGATGCGCAGTCCTGGGTGATCATCAACCAGGTGATTGCCCCCAAGTTCAAGGCCGGCAATTTCAGCCAGGGCATCAGCGACGGCGTGGCGGCGATGGTGCAGGTGGTCGGCGGTGAACCGCTGGCGGTGCCGGCGCATGTGGCGGATGCCAACTTTGCCAAGGATAATCCCGGCTTTTCCATCGGCCTGTTCATCCTGCTGATCGGCGTGTTGTGGCTGTGCAATCGCATGGGCCTGCCGGTGGGCGCGATCCTTTTGGCGATCCTCAGCAGCAGTGGACGCGGCGGCGGTGGCGGGGGAGGTGGCGGCGGTTTCCGAGGCGGCGGTGGTGGCTTCGGCGGCGGCGGCGCGTCGGGCGGCTGGTAATGACAATAACTAGAGAGCAACTACAACCATGGCATTACTGACTGAACACGAGCAGCGCCAAGTCGCCGAAGCGATTGCCCGGGTCGAAAAAACCACCGACGCCGAACTGGTCACCGTGCTGGCGGCCCGCGCCGACGATTACGCCTACATCCCCCTGCTGTGGGCCAGCCTGATCGCCTTGGTGGTACCGGGCGTGGTGCATTACCTGTCGGGCTACCTGACCATGTACACCTTGCTGTTGGCGCAGTGGGCGACGTTCATCGTGTTGTGCCTGCTGTTTCGCCTGCCCAAGGTGACCACCCGCCTGATCCCGCGCTCGGTACGCCATTGGCGCGCCTCCAACCTCGCGCGCCGGCAGTTCCTGGAGCAGAACCTGCACCACACCCTGGGCAGTACCGGGGTGCTGATTTTTGTCAGCGAAGCGGAGCGTTATGTGGAAATCCTGGTGGACGAAGGTATCTCCAAGCGCCTGGATAACAGCAGTTGGGATGCCATCGTCAAGGCGTTTACGCAGCAGGTGAAACAGGGGCAGACGCTGGCTGGGTTTATTGCCTGTATCGAGGCGTGTGGCGAGTTGTTGAAGGTGCATGTACCGGTGACACACGCCCGGAATGAACTGCCAAATCGCCTGGTCGTACTCGAATAGAACATCCAGCACCGGAGATCAAATGTGGGAGGGGGCAGTACCGTTGATCAAATAACCCCGTGCCCTGAACCCCCATCCCCCCTAAAATGCCCGGCATTCCCTGCCCGAGGCGTTTTTGTTCATGTCCGTTACCGCTCAACCTGCCAGCCCCGCGCCGGATCATCACGCCCAGTTCATCGAACTGTTGAGCACAAGCCTTGCGCAGAACGCCTTTATCAAGCTGGTGCTGGCCAAATACGTCGGCGACGAAGCCGAGTTGCAGCGGCTGATCATCAAGGCGGTGACCGTCAAGGAGCAGCCGTGCCTGTCCTTCGTCTACCGCTACAAGACCCGCGACATCACCAAGAACTTGGCGCTGGCCGACGGCGTGGCGGCGATTGCCGCGTTGCTGCCGGGCTCGTTCAAGAACGCGCACCTGCTGTCGCTGACCGACGAAGCCCAATTGGAATACAGCAAGAAGAACAAAAGCTCGCTGTTCAGGAGCAAGACTCAGCAACTGCGCGAGGCGCCATCGGCTGAGCATAACCGTGAGAAGCATCGCTTCCTCGACCTGAGCCGGCCATTCCTCGCCGACCTGGGCGTGACCGACGCCAAGCAGGCGCTGATCCCGTCGATGTCGCGCAAGTGGAAGCAGATCAACAAATTCATCGAAGTGTTCAGCCATGCGCTGACCTCCTCACCGCTGAGGCTGGACCAACCGGTGCGCGTCGCCGATTTCGGTTCGGGCAAGGGCTACCTCACGTTTGCGATCCACGACTACCTGCGCAACACCCTCAAGGCCGAAGGCGAAGTCACCGGCGTCGAGTTGCGCGAAGACATGGTGACCCTGTGCAACACCGCCGCGGCCCGACTGGAGCACCCCGGGCTGGTGTTCAAATGTGGTGATGTGCGCAGCGTGGCGCCCAGCGAACTGGACGTGATGATCGCCCTGCATGCCTGTGACGTCGCCACCGATTACGCGATCCACACCGGCATTCGTTCCGGCGCATCGATCATCATGTGCTCGCCGTGCTGCCATAAGCAGATTCGCCTGCAGATCCAGAGCCCGGCGCTGCTCAAGCCGATGCTGCAATATGGCCTGCACCTGGGCCAGCAGGCGGAAATGGTCACCGACAGCTTGCGTGCGTTGTTCCTCGAAGCCTGCGGCTACGAGACCAAGGTGTTCGAGTTCATCTCCCTGGAGCACACCAACAAGAACAAGATGATCCTGGCGGTCAAGCGTGCGGAGCCGGTGGACAACGCGCAGTTGCTGGAGAGAATCCAGGAGTTGAAGGCGTTCTATCACATCTGCGAACACTGCTTGGAAACCCTGCTGCGCGCGGATGGCTACCTGATCTGACCGCCGCCCACTGTAGGAGCGAGCTTGCTCGCGAAAAGCCTGAGAGCACCGCAGGCTTTCAGGTTTCCCGCGTTATCGTTAGCGACCTTCGCGAGCAAGCTCGCTCCTACAGGGAGCTGGTGCCGGCTGCACCGCGGTCTTGCGCCCGAGCATCACCGTGACGATGACCCCACAGGCAAACACCCAGGTAATCGGCTCGATATGTTCACCAAAGAACAGCGCCGAAAACGCGATGGTGAAGAAGATCTGCAACAGCTGAGTCTGGCTGACCCGCGCAATGCCGCCCATGGCCAACCCCGCGTACCAGGCGAAGAAGCCCAGGAACTGCGAGAACAGCGACACATAACCAAAGGCCCACCAGGCGCGCATCGAGACCGCGCCTTGGTGCTGCGCCGCCAGGTACCACACCGGGCCGATCAACACCGGCGTGGACAGCACCAGCGCCCAGCAGATCACCTGCCAGCCGCCCATCTCCTTGGCCAACCGGCCGCCTTCGGCATAGCCCAGGCCACCCACGGCTATCGCGCCGAGCATCAATAAATCGCCGGCCTGGATACTGCCGGCGCCGGTGATCAATGCATAACTCAACACCAACCCGCTGCCGAGCGCCGCGCAGGCCCAGAAGGCTTTGGACGGCCGCTCATGGGACAGCCACGCCGCATACAGCGCCACGCACAGCGGTTGCAGGCCATTGACCAGTGCGCCATGGGAGGCCGGCAAGGTTTGCATGGCCCACGCCGACAGCACCGGGAAGCCCAGAATCACCCCCGCAATGACCAGGCACAAACCCCGTACCTGGCGCCAGGTCGGCCAGCGCTCGCGGCGCCACAGCAACAGCGCCGCCGCCGGGACCGCCGCGAACAAGGCACGGCCCAGGCCGTTGAGCAACGGGTGGATCTCCTGCACCACGATACGGGTGAAGGGCAGGGTCAGGCTGAAGATGATGACACCCAGCAGGCCGAGGGCCATGCCGGTGTTTTCGCGCGAGCTCATGGGCGGGATCCGAAATCCAGAGGGCTTCAAGGGAAGCCCATCTAGCCACAACCCCCGCCGATTGAGGGCCTACAGCTGGGTGCGGATTTATCCGTACAGTTTTCAGAAGAAGCGCGTGATGCTGATCTTGGCGTTGCGGCCTTCGCTGTAGACACCTTCCCCGCTGAGCGCCGGCTGGTAGCTGCGGTTGAACAGGTTGTCGACAGTGAAGTTGACCTCGGTGCCCTTTAGGCCGGCCTGCTGCGGTTTCCAGTTGGCGAACAGGCCTTGGGTGTCATAGCTGGCGTTCTCAGTCTGGTCGTAGATAAAGTCACCAATGGTCGAATTCAAGCCGCCAGCGTAGATGTCTGTAGGCACGCGGTCGGTCTTGCGCACGAACTGGCCCTGCCAGCCCACCTGTGCATCCCAGCTCGGGATCTTGGTGCCCAGCACCACCACCCATTTGGCCGGTGGAATGTCCCGCGCCCACACGTGTCGGTCGGTTGCCCACGGGTTGGTATAGGGGTTATCGCGTTTGCCCGTAGCCCAGGAGTAAGTCAGGGAGCCGAACACGTACGTTGAGTCGTAGTAGCTTTCCAGCTCCACGCCCTTGATGGTCATGCCGCCCACATTGCGATAGTTGGTCCTGGAGGCCGTGTCGTTGCACACCGTATCGATATTGCCCGGCACCGTCATTTGCCGTTCACAGCCGATGCCGGTGGCCTTCATGATCTCGTCTTCGATGCGGTTGTGAAACAGCGTGGTGCGCAACTGCAGGTCATCGCCGTGGGTTAAGACGCCGGAGAAGTGAGTCACGTTGCCCGCCGTAATCGCAGTGATGCGCTCTGGGTCGAGGTTGAGGCTTGTGGCGCTGCGGGTGCTGGCGGCGCCCTGGACTTCGTACTGTTCATCGATGACCGGCGCACGCCATGTGCGATTCCAGCTGGCGAAGAAGGCCACATCCGGGGTCAGGTTCCAGAACGCGGCCAGGCGCGGCGACCAGCCGGTGTAGGTGCGGTCGCTGTAGTCATGGCCGACGCTCGGGTCCGGGTTGCTGTAGTACGGCGCATCGTTGGCTTCGCCGCGATTGCGCACGTGGTCATAGCGCAGGGACGGGGTGATGGTCAGATCGCCGAGGGTCACGGCGTCCTGGAGGTAAAACGAGTGGGTATCGGCCTTGCCGTGGGGCATGAAATACGGCTGGAAATGCCCGTAGTTGTATCTTGCGGTGTTGTAGGTAGCGCCCGGCATCCAGCTTTCGGTTTCTCGATTGTGCTTGCGAATCTGCACGCCGGCGGTCACCGCATGTTCCAGTGGGCCGGTGGTCAGCAGACTGATATTACGCAGTTCAAGGAGGCGATCGGAGTATGAAGTTTCCATCTTGCGCCCACCGGTGCTCAGGCCAATGACTGCGTTTTCGCCCCGCTCGTCGGTCTGGTCGGTCTTGGACGCCGAGTAGCTAAGCTTCAGGTCAATCAGCGGGTTGTCCAGCGGCTGGTATTCGTACTTGCCCGACCAGGTGGTGTCCACCGTTTCGCGGTCGGCCAGAAAACGTTTCAGTGCGCCTTCGTAGCCATATCGGTTGATGGCCGATTGGTTCGGCGGCGACGGGTAGGATTTCGCTGAGAAGGGCGCCATGCGCTCACTTTTTGCACTGGAGTAGGACAGGCCCATGCTGTGCTCATCCGTAAAATACGCGTTGAATTTGAACAGCTTGCCTTCTACGTCCTGGGCACTGTTGGGCAGGCGCTTGGGGTTGATCGGGTATTCATTGCGCGGGTCGGGCGGTGTGCCGGCGAGCTTCAAGTCGCCGCCGTCGCGCTGTGTGAGGTAGATCAGGCCATTCATGCGACCGTCGTTGGTGCGGCCATACACGGCGCCGCTGTACACCTGTTCATGGGTGTTGCTGGAGTAACCGTATTTGGTCATGGCCCCGGTGTTACGCCCGTCCTTGAGCAGGTCGGGCGCATCCTTGGTGACCATGTTGACCGTGCCACCGAAACCGCCGTTGCCGGTGAAGGGCGAGTAAGGACCTTTCTCCACCTCAATGCTTTTGATCAGTTCAGGCTCGATGAAAACCGTGCCTTGCTGGTAGCGCTCAAAGCCACTTTTGGTCGCGCCATCCACGGTCATCGGCACATCTTCGGCGTCGCCCATGCCGCGAATATTCATGGTCTGCCCCCCCGGCTTGGGAGAGCCGCCCATGAATACCCCCGGCAGCGTCTGCAGCAGCGAAGGAATGTTGTCGGGCTGGTAGCGATCAATATCCGCCTGGCTCAGGGTGGAGCGGCCGACGGTGCTGGAGTCGACCTGATTGCCGGTGCCGATCACGCTCAGGGCGTCCAGCTGGATCGCGCCGCTCTGGGTGGTCTTGGCCTCTTCGGGCTTTACCACGTACGTGCTGCCGACCTTGATCAGGGTGAACGCGCCGTTTTTCAGCAGGCTGCGAATCGCAACTTCCGGTGTGAAGTCACCGTTGAGTGCAGGTGCCTGCACGTTCTTGAGCAGCTCCTCATCGAACAACAGCTGGATCTTCGCCTGCTGCGCTACTTGGCTCAGGGACGTGGCCAGCGCCTGGGCGGGCAGTTGCAAGGTGAATGACTCGGCCTGGGCGCTGAGGCTGAACGTCAGGCAGGTGGCGATGAGGGTCGGTCGAAGATACAGGTGCGAAGCGTGGCAAGGCGCGCGAAACATGGAATCCCCCGGAGCGGCCAAATGGCCAAAAAGGTGTGCTGATCAGATGCAGACCGGAGGAAGACGGGGCAGGCAAAAAAATCCACACCTGCGAATGCAAAATATTCTCAAATAAGATTTTCGCAGGTTATTTGCTCGGTTCAATCCGCACGATGCCATCGGCCGAGACCACGGTTTTCACCGGCAACAGGGCGGGCAGGGCGTTGAGCAGGGCATCCGGATCATTCACGTCCAGATTGCCCGAGACTTTCAGGTGCGCCACCGCGTTGCTGACCTGCAACGGTGCCTGCGGGCGATACAGGCCCAGTTCATCGATCAGGCTGGCCAGTTCACGGTTGCGGAATGACAAGTGCCCGCTGCGCCAATCGGCCACTTCTTCGGCCGTGAGGGTTTGCTGTTGCAAGGTGCCCTTGGCGTAGCTGTAGATGGCGCGTTGCTGGGCGCCGAGCAGGGAAACGGGGCTTTTGGCGGATGGCTCGAAAGCGACCTGGCCGTGGGCGACGCTGACCACCAGTTGCTGCTGGCTGCGGCGCACATCGAAGCCGGTGCCGACCACCCGCACATTTGCTTCGCCGGCTTGAACGAACAACGGCCGCTCTTTGTCGGCCGCCACTTCGATATACACCTGGCCCTTGTCCAGGTGCACGATGCGCTGGTGGGCGCTGAAGTCCACGCGCAGGCGGGTGTTGGCATTCACCGACAGGGTGCTGCCATCGGGCAGGTTCAGGGTGCGCACGCCCTTGGCATGGGCCGCCACCTGGCTGTGATACAACTCGCGGGGCGCACCGATGTGGGGGGCCAATACGGCGCATAGCACGGCGGCGGCTACGGCCAGGGCCGGGCGCAATACCGATGCTTTGCGCTTGGGCAGCGCCACGGGGTTGTTCAGTTGCTGCAACTGGGCCAGGTCGGCCCACAGTTGCTCGAATTCGGCATAGGCGCGGGCATGGGCGGGCGTGGCCTGCCAGGCGGCAAAGGCCTTGCGGTCGGCACGGCCTGTGTCGTTACGGTTGCGCGCAAACCAACTGGCGGCTTGGGCATCGATGGCGTCACTGGCTTCGATATCCAGGCCGTCGGTGTCGCTCAGGCGGTTCATTCTGGCTGCTCCGTGCCGGGGTCGTTTTGAAGGCGTCGCTTGCAATGCAGCAGGGCAAAAGCGATGTGCTTTTCCACCATGCTCGTCGAAATACCCATGCGCTCGGCGATCTGCGCCTGGCTCAGGCCTTCGAAGCGGTGCAGCATAAGGGCTTCTCGCCGGCGGGGCGAGAGTTCGGCGAGGACTTCTTTCAACTGTTCCAGGCGTTGCAAGCGCTGGGCGGCGGCCATGGGGTCGTTTTGCTCGTCGGTGATCGGTTCCGCGTCCCTGTCGGCCTGATCTGGGTGGACGGTCTGCCGTACCTTCTGTTTGCGCCAGTGATCACGCAGCAGGTTGCGTGCCATCTGGAACAAAAATGCCCGTGGCTGTTCGACCTTGGCCCGGTCGCGGTAGTCCAGCCACTGGGTAAAGACGTCCTGGGTCATGTCCGCCGCGTCGCTGGCGTTGTCCGTGCGTCTGCGCAGGAAATACAGAATATCTGCATAGAACCCGCGAAAGGCATCGGCCGACACCGGGTCGGGCTTGGGACGAGACATGGATATCCTTCTTGACGAAGCACGACGTGGAAAAGTCGCGAATGATATCGAGAACTATTGTCATTTGTCTCTATTTTAGACGGGCCCGGATTAAAATATAGGGAGGAGGCAAACCCCTCCCACATAAGGTCGCAGTTTTACCGCAGCAAGGTCTTCAGTTGTTCGATCCCTGCTTCACCCAATGGAAACACCGGCAAGCGAGGCTCGCCCGCCTCCAACCCGGTCAGGCGCAGCCCGGCCTTGATCGTCGCCGGCAACCCGCCCTTGAGGATGAACTCCAGCAACGGCAACTGCTGATAAAACAGCTCGCGCGCCTTGTCCAGGTCATTGGCCAGTACTGCCGCATACAATGCCAGGTTCAGGTGCGGGATCAGGTTGGGCGCCGCCGTGCACCAACCCTTGGCTCCGGCCGCAAAGGCTTCCAGGGCCAGCGGGTTGCAGCCGTTGTAGAACGGCACGTCGCTGTGGCGCCGCAGTTGATGCATGCGTTGAACGTCCCCGGTGCTCTCCTTGACCATCGTCACATTTGCCACCTGCTTGACGATACGCAGGATCAGATCCACCGACATGTCCGTACCGCTGGTGGCCGGGTTGTTGTAGAGCATGATCGGCACGCCGATGCTGTCGCCGATCGCGGCGTAGTGGGCGAGGATTTCCGCCTCGCTGAGCTTCCAATACGAGGCCGGCAGCACCATCACCACATCCGCGCCATTGGCTTCGGCGTAGCGGGCGCGGCGCACGGCCTTGGCGGTGGTCAGGTCGGAGACGCTGACCACCGTGGGCACGCGCCGGGCGATTTTTGCCAGGCTGTAGGCGCTGACTTCGTCCCACTCGGCATCGCTCAAATACGCACCTTCACCGGTGCTGCCCAGGGGCGCGATGGCGTGCACGCCGCTGTCGATCAAACGGTCGATGGAACGACCGAGGGCGTCGAGGTCGATGCGCTGGCCGTCAGCGCTGAACGGGGTGATGGTGTAGCCGATGATGCCGTGAATAGTTGGGCTGGACATGGAAAGTCTCCGGTAGAAAAAGGGCGGGTCAGTTCAGGCAATCGGCGTGCTGGCGCAGGTTCTGCCGCACGTAGTAATTGAACGCGGCGCCGTGGCGCTTGGGGCGGGAAATCCAGGCATGGGCTTCGCGCCCCAGTTGCGGCAGGATCGGCTTGATCGCACCGGCTGCCATGGCGAGCAACTGCAACTTGGCCGCGCGTTCGATCAACTGCGCGATCACGCAGGCTTCCTCGACACTCGCCCCGGTCGACAACTGGCCGTGGTGCGACAGCAGGATCGCGCGCTTGTCGCCCAGGGCCTCGGTGATGATTTCCCCCTCTTCATTGCCCACCGGCACACCCGGCCAGGCCTCCAGGAACGCGCAGTCTTCGTACAACGGGCAAAGGTCCATGTGGGACACCTGCAACGGCACTTCCAACATCGACAGCGCAGCGATATGGGTCGGGTGCGTATGAATAATGCAATTCACATCCGCTCGCCCGCGGTACACCCAGCTGTGAAAGCGGTTGGCCGGGTTGGGGATGCCGTGACCTTCCAGCACCTCAAGATCCTCGTTGACCAGCAACAGGTTGCTGGCCGTGATTTCATCAAAACCCAGGCCCAGTTGCTGGGTGTAGTAGGTGCCCTGTTCAGGCCCGCGCGCGGTGATCTGGCCGGCGAGGCCGGAGTCGTGGCCGTGTTCGAACAGGATTCGGCAAGTGAGCGCCAGCTTTTGCCGGACGGTCCACGTATTATCCGCCAGGGTGTTTTGCATCTGGACCAGCGCTTGCTTGACCAGTTGGTCTTTGGGGAGTGCTAATGTCTTGGCCATATCGGTGTCCTTTGGGTGGTTCAATGGACGTCGGATTTGCTGGTCTCCCTCTGCTCGCAAGGTCGTTGGGTGAGGCAAATGACACTAATGATGCTATATGACACAAAGTGTCATTGGCAAGCGCAGCTTATCGCTTCTGCATGGATTAACCGCAGCACATGTCTATCCGTTTGAAATTATTGAGGAAAAAACTTGGCGTAACCTTGGAGGCCCTGGCTGAAAAATCCGGGATGACCAAGAGTTACCTGTCCAAGGTCGAGCGCGGGCTCAACACGCCGTCGATTGCCGCTGCGTTGAAACTGGCCAAGGCGTTGAACGTGAAGGTCGAAGAGCTGTTCAGCGAAGACCGCGTCAGCCTCGACAGCTACAGCCTGGTGCGCAGCCATGAGCGGCCCGACACCGCGCCGGGTTACGCAGTACTGGCCCATCAGGTCAGTGAGCGCAGCTTGTTGCCGTTCATCATCTACCCGCCGGCGCAATTCTCCGACAAAACCTTCAAGGAGCACCTTGGAGAGGAGTTCTTGTTCGTGCATGAAGGGGCGGTAGAAGTGGATTTCATGAACGAGCGGGTGATTCTGGAGCGCGGCGATGCGCTGCATTTCAATGCCCAGAAGCCGCATCGGCTGCGTTCGGTAGGGCCTGTGCAGGCGCAGCTATTGGTGGTTGTACACAGCTCGCAAGAATGACCGCGCTGACGGTTTGAAATGCGATCGGTATGGGCGGGAACAAGTCCCTCCCACCGGTGGCTCAACGTTCGACAGGTACCGACAGGGCCGGATCACCCAACGGATGCGTGCGCGCGGCAAAAAACTTCAACTGCGCGCCACTGCCATCAAACAACTGCGAATACCGCCGCTTCTGCTGGCGAATAAACCCGTCGCTGCGGCCCGATACCGAGATCGCCAGGGTCGCGGGGCGGGCCTGGCGAATTGCATCCACCACGTGTTGGTCCTGCGGCCCCAGGTCATGGCCAAAGATGCACAGCGCGCCCTCGTGGCTCAGCAACTGTTCATAGCAGAACGACAGGTAATCCGAGCTGCGGATGGTCTTGAGCTTCTCTTGCACCGTGCCTTCGTTGATAAACAGCGGCACATCGTCCAGGGTCTTGATCGTGTTGTTGATCGCAAAGCTGCTGAGCAAGGTGCTGTCGGTGCTCGGCAATTTGCGTGCGGTGCCGTCAAGGTTGCGCACCAGGTGCAGGCCGCCGTGCAGGTAGAGGATGCGCGTGGTATCGGTGTGGGTGTTGCGCAGGTCGAAGCTCGAGTCGGCGCTGCGGAACAGGTCGTCGATGCCCGGCGTGTGCAGGATCGCCCAATAGTTGAGCAGGTCGTAATTGGTGGTGAACACGCTGGTGTAGTTCGCCAGTTCGCGGTTGATCGTCGCCAGCGTCGACGGCTGCACCAGCCGCCACGGAATGTGCACGGCGTGGATGGTATTGATCAGCGCTTCCTTGATCGCGTAGTAGCGATTACGCGGTGCCGCCGAGCTGACCGCCAGGGCCTTGTTGACTCGGCTGGTGGTTTTCAATGCCCCCAGGGTCTGCTCGAAGCTGCGGGTCTGCAGGGCGTCGAACACGCTGAGCTCGGATGGGCCGAGGGGTTTTTCTTCGACGGTGCGTGCGTTTTCGAACAGCGAGTCGTAGGCAAAGTCTTCCCAAATCGTGCGGCTCGCGCCATTGCCGATCAGAATCCCACTGAAGACGGTGCTGCTGCGCAGGGTGCTCCAGTCTTCAAGGTGGGCGTCAATATCCTGGAAATCCTTCATTGCTGTGGGTCTACTCGAAATCGGCTGGATGGCGACTTTATCACGAGCCGGCGTTGATCCTGGTCAAGATGCCGCAGGCAAGTGAGGTTGATGCTGTAGGCATACACGTCATCCGAGGATTCGCCATGAGCAGCACCTTCTTCATTCCCGCCGTCAACATCATGGGCACCGACTGCCTCGACGAAGCCATGAACGCCATTCGCAACTACGGTTTTCGCAAAGCGCTGATCGTCACCGACGCAGGCCTGGCCAAGGCGGGCGTGGCCAGCATGATCGCCGAGAAGTTGGCGATGCAGGACATCGATTCGGTGGTCTACGACGGCGCCAAGCCCAACCCCAATGTGGAAAACGTCGAGAAAGGCCTGGCGTTGCTGCAGCAGAGCGCCTGCGATTTCGTAGTGTCCCTGGGCGGCGGTTCGCCCCATGACTGTGCCAAGGGCATCGCCCTGTGCGCCACCAACGGCGGGCATATCAGCGACTACGAAGGCGTCGACCAATCCAGCAAGCCGCAGATGCCCTTGGTGGCGATCAACACCACCGCCGGCACCGCCAGCGAGATGACGCGTTTCTGCATCATCACCGACGAAACCCGCCACGTGAAAATGGCTATCGTCGACCGCAACGTCACGCCACTGCTGTCGGTCAACGACCCGAGTCTGATGGTCGGCATGCCCAAGGGCCTCACCGCCGCCACCGGCATGGACGCCCTGACCCACGCCATCGAAGCCTACGTGTCCACGGCGGCCACTCCGATCACTGACGCCTGCGCGATCAAGGCCATCGAACTGATCAGCGCCAACCTGCGCCTGGCCGTACGCGACGGCAGCGACAAGGCCGCGCGGGAAAACATGGCCTATGCCCAGTTCCTCGCAGGCATGGCGTTCAACAATGCGTCCCTGGGTTTCGTGCATGCCATGGCCCACCAACTCGGCGGTCTCTACGACCTGCCTCACGGCGTGTGCAACGCGGTGCTGCTGCCCCATGTGCAAAGCTTCAACGCCAGCGTCAGTGCCAAGCGCTTGAGCGATGTCGGCCGCGCGCTGGGCGCGGACACCCAGGGTATTACTGTGGAAGAGGGGGCTCAGGCGGCCATCGCGGCTATTCGAGCGTTGTCCCAGGACGTTGAAATCCCCGCCGGCCTGCGCGAACTGGGGGCCAAGTTGCAGGACATTCCGCTGCTGGCTACCAATGCATTGAAGGACGCGTGCGGGCTGACCAACCCACGGCGCGCCGATCAGCGTCAGATTGAGGAGATCTTTCGCAGCGCGTTCTGATCTGTCCGGCAACTGGCGGCACATATAAATGCGCCGCCAGCCAACGCCACGCACAAGAGCGCCAATGGCCATGCCTGCTGACTCACCAGCAGGCTTGCTACGCCGCCGATCAACGCCGCCATCAACTGATGCATGAAGCCGCTCAAGGCGATGGCATAGGAACCGCCGACCGGCGACTGATCATTAGCCAGTGACAAACTGATGGGGTAACTCATCGATTGCCCAAATATCGCCAGGCAATAGGGCAGCCACAACAACAGCGCGATCCCGCTGGCAAACACACTGCCCAACAGCATCAGCGCCGCTCCCGTTAACGCCAGCCCCACGCCCCAGCTCATCATCGTCAACCGCCCCATCCGCGCGACGAAGCGGTTGACCATCAACGCCCCCGCCAGATAGGCCCCGCTGATCGGCCACCCCAGCCAGCCGTACTGCGCCGCGCTCCACTCGAAACGCCCTTGCAGTATCAGCGGTGCACAGGTGTTGAAGGCAATGATCACCCCATAGCCCAGCCCACCGGCCAATGCTGCGTGTAGAAAGGGGGGATGACGCACAATCGTGGTGTAGATCCGCCAGGCTGAGTCTGGCGAATCAGCCTTCTTCGCTGACGGAAACACCACGCTTTGCAACACAGCAATCAACGTGACAGCACTTATTGCCAACCCATAGAAAATGGCCTTCCAGCCGAAGGCCACCTGCAACAGCGACCCCATGAACTGGCCGATACCTAGCGCGATCACAAACGTCATCCCCAGCCACGACAACCCCCTGGCCAAAAGCGCCCCGCTGAAACTGTCCCGCACCAACACCCTGGCCATGACCGCGACTCCACCCGCCCCCAAACCCTGAATCAGCCGTAATGACAAAAAAGATTCGACGTTAAATGCCGATGGAATCGCCGCGCTTGCCGAGGCATATATCGCCAGCGCCGCCAACAGGACCGGCTTTCTGCCAAAACGCTCCCCCAGGCTGCCCCAGAGCAACATCGGCAGCGCCATGCCCATCAGGTACACCGCCAGGGCCAGTGCGACGTAGTCCTCGGCGGCGAGCAGGGACTGGGCGATGACCGGCACAGCGGGCAAATAGCTGCTAATGCCGACTTGGGCGAGGAAGGCGGCGCAGCAAGCGAGGGCGAGACGGGTGGTGTTTTTCAAGGGGCGGCGTCCTGCGCCTTAAGTTCTGCGTACGTCATCGTAAATGGCTTCCTCTGTATAGATACGAACAATGATTAAAACTTATGCTCACTGAGATGTAAGAGTGCGTATGTGGCGGTTGGGTATAGTTGATGCGCAATTTATTTTGCGTCTTTGTGTTCCTGTATTAAGTCTTTCAACTTTGAATAAAGCAATGATCTCCAAATGCTGACAGGTCGTGGCAGTTATCCAGATAAAGGAAGAGTCCGTAACCCGCTTTCAAATAGAGCAGGCTATCAATGTCTGCTAATCCCTTATGCTGTATGCGCCGTCTGCGAAGTAAGCGAAATTTTTACGTTTTTTGCCTAAGTCTTCGATCCGGCACATGTCATTGTGAGGCGCTATTTTTACTTCTATTTCATCTGCGCACGAGGCTTTAACAGGCCGAGATATGACGTCGTGCAGAAGTGATAGGGTTTTCGCTCATGTTTATCGATAAGTTGGTTGTTGTCTTGAGCTTTTACATTGAGTTCGCAAATTCGACCTGACTGTGATGTCGGCCTGATCTATTGGTTTCTTGTAGTTTGTTGACTGGGTTTTTGATTGCATATTTCTCACTTGCTTTACCTGTCCTTGGGTAAGGCAGGAACAGTAAATGGAAGTTTTTGATAGGGTAAGTCAGATATTTCCCATGCGGGCTACTCTGGATGGACATTTTGTTGTGAGTAAGTTCCTACATTTTGTAAGTTCCAATGGACATCCAGCCGATGGGTGAATGAAAGCAGTGGGGGGCGTTCGCGTTTTGTTGAGGTCGTATCCCGCAGGATTGAGTAAGGTGTCCACTTACCGGCCGGATGTGACGATGGCCTTCAAGGACCTGTCTCTTGGGTAGTCGAAACCAAATGGATGAAGGGAGTACTTGATGAGAGTTCTGTTATTCGGTGCCACCGGCATGGTCGGCCAGGGCGTCCTGCGCGAGTGCCTGCTGGCCGATGACGTACAGGAAGTCGTCGCCGTCGGCCGCACGCCCCTGACCCGGGAACACGGCAAGTTGCATCAGGTGTTGCACAGCGACATGCTGGATTTCCAACCCCTGGAAAACCTGCTGCAAGGGTTTGACGCGTGTTTCTTCTGCCTCGGCGTCTCCTCGGCGGGCCTGAATGAAACCAAGTACACCCACCTCACTTATGACCTGACCCTCGTCGCCGCCAGCACCCTGGCGCGGCTTAATCCGCAAATGACGTTCATCTACGTGTCCGGCGCCGGTACCGACAGCTCCGAGGCGGGCAAGTCGATGTGGGCGCGGGTCAAGGGCAAGACCGAGAATGCCCTGCTGCGCCTGCCGTTCAAGGCGGTGTACCTGTTCCGGCCGGGGATCATTCAGCCGCTGCACGGTGTGCGCTCGAAGACGCCGTTGTATCAAGCCTTCTATTCCGTGCTCGGGCCAGTGCTGTCGTTGGTGCGTCGGGTCAAGCCGGGCTGGGTGGTGAGCACGGAGACTGTCGGCCGGGCGATGCTCGCGGCGGTGCGCCATGGCGCGCCGCAATCGGTTGTGGAACAGGCCGAGATCAATCGCCTGGCGTCCGAGCGCGCCTGATGTTGCACAAGAGCCTGGTGCGTCGCCTTGACTTGATCACCCTGCAGTTGTTCGTCGCGGTGTTCGAAGAGGGCACCCTGACCCGCGCCGCCGCCCGCGAAGCCATCGCCGTGTCGGCAGCCAGCAAGCGTTTGATGGAGCTGGAGCAGGTGCTGGGGGTGAGCCTGTTCGTGCGACGGGCCAAGGGCATGGACCTCACCGCCGCCGGCGAAACCCTGCTGCATCATGCTCGGCAGATGCTGTTCAACGTGGAAAAAATGGGCCTGGAGCTTGGCGAGCACAGCCACGGCGTGCGCGGTTACGTGCGGATGCTGGCCAATCTCTCGGCGATTATTCAGTTTCTTCCGGAAGACTTGCGGGATTTTTCCGAGCTGCATCCCGAAGTGAAAACCGACCTCGAAGAGCGCCCCAGCAATGGCGTGGTGCAAGGCGTGCTGGATGGGGTGGCGGACCTGGGGATCTGCTCCAGTGATACCGACACCAAGGGCCTGCCCAGCGTGACCTATCGCCACGACAAACTGGTGGTGTTGATGCCGGCGGATCACCCCTTGGCGCCGCGCAAAAGCCTGGCCTTCGCCGAGACCCTGGACAGTGACTACGTGGGCCTGCACGCCGCCAGCTCGATCAACATGCGCACCCACGCCGCCGCGCGCGAGGCCGGCAAGACACTGCGCCTGCGTATTCATGTGCCGGGCTTTGATGCTATGTGCCGGATGGTCCAGGCGAACATGGGCATCGGCATCCTGCCGCTGAAGGCCTATGAGTTGTTTGGCCGTGCCCTGGGCCTGCATGCCGTGCCACTGACCGATGCCTGGTCGGACCGCAGTTTGATCCTGGTGGTGCGCGATGAGGCGCAGTTGTCACCCGTGAGCCGGCTGCTGTTCGATTACCTGAGCGTTCGCATTCAGCGAACGCTCCTTGCCAACTGACGGTTGGATTTTTCCTGTCCCTGTCCTCTAGCCTTGGCTGCACATTCCAAGAATAAGAGGTACACCCCATGACGGCTCCCTTGAGCGGTATCAAGGTGATCGAGATCGGCACGCTGATTGCCGCGCCGTTCGCCGCCCGGCTGATGGCCGAGTTCGGTGCCGAGGTGATCAAGATCGAAGCCCTGGGGCAGGGCGATCCACTTCGTAAATGGCGAAAGCTGCATGAAGGCACCTCGCTGTGGTGGTACCTGCAATCGCGCAACAAGAAATCCCTGGCGCTGGACCTCAAGTCCGCTGAAGGCCTGGACCTGATCAAGCAACTGCTCGGCGACGCCGATGTGCTGATCGAAAACCTGCGCCCCGGTGGCCTGGAAAAACTCGGCCTGGGCTGGGACGTACTGCACGCGCTCAACCCCAAGCTGACCCTGGTGCGTATCTCCGGCTACGGCCAGACCGGCCCGTACCGCGACCGCCCTGGTTTCGGTGCCATCGGCGAAGCCATGGGCGGGATTCGCTACACCACCGGCAACCCCGATTCGCCCCCGGCTCGGGTCGGCGTCAGCCTCGGCGACTCCCTGGCGTCGTTGCATGGCGTGATCGGCGCGCTGATGGCGTTGTTGCGGGTCAAGACCGGCCAGGGCGACGGGCAGATTGTCGATGTGTCCCTGGCGGAAAGCGTGTTCAACCTGATGGAAAGCCTGGTGCCCGAATACGACATGCTCGGCCACGTGCGTGAGCGCAGCGGCGGTGCCTTGCCCGGTATCGCACCTTCGAATACCTACCTGACCGCCGACGGTGCCTATGTGGTGATCGCCGGTAACAGCGACCCGATCTACAAGCGCCTGATGACCACCATCGGCCGTGCCGACCTGGCCGAAGCCGCCGAATTCGCCCACAACGATGGTCGTGCGGCGAAAAGCGCTTTGCTCGATGCCGCCATCACCCACTGGACCAGCAGCCTGCCTATCGAGCAGGTGCTCAGCGCCCTGGAAGCCGCCGAAGTGCCGGCCGGGCGCATCTACTCCGTGGCCGATATCGTCAGCGACCCGCACTACCAGGCGCGCGACATGTTGCTCAATGCCGAGCTGCCGGGCGGTGTGTCGGTGAAGATGCCCGGCATCGTGCCCAAGCTCTCGGAAACCCCCGGCGCCGTGAACTGGCAGGGCCCGAGCCTGGGCCAGCACACTGATGACATTCTCGGCAGCCTGGGCCTTACGGTTGCCGACATTCAACGCCTGAAAACCTCGGGAGTGGTGCAATGATCACTGACTATTGCGACCCGCTGATCGTGCAGGAAGTGTCCCCGCGCGATGGCCTGCAAATCGAACCGACCTGGGTTGAAACCGCTGACAAGATCGCCCTGATCGACCAGCTTTCCCTGGCCGGGTTTTCGCGGATCGAAGCCGGTTCTTTCGTGTCGCCCAAGGCCATCCCTGCATTGCGCGATGGCGAACACGTGTTCCAGGGCATCGAGCGTAAAGCCGGTGTGATCTACGTTGCGCTGATCCCTAACCTCAAGGGCGCCCAGCGCGCCGTCGAGTCGCGCGCCGATGAACTGAATCTGGTGATGTCGGCCAGCCAGACCCACAACCTGGCGAATATGCGCATGCGGTGCGAGGCGTCGTTGGCGGCATTCGGCGAGATCGTCAGCTTTGCCGCCGGGCACCCGGTACGCCTCAACGGCAGCATCGCCACCACCTTTGGCTGCCCGTTCGAAGGCAGGATCGATGAAGACCGCGTACTGCAACTGGTCGACGCCTATCTGCAACTGGGCATCCAGGGCATCAGCCTTGCCGACACCACCGGCATGGCCAACCCGCGCCAGGTGGAACGCCTGGTCAAGCGCGTGTTGCAACGCGTGCCCGCCAGCGACCTGACCCTGCATTTTCATAACACCCGCGGCCTGGGCCTGTGCAATGTGCTGGCCGCCTACGAAGCCGGGGCACGGCGTTTTGACGCGGCGTTGGGTGGCCTGGGTGGGTGCCCGTTTGCGCCGGGGGCGTCGGGCAATATCTGCACCGAGGACCTGGTCAACCTGTGTGAAGAGGTCGGCATTCACACCGGAGTCGACCTGCCGCACCTGCTGAGCCTGTCCCGCCGCTTGCCGGCCTTGCTGGGCCATGAATTACCCGGCCAGGTGGCCAAGGCCGGGCGCAATTGCGACCTGCATCCGCCGCCGGACTACATCGCCGCCTTGTAACGCCATACCAGACAACAAAAACAATCGGACGCCTGTGAGCAGTCCGCTGGAGAGAAACCATGAGCACTAATACGTTGGAGGCCGGCGCGCGCCCGGCCGCTGAAATCGATGCCGAAAAAGCCCTGGTCAGCAAGGTCGCCTGGCGCCTGATGCCGCTGATCATGGTGTGTTACCTGTTCGCGTTTTTTGACCGCATCAACATCAGCTTTGCCAAGTTCCAGCTGCAGGCCGACCTCAGCCTGAGCGACACCGCCTACGGCCTGGGCGCCGGGTTGTTCGTGGTGGGGTATGTGATCTTTGAAGTGCCGAGCAACATGATGCTGTACAAGGTCGGCGCGCGGCGCTGGATCGCGCGGATCATGATGTCGTGGGGCCTGGCCACGGCGGCCATGGTGTTTGTCACCGCCGAATGGCAGTTCTATGGCCTGCGTTTCATCATCGGTGCGATGGAGGCGGGCTTCGCGCCCGGTGTGCTGTATTACCTGACGTTGTGGTTCCCGCAGCACTTCCGCGGGCGCATTACCTCGATGCTGTTCCTGGCGTCCGCCTTTGCCGGCCTGGTAGGTGCGCCGTTCTCCGGCCTGGTGCTGGAACACCTCGACGGCGTGCTGCAGATGCGCGGCTGGCACTGGCTGTTCCTGCTCGGCGGCTTGCCCTGCATCGGCTTGGGCTTGCTGGTGCTGACCTTGCTCAAGGACCGTATCGAAGACGCGCACTGGCTGACGCCGGCGGAGAAGACTTTGCTGTCGAGCCGTATTGCCCGGCATGAGCCGAACACACATGGCGGCTCACTGCTGTCGGCGATCCGCATTCCCGGCTTCCTGATGCTCGGGTTTATCTACTTCCTGATCCAGGTGGCGTCTTACGGCCTCAACTTCTGGGCGCCGCAGCTGATCCGCAGCGCCGGCACCCAAAGCCCGGTGATGATCGGCCTGCTCACCGCGATTCCCTATGTGTGCGGCGCGATCAGCATGGTGGTGATCGGGCGGCTGTCGGACGCGACCGGCGAGCGCCGCAAGTTTGTCTGCGGCTTGGTGGTGCTGGGCGCGGTAGGCTTCTTCAGTGCCGGGATCTTTGCCGACCACACCACCTTCCTGATCATCGCCCTGGGCATGTTGGGCGCCGGCATCATCGCGTCGATCCCGACCTTCTGGACCCTGCCGCCCAAGTTGCTGGCCGGTGCCGGCGCAGGCGCGGCGGGCGGGATTGCGGTGATCAATACCCTCGGGCAGTTCGGCGGCATTGTCAGCCCGGTGATGGTGGGGCGGATCAAGGACCTTACCGGCAGCACCACCCCGGCACTCTATGTGATCGGCGTGTGCGCGTTGTTGGCGGCGGCCCTGCTGCTGTGGGGCCTGCCGCAAAAGCTGCGCACCCTCGACAAGGCCTGATCAGCCGGCGTTTGTCAGCGCTCGGGCCGGTGTGGCGCTGAACTGAATCAACGCCACGCCGCCCATCAACAACAACGCGCCAAGGATTCGGGGCGTTGTCAGTGAGCGCTCGGCCAAGCCAAACAGGCCGAAGTGATCCAGCAGCAGCGACGCGAGAATTTGCCCGGCCATGGCCAGGGCGATAAATCCCGACGCGCCCAGCTTGGGCAGCAGCGTCAACGCCAGCGCGATAAAGCACACGCCAAACGCGCCCCCGGCCCACATCCACAGCGGCGCCTTGGTGATAAATGCGAGGCCGGGCAGCGGCAGGCGCAGCGCCACGATCACCGGCAGCAGCACGAGGATGCTCACCAGCAGCGACGCCAGGGTGACCCACAACGGATGCCCAAGGCCGCGTCCGAGGTTGGCATTGATCGCACTTTGAAACGGCACTACCGCCCCGGCGATCACCGCCAATAACAAAAAACCGGCCCAATGCAAAGTCGTCATGGCGAATCTCCCAGAGGTTTTGCTGGACTCTAGGCTATTCGTCACGCAAATTTAAATTCCAAGTTTTTATACAGAACATGCAGCTGATGAATGATCTGCGCCGCATCGACCTTAACCTGTTGGTGGTCCTTGACGCCTTGCTCAGTGAGCAACACGTCACCCGCGCCGCCGAGCGTTTGCACCTCAGCCAGCCGGCAGTGAGCCACGCGCTGGCGCGCTTGCGCGATTTATTGGGTGACCCGTTGCTGGTACGCCAGGGCGGCATGTTAGTGCCCACGGCCCGTGCCCTGGAGTTGGCGGTGCCATTGGCTGAAGCCCTGGCCCAGGTGCAGGCGCTGCTGGCGCCGAATCGCTTTGACCCGGCATCGGCCAAGCGCCGGTTTCGCGTGGCGATGTCGGACTACAGTGCGGCGATTTTCCTGCCGGGTCTGGTCCGCGTCCTGCGGCGTGAGGCGCCCGGTATCGACCTGCAAATCATCCAGGCCAGCCGCGAAGGCATGGTCGACGGTGTGCTCAATGGTGATCTGGACCTGGCTGCCGGTGTCTTCCCCGACATGCCCGCCGAGCTGCGCACTGCGCCGTTGTTCGAAGAGCATTACACCTGCCTGCTGGACCGCAACAGCCTGCCGCACAACGGTGCGCTCGACCTGCCCACCTACCTGTCGCGCCCCCACGTACTGCTGGAAATGCGCGGCAGCGGCGCGCCGGAAATCGAACGGGCGCTGACGGCGATTCGTGAACGACGGCACGTGGCGATCAGCCTGCCGCACTGGGGCGTGGCGCCGCAATTGATTGAGGGCACGGACTTGATTCTCACCGTATCGTCGCGAGGCTTGCTGAATATTGATCACCCGCATCTGGTCGCCGTGGCGCCGCCGTTTCATATTCCGTCGTTTACCTTTGAACTGGCGTGGCATGCGCGACGAGGCGGGGATTCGGGGTTGCAGTGGTTGATTGGGCGAGTGCAGGGAGGGTTACAGGGCTGAATGGTTGCTACCAGGATGTCGGTGGCTGGCGACGTGTATGAAAAATTCGCATCACTTGTAATCGTCCATCTCGAATCCGGTAGGGAACGATGTAAGGCCATCGAGGCACTACCCACTCCCGCGTTCCTGGCACTCGACCTTCCTTTCCCACTGCAGGAAATTCAGCGACATGTCCTAGCCCAACCATGATGGCCTGGACGAACTCATGGGCGGCTTTGGGATTTTCCTGCGCAATGTACGCGGCTTCATCATCAAGGTTCTTGAGGGCTGTCCTCAGCCACTCAACCTGCATTGGTGCGCCATTTATCGGCGACGGCTTTTACTTCCGCAGCCGTTGCGAACTCGCCTGCGTCTGCTTCTTTCAATGCTTTTTGAATTTCTTCGATTTGCCACGCTTCGCGCGTCAAATATTCGCGTAATGCATCGACTGCGAGAAAGGATTTGCTGCGCCCGGTCGCCTTGGCGAGACTGGCAAGCGTGGCGGCGATGTCTTCGGGTATGCGTAGGGACATAACAGACATGGGGAGCCTCGATGTAGTGATATGTAGTGCAACATACTACATTGTCATCTCTTCACGATTTACCCCCGTTCGTCAGGGGGATCCGATAAGGAAAATGCTCATGCTCTCAGGCCTCAATCACTTGACCCTGTCGGTCACCGATTTGCAGCGCAGCGTCGGGTTTTACCATGAGTTGCTGCAACTCAAGCTCGACGCCACCTGGGACTCCGGCGCCTATTTGTCATTGCCGGGCCTATGGCTATGCCTGTCGCTTGATCCGCTGCGCGAGTCGAAGCCAGGGGCCGATTACACCCACTATGCGTTTACAGTCGCAACGAGTGAGTTCGCTGCGCTGGTCTCGCGTCTGCGCGCCGCCAAGGTGCAAGAGTGGCGCGACAATCGCAGCGAAGGTGCCTCGTTCTATTTCCTCGATCCCGACGGCCATAAGCTCGAAGCCCATGTCGGCGACCTGGCTTCGCGTCTGTTGGCTTGCCGCGACAATCCCTATGCGGGAATGAGGTTTTACCCATAGCGCAGGAACGTGCAGAATCCGTCCACCTTCCCATGCTTTGTCAGAGTCGCGCCCATGACCCCCTCCTTGCTGCTCGCCGTCCTCGCTTCGGGTTTTATCTACGGTATTACGCCTGGCCCCGGCGTATTGGCGGTGTTTGGCATCGGCGCCGCCCGGGGGCGTCGTGCCGGGGCGGGGTTTCTGTGCGGGCACTTGCTCGGCGATGTGCTGTGGTGCAGTACGGCGCTGATCGCGATTGTGGGCGCGCGGGAAGTCGGCAGCAGCGCGTTCGATGTGCTCGGCGTGCTCAGTGGGCTGTACCTGTTCTGGCTCGGCTGGCGCGCGATTCGTACCCAGCGTCGCAGCAGTGAAGCCCCCCAGGGCGCGGCGCGGCATCCGTTCTGGCACGGCATCCTGTTCGGCTTGACCAACCCCAAGGCGTATCCGGTGGCCGTGGCGACATTTACTGCATTGCTGTCCAGCCGCGCCGAATTGCTGACCTGGTCGATGCTGCCGGCGTTGATCTTCCTGAGCTTCGTCGGTGGCCTGTTGGCCTACGCGATCCTGATCGGCGTGGTCGGTGCCCAGCGGGTGCGCACCGTGTATCAGCGCCATGAAATCCTCATCACCAGGCTCTGCGGCGTGATGTTTATCGGCTTCGCCATCAATGCCCTGGCCCATGCGCTGCCAGGCCTGTTCGGCAGCAAACCCGCCTGACGGGCCACGACCGTTCGTCGCACGGGTAAGTTTTTTCTAAACCTTTGCCGCCCGGAAAATTCGAATTCAGGGCGAGGTGTCTTTCCCCGCACCTATTTTTGCCCTGGAGGAACCCATCATGAGCCGCATGGCTATCCGGTTACGCACCGCCAGTTTCGCGATGCTGCTGGGCCTCGGCGCCAGCAATGCTTTCGCCCAGTCGCCTGCTGAATTCATCGAGCAGGCTTCGGCCAAAGGCATGGCCGATATCGAAACCAGTCGCATGGCCCACGCCAAGACCTCGTCCCAGGAAATCAAGGACTACACCATCGAGGTGATCAACGAGCGCACCCTGGCCAACCAGCATTTGGCGGCGATCGCCAAGAAGCTCGACCTGCCAGTGGCCCCACGGGAGAAGATCGTCGACAAGGCCGAAACCCTGATGCCCGAACTCAAGGACGGCGACTCCTTCGACGCGGCCTACACCGCGCAGCAAGTGAAGGAAAACGAAGACGCCATTGCCCTGTTCAAGCGCGAAGGGGCGGCCTCGGACGTGCCGGAAATCAAGGCACTGGTGGATGAGACGCTGCCCAAGCTGGAAGAACGTCTGCAAAAGGCCCGAGCCCTGGCCTCGACCTACGGTAAGGGCCATCAAGGCGACGGTTGAGCCCTTCGCTTGATATGAAAAACGGCGGTTGGATCATGTCCAACCGCCGTTTTTTTACGCCTGGTTCAGGTCGGTTTTGTTCGGGGCCGCGTCATCGGCCGCGTGGCCGCAACTGCTGTTCAGGCTTACGGTGCCGGTGTTGCCGATGCTGCGGTATTCCTGGCGCAGTTTTTCCAGCTCCTTGCGGTCCAGGCCATCCAGGCTCAGCACGGCGTTCTGCGCATCCTTGGAGACCCGCAGCAGTTCATCGATCTTGATGTGCAGGATGTCGTTATCGCGGTTTTGCGTGTTCTGGATCAGGAACACCATCAGGAAGGTGATGATGGTGGTCGAAGTGTTGATGATCAACTGCCAGGTGTCGTTGTAGTGGAAGTACGGACCGCTCAAGCTCCACAGGAAAATCAACGCGACCGCCGCATAGAACGTCCGGGCACTGCCTGCCCAACGGGACAGGGATTGTGAGACTGCAGAGAATTTCATGACCGTTTTCCTTAAAGGTGAGTGATGAAAATACTGACCACAGGCACGCTCTGAAATTTCTTTTTACAACTTAGGGTGTGAACAACATTGTGCGTTTTCTGCAGGGTTCTTAGGAGTGAGCCTACGGCGCTCTGCAGCGATAGGCGCAAGACTGGGTTTTTATGCGGAAATTCCCATGCACGCTGATACCGCCTGCGACCTGCCTACGCTTTATCACCAGACCGAAGATCATTATTTCGCCGCGACGTGCTCGCAGCATCGCCACTACAACGCTTGTATCAACGCTTACTTTACCGGCGAATATTTCGACCCGTGGAACCTGCTGTTTATCCGAGTCGGCAGTGCCCCGATGGGGGGGGCTATGGCAGCGCCCCTGGACTTGCTTCGTCGTATCTTTCTGGATACGCGCGTCGTGATTCATGAGGAAAAGGTCGGTGCGGTAGCCGAGGCCCTCATCGGGCTGGGTTTTCAGCCTGCCGAAAAGACCACTGCGATGGTCCTCGATCTGTCGGGCTTTGTTTCATCTACGGATGACCGCTCGGTGCAGATCAGCTTGACTCGGAACCTGGCCCACTGGGCAGTTCCCCTTGGCAATGCGTTTTCGATGGCGCCCGAGGGTGTTGCACGTTATCAAGCCCGGCACCAGCGGGCTCTTGAAGCGGGCCAATCGCTTCACCACTTCATCCTTTCCACCGAGGGGCAGGTGAGGTGTTCGTTGACTTTATCCATGTGGAATGGGGAGGCACGGCTTAGCGATTTCGGCACGCTCGTGGATTTTCGCGCAAGAGGTTATGGCACACGATTGCTTCAAGCCGCCCTTCTTCACGCTGCAAGCCTGGGGGCCCGGCGCTGTTTTCTTGAAGCGACGATGGAGGGGATCTCGCTGTATCGCAAGCTGGGTTTCGAAGGCTTATTCGATTACCAGGCTTTTACTCGGGGGCCGGTTGCAATCGCCTGATCAGAAGCTCATTTTCACCTGGCTGCGGTCCTCAAGCGTCAACAGATACTGCTTGGCGTCGAGTCCTCCGGCAAACCCGGTCAAGGTGCCCGAGGCACCAATCACTCGATGGCACGGCGCAATGATCGAGATAGGATTGCGCCCATTGGCAGCGCCCACGGCACGTACGGCTTTCGGGTTGCCGATCTGCCGGGCGATCTGGCTGTAGCTGCGGGTTTCGCCAAAAGGAATAGTCAGCAGCGCCTGCCAGACCTGCTTCTGAAAGGCGGTACCGGTGAAATCCAGTTCCAGGTCGAATGTGTGGCGAGTCCCCGCAAAGTACTCCTTCAACTGGCGCTCGGTTTCCAACAGCACCGGGCTGTCGTTGGCTTCGTGCAATTGACCCAGGCGCACACGGTTGGCGCGCTCGACTTCCCACAGGATGGCACTGAGCTTGCCATCGCGCGCCACCAGGGTGAGCTCACCGACAGGGGAAGGCATGAGCTTGTATTCGTAAGGCATGAGCGGGCTCCTCGAGGGGCAGTTGTTAAACGCTACAGGCCTACGGTATTGCCATCCGCCGGACTGAACACTACGTTTCTTGCGGTGGAATTCTTACTGGCCCTGGACATTCCAGTAAACCCAGTTGGAATAGTACGGGTACCAGTAGAACCAGGAAATCCTGTAGAGCCCCATGATGACTGAGGCCTCCCCGATGGCGACCAGGGAAATCAGATTGAACAGCGTGACGATTGCAGCGAATACGGTCACGCCTCGGCTGGCATGGCGCCTGGCAAACCCTACGCCGTAGACGGACGCGGCGATTGATCCGAGCGCCAGCCCCAGCCCCAAGGGATACGGAAGCCGCACCAGCGCGACCAGCAGTGGCAACACCAGAACCCAGCCGAGCACTTGGCGCAGTACAGGTGTGGATGTGGGTTGTTTGGGTTCAATCATGGCAATAACCCTGGGGTCGCAAGCTCAATGAAGCGACATCATCACGCTATGGATGCAGTGCCGCATTCAGACTTTGCTCCCGTTGCAGCTACCGATCCTGTTGCAGCACCTTGAGCGCCGCCGACGCGAGGAAGCCGGAGCGGCTTTTTTCCTCCGGGTGGTGCAGTACATATTCATCGATGCGGTTGAGCAGGTAGCCCGGCAATGTGATGTTGAGTTTTTGCGCCTTGCCCAGGTACTTGGTGACATCGATGTCTACAATCGCCCAAGTGCAGCCGGCGTACTGAGGGTTGGCGGCATGCACGGTGACCTTCTGGGCGCTCGGGATCGGCGCGCCGTCTTCCGCGAGGATTTCGAAGTGCCCTTCGATGGCTTCGCGCGCCATGGCCATGGCGTCGTCCAGATCGTCACCGGCAGAGTAGCAACCGGGAATATCCGGGACTTCCACGCCCCAGGCGTGATCGTGGTCACCAGTTGAAATTGCGATGGGGTACAGCATGTTCGTTGTTCTCCAGGGACGATTAACTCAACAGAGCTTGTTTCAAAATGCTCTTGGCGGTCTTGTCCAACAGGTCTTTCTTTGGATGGGGGATCGTCACCAAGCCAGGCTTCGTCGGGTGCTTGAAGTGGTGATGACTGCCTCTGATGCGCACCAGGTACCAGCCGTCTGCGACGATGTGACCTATCAAGTATCGGCTATCCACAGCACCTCCTTGTGGTGTGTGTTGGTGGTGACTATAACCACTTAAAATAAATTATCAACACTCTACCTACCGGTCTTCGATGACCGGCATTTCGGCAGATGGTGAATGCAGTGTAAGAGCGAGTGGGATCGGCGCAGCGGGGAGATATTGCGGGGTTTTTCGGGTCATTGCCGGATGTGTAATGCCTCTTCGATAACGGCAAGAAACGCGTCAATCAACACACTGTGTCTTTCGGTCGGCGTCAACACCAACAACTGCGCACACGCATCCGCCTCCACCAAAGGCCGATAAGTCACGCCCTTGTTCATCAAACTCCGGGTACAGGCCGGTACCAGCGCCACCCCTTGCCCGGCGGCCACCAGTGCAATGATCGAAGTGATCTGCCGTCCGGTCGGCCCGGCATGCAGGGGCACGCCATGGTGGCGGTAAAGCTGCTCGATGGACTGGTTCAGCCCCGAGCCGTAATCGGCTGGAAACAGAATCAAAGGATAGGCACTGAGCTGCGCCAGGCTGATGTCGGCCAGGCTGGCCAACGGGCTGTCACTCGACACCGCTGCCACCAAGGGTTCCTCGCCCAACGACAGCGCTTGCACTGCGTCGTTTTGTGGCAACAGCCGGCTCAACCCAATATCCAGCCGTCCATCGGCCACTTGCGCACCGAGACTGCCGGAGGCGCATTCCACCAGGGTCAGTTGCACATCGGGAAAGCGTTGGGCGAAGGCCTGGATCGATTGGCTGAACAGGTCCGACAGGGCAATCGAGCTGACGTAGCCCAAGGCCAGTTGACCCGCTGTCCCTGCTGCCAACTTCCCGGCAATCACCTGAGCCAACTCCACCTGTTCCAACACGCCACGTGCATAGGGCAAGAACGAGCGTCCCTGTGCGGTGAGGGTCACGGTGCGGCTGGTGCGATCGAACAGCTTGAAACCCAACTCTGCCTCCAGCGCTGAAATATGCCGGGTCAAAGGCGGCTGGGCCAGGTGCAGGCGCAGGGCGGCGCGACCGAAGTGCAATTCTTCGGCGACGGTCAGAAAGTAACGCAGCTTGCGTAGGTCGAGCATCCTGATCCTTGGGTATCAATCGGTCGGAATTCGGTATTGGTTCAAGACCTGCCGGCCATTCTATAAAGACCTTTCAAAATAAAACGAGAGGTTTCATGAAACTGCGCCTGCATTGTGCCCGCCTTGCCCTGTTCCTGTGTGGCTGCGCGGCGTTTCTCAACCTCTATGCGACCCAAAGCATCCTCCAGACGTTCGCCGCGCACTTTCATATCAGTGCCAAGGAGGCGGGCTGGAGCATCACCGTCACCACCCTGGCGGTGGCGATCACGGCACCTTTCGTCAGTCGCCTGACCGGACGTTTTGCACAACGCACGGTGATCTCGGTGGCCGCTGTGCTGCTGGCGGTGCCGGCATTGATGACCGCTTATGCCGACAGCTTTGCCGAAGTGCTGGTGTGGCGCTTTGTCGAGGGCATGCTGATCCCGGTGCTGTTCGCCACCAGTGTGGCCTACATCGGCGACCGCTGGAGCGGCGGCACGGTCACGGAGGTGACGAGTCTCTACGTCGCGGGCACCGTGTTGGGCGGGTTCGCCGGGCGCTTCGTCACCGGAGTCATGACCGAGTATGTGGGCTGGCGTGAGGCCTTTGAAGTGCTCGCGGTGCTGAGCTTGATGGTCGGCGGATTCATCCAGTTTCTGTTGCCGGCCAACCGCCCGCGGACCGTGCAGGTTAAAGCCTCCTCGTCAGGTGTATTTCGCAGGCCGCTGTTGGCGGCATACGCCGTAGGTTTCTGCGTGTTGTTTTCGCAAGTCGCGGCGTTTACCTACGCAGGTTTGTACTTGGGCCTGCCGCCGTTCAACCTTGGGCCTGCGGCGTTGGGGACGCTGTATATGGTGTTCCTGTTGGCGTTGATCGTGATTCCCATCGCCGGACGCCTCAGCAAAGCCCGGCCCCATGCCCAACTGCTGGGTGTCGCCGCCGTGCTGGGCGTCAGTGGTTCGGCGTTGACCCTGATGCCGTCCCTGTGGTGCATCGTCGTCGGCCTGGCGCTCAGTTCCACCGGTGTGTTCCTCGCCCAGGCGGCCGCCAATGGGTTTATCACGGCCACCGCGGGCGATAACAAGACGGGTGCTGTCGGGGTGTATCTCACCTGTTATTACCTGGGCGGCAGTGGCGGCGCCATTGTCCCGGCGCTGATCTGGGAGCGCTGGGGCTGGGTCGGGTGCGTGGTGCTGATCATCGGTTTCCAGCTGCTGACCTTGTTGATCGCCTTGACCGGCTGGAAGCCCCTTAAACCTGAGCTGATTCCTGCACCATGAACGACACCGTCGCTGTGCCTTCGCCCGAATCATCGACGCGCCGTCGCGCCTTGTTCGCCGGTTGCAGCGCCCATGCCGTGCATGATGGGCTCACTGATGTGATCTACGTTTTGCTGCCTGTCTGGCAGGCTCAGTTCGGCTTGTCCTACGCCCAGATCGGCCTTCTGCGGGGTGCCTATTCCGGGATGATGGCTGTGTTCCAATTGCTGGCCAGCCGCGCCGCCAGACGCTGGGGCCGCACACCGATGCTGGTGGGCTGCACGGCGTTGGCGGGTGTCGCCTACCTGTTGGTGGGCCAGGCGACAGGGCTGAGCGTGTTGCTGGTGGCGCTGCTGCTCGGCGGCCTGGGCGCCAGCACCCAGCACCCATTGGCCTCGTCGATGATCACCGACGCTTACGAGGACGGCGGTGGGATCAAGCAGGCGCTGTCCCAGTACAACTTCTCCGGCGATATCGGCAAAACCCTGATTCCTGGTCTGGTCGGGCTGCTGCTCACCGTCATCAGTTGGCGGGCCAGTGCCACGTTGCTGGGCCTGCTTGGCCTGGCGGCGGCGGGGCTGTTGTGGTGGCTGATTCCTGCTCAAGCATCCGAATCCACCGCCACAAAAAAAGCCGAGTTCCTCAGGGGTAGCGGCTCCGCCACGGGCCTGCGCGCGCTGATCCTCACCGGCACCCTCGACAGCGCCGTGCGCATGGGATTTCTTACTTTCCTGCCGTTCCTGCTGCAAGCCAAAGGCGCCGGTACTGCTGGCATCGGCCTCGCCCTGACCTTGCTGTTCATCGGTGGTGCCTTCGGCAAACTGTTCTGCGGCTACCTCGGCGCACGCATCGGCATGATGAAGACCGTGTGGATCACGGAAACCAGCACTGCAGTGCTGATCGTCGCGGCGGTGTACCTGCCGCTCAGCGGGTTGATGGTGATGCTGCCGCTGTTGGGGCTGGTACTGAATGGCACCTCCTCGGTGCTGTACGGCGCCGTGCCCGACCTTGCCGGCGCGGGCAAGCGCGAGCAGGCGTTTGCGCTGTTCTACACCGGCACGATTGGCGGTGGCGCGTTGGCGCCGGTGGTGTTTGGTGCAGTGGGGGATGTGCTGGGCGTGCCGGTGGCGGTGATGGTGTTGGCGGGGATGTTGGGTGTGACGTTGCCGTTGGCGTGGGTGGTGCAGAGGGGGGAGGAAAAGTGAGGTGTCAGAACGTAGAGTTGAACCTTGCGGCATTGCCTACACAACGATCAGACTCGTCCGAGTTGTGCGTCTTGGGCGACCTCTTTAAGGTTCGTCAGCCGCTGCCCATCAGCGGTCGGGTTTAGTAGCCCGATACGATCAACGGCGTACAGCTGCTCTTATGGTGGCTGCACGCAGGGCGTCTTCGGGCGCGCCGGTTTCGTTGATTCGCCGGTCTACTAACCTGCGTACAGCCGCCACCCATTGTTTAGTAGCTCTGGTATGCGGTCCCTAACGAGGATCAACAGATGTGTACTGACTCATGCAATCCATCCGTAAAACTGTTCAGCGTCCGTCCCGAAATCGACACTCAAGCGCTGCTCGCCAACGCCTACGAAACCATCGCCGGTGCCGGTGCCATGACCCACGAGTTCGTCGAAAGCCTGCCCTCTCAACAGCGCTACCTGGCCCTGGCCATTCAGCAAATGATTGAACTGGGCCTGCTGCTGGTCGAGGCTGTTCAGGACCGCGTGGACCGAGCCGCATAGGTCACCCGTACGGTGTAAACGGCTTGCCTTCCCAGGCCGCCCATACCACGGGGGAGGGGAGCCAGGATTTACAGTGTCGCCGCCAGCGAAAACGGAATGCGCAACGCACCGATAGGCCCTTCACGCGTACCGCACATTTCATCGTGAACGCAGTGTTGCACCAGTACGCAAGGAAACGGCGGAACCCGCTGCAACAGGTCGCGTAAATGCGTGGTGGACCCGATGCGCATCGGCCTGCCGTGATCGTCCAGTAACGTCGCCTCGACGTGCTCCAGCCTGACGCGAGCGATATAGAAACCGCCCTCCAGGGACAGCAACTCCAGCTCACGTATTTCGCCTTTCCCGGCCAGATCGGCCAGCATTTGCATATTCATGATTGACCCTCGCTTGGGGCTCATTGGCGACGAAAGAACAAGGTGACCTGACCCCACTCGACACCGAACTTGGACATGCTCGAGCGGTTGATCAAGGTGTCCTCGTCCATCAGGTACATCCAATCGTCAAAGCTGACTTCGTACACCGAGCCATCCACCGGCAGATTGAGCCGGTAGCGCGAACGCAGCGCATTACCCGCCACTTCGCCGATCGCCTCGCCCACCACATCCCCGGCTCGTCCGCGCCAGCGCCCTGGGCCGTCCGGCGTCAGTGTCCACACCCGATGCTGACGCGTGCCATCGCTGTACAAGAAACGCTCATCCAGAATCAACGCGTCGCCCTCGCGCCGGCTGGCGATATCGACCTCAAAGCGCTTGGCCACTTCCCCCGAACGCTTCTGGAAGATGCCCCAGGCTTTCACGGGTTTACTGAAGAAGCGCTCCAGGTCCAGTTTCGGTTGCTGGTCGGCGTAGTGGTCGACCTCAACGTTGCTGCAACTGGCCAAGCTCACGACCAGCAACAGTGAAAACAGTAGACGTGTCATGGCCTGGCTCTTCGAAGGTGCGGGGCGAAGTGCCGCCGCTCGAAGCATGATACTTGTACAAGAAGTAAAATTTGTACAGCTTTGTGCGCACTCTATTTTTGAATCTCAAATCCCACCCATAAAAAAACCGGCCACCAAGGACCGGTTTTTTATGCATCCCCCGCCAAAACCCTGCCGGCGTGGAATCTATGTCTGAGTGGAGCGGGTGAAGGGAATCGAACCCTCGTTATCAGCTTGGGAAGCTGGAGTAATGCCATTATACGACACCCGCTCAGAGCGGCTGACTTTGTACCAGATGTGCGCCGGGATTTGAAGTTTTTCTTCGGAATTTGTGCAGCTTGCCGTGGCGAGCAGGTCCGTTCGCCACGGCAAGCCTTCATTTCAGATGGCGAATGCATGCTGCGTCTGGCCCTGGTGATAACGCAATCGGCTGGCCTGCCGTTCCGGTTTCAAAAAGCCCACCACCGCGTCCCGGCTGTCCCGGCAGGCGGCCTTGTGCTCCATATCCAGGAAATGCCCCGTCGCCTGGATGGTGCTGAAGCTGCTCTTCGTCACGTACTGCCCGAACTGCCTGGCGTCTTCGGCGCTGGTGTATTCGTCCCATTCGCCGTTCAGAAACAGCACCGGCACATCGATCTGCCGCGCGGCCTTGAGGTAGCACAGGCGGTCGTTGTGCAGTACCTGGCTGATGTGAAAATGCATCTGCCCGTATTCGTGCTCGGCCAGGCTGCTCACATGCTTGTAGTTGAAACGCTTGAACAGCGACGGCAGGTGTTTGCCGATGGTGCTGTTGATCAAGTGCCCGACGCGGTCGCGGTCGAGGTTGCCGAGGTAGTCGACGCCACGCTCGAGGTAGTCGCGCATTGGGGCGTTGATCACTGGCGAGAACGAGCTGATCACCGCCTTTTCCACGCGCCGTGGCCGCTGGGCGAGGGCCACCAGGGTGGCGGCGCCGCCCCAGGAGAAGGACAGCACGTGCTCGGCGGCGAAGTGGTCGATCAGCTCCAGGAGGATCTGGCCTTCGACTTCCTTCGTCAGCATTTGCTCATGACGGTTATGGATTTTGGAGCGACCGGCGTAGGGCTGGTCGTACAAAACCACATTGAATTGCGGGTACAGGCTTTTCACGGTTTGGGCGAAGGAGGCCGTGGTGGCTAGCGAGCCGTTGACCAGGATGATGGTCTTTTCAGCAGCATCCGCGCGGTAGAACTCCGTGTAAACCCGATACTGACCCTGTATATCCAACACAGCGATTTCTGGCCTCATGTCGTAAGACTCCTGGCAAGCGGGTAGGGCGCGCAGATCACTCTGCACGAGCTTTGTGACAGGTAGGCATACGCCTGGAAGATGAGAGCCCATGTCGGTCCGATGACGGCTGGCCGACGGCTGTTGTTAGGGCGGGCTGTTTGCCTGGGAGGCCCGTGGATCAAGCGCGGGCGGGGCAAGGTGTTTCTTGGAGGTTATAGGCGACTCGTCAGTCATAATTTGGCTGACGGTTTGATTCAAGCAGTAGACCGGGGATGCCGCAAGTCACACAAATGGGTTTTTGCCATCACCGGCCGAACGGTCGTCAGACCTGTCGGATTTCTTCCTCGGACAGCGCCCGGTACTTGCCGGGCGCCAGGGCCGCATCCAAGCCCAATGGGCCCATTCGCTCACGGTGCAGGCCGATCACTTTGTTGTTGAAGTGCCCGAACATGCGCTTCACCTGGTGATAGCGGCCTTCGGTGATGCTCAGTCGTGCCAGGCGTGGCCCCAGCAGCTCCAGCTCGGCCGGTTGCGTGGTCAGGTCTTCAAAGGCGAAATAAAGGCCCGCTGCAAAGGTTGCCGCGTATTCGGGGCCGATGTCCTGCTCCGTCTCTACCCGATAGACCTTGGGCAACTTGGTCTGCGGTTGCGTCAGGCGCCGCGACCACTGGCCGTCGTTGGTGATCAGCATCAGGCCGGTGGTGTTGAAATCCAGGCGGCCGGCGATATGCAGCTCGCCTTTGTCCGGCTCATCCAGCAGGTCCAGGACAGTCGGGTGTTGTGGGTCCGAGGTCGCGCTGACGCAGCCCTTGGGTTTGTGCAGCATGAAATAGCGCGCCGCTTTACCCACCTGCAGCACGTCATCGTCCACGCACACGCGGCTGAATTCGCGCACTTCATGATGCGGGTCGTTGACTGCCACGCCATCCACCGTCACCCGCCGCTCCACCAGCAACACGCGCACTTGTTGGCGATTGAAACGCGGCAGGTTGCTGAGGAAACGGTCAACGCGCATTGCGAAGCTGCTCATCCGCCTGAGCACAGCGCGGGCACAGGCAGGCTGTGTTGCGCAATGCATCGGGCAGCGCTTCAAGCACCGCCGGGTCGATGGTGACGCTGTAGCACCAGCACGGCTGGTCGGCGGTGCGTGGGTCGGCCAGGGTGCAATCGTTGCGGGCACCGCAGGCGGGGCAAAGGGTTGGCGTGGTCATGGTCGCTGGGGCAGGGTCTCGGAAGTCCCTGCACGATACAGCGCCGGTCAGTCCCGTTCCAGCACCACGACCCGTTGGCCGGCGCCAATGCCGCTGCCCGGCTGCACCGGGATTTCCCGCACCACCCCGGCAAAGGGCGCCAGCACCGGGATCTCCATTTTCATCGACTCCAGAATCACCAGCACATCCCCGGCGGCAACCCGCGCACCCACGGCCACCGGCACCTGCCAGAGGTTGCCGGCGATAGGGCTGTCGATGCTGTATTCATTGGCCTTGAGCAGCGTGTCTTGCGCCGCTGGCGCCGCGAGCTCTTCGCTGTCGAAATGCGCCTGGCCGCTGGCGATCCAGCGTTCGCGCTCGGCATTGAAGGCCTGTTGCTGTTGTTCACGAAAAGCACTGATCCCCGAGGCTTCCCGCGCAAGAAATGCCTGGTAATCCGCCAGGTTCAGGGTGCTCTCCTCGATATCCAGCTCGAAGCGTCCCAGGGGGAAATCCCGACGAATCCGTACCAGCTCATCCGCGCTCACGGGATAGAACCGAATCTGATCGAAGAAGCGCAGCAGCCACGGCTTGCCGTCAAACGCCGCCACTTCGCGATAGCGGTTCCACATCTGCAAGGTGCGCCCGACAAACTGATAACCGCCGGGCCCTTCCATGCCGTACACGCACAAATACGCGCCGCCGATGCCCACCGAATTTTCGGCGGTCCAGGTGCGGGCCGGGTTGTATTTGGTGGTCACCAGCCGATGACGCGGGTCCAGCGGCGTGGCCACCGGCGCGCCGAGGTAGACGTCGCCCAGGCCCATTACCAGGTAGCTGGCGTCGAACACGGTGTGGCGCACCTCATCAAGGTTGGCCAGGTCGTTGATGCGACGGATGAACTCCAGGTTGCTCGGGCACCACGGGGCGTCCTTGCGCACGGTGGTCATGTATTTTTCGATGGCCAGCTGGCATGCCGGGTCGTCCCAGGACAGCGGCAGGTGCACGATGCGCGAGGGCACTTGCAGGTTTTGCCGGGTGCACACGGCGGTCCACTCGTGGCTGATCAGTGCCAGCAGGTCGGCCAGGGGCAGTTGTTCGGGCTGGTAGTGGATCTGCAGCGAGCGGATCCCGGGCGTCAGGTCGATCACGCCCTTCAATGCTCGGGTTTCCAGGGCCTGCATCAGGGCATGGGCGCGAAAGCGCAGCACCAGGTCCAGTTCCGGCGCGCCGATTTCCAGCAGCAGGTGGGTGTCGCCGGCGAGGCGCGCGACCAGGCGGGTGTCGGCGTGGCCGATGTCCAGGATGATGGGGGATGCCAATTGCTCGATGCCGGCGACGGACCGAGTTGGTCCCATCGCGAGCAAGCTCTGCTCCCACAGGGTTTCGGCATTCTTTTGATCCCAGTTCAGGGCAAGGTCGCGGGCGGTCTTGAGGTCCACCGGTTCAAAGCGAATCTTGTCACCGGCCTTGAGCTGGCCGAGTTGCCAAAGGTCTGCCTCGATCACCGTCACCGGGCACACGAAACCGCCCAGGCTTGGCCCATCCGGCCCGAGGATCACTGGCATGTCCCCGGTGAAATCCACCGCGCCGATGGCATAGGGGTTGTCATGGATGTTCGATGGATGCAACCCCGCTTCACCGCCATCGGTACGCGCCCACAATGGCTTCGGCCCGATCAGCCGAACACCGGTGCGGCTGGAGTTGAAATGCACTTCCCACTGCGTGGCGAAGAACGTGTCGATATACGCCGGCAGGAAGTATTCCGGCGCGCCGTGGGGGCCATAAATCACCCGCAGTGTGCGGACCTCCGGCAGCGGTTCAGCGACTGATTGTTGCCCGGCGTTCCGGTCTTCCAACGGCAACAGATGCAACACATCGCCCGCCCGCAAGGCGCGCCCGCCATGCCCGCCAAACTGGCCGAGGGTGAAGGTGCTTTTGCTGCCCAGGTAGTTCGGCACTTGCAGCCCGCCACGCAGGCACAGGTAACTGCGCGCCCCGGCGCCGGCGAGGGTGCCCAGGCTCAGGACCGACCCGGCCTCAATCAATAGCGCGGTGTTCATCGGCACGGCTCGATCATTCAACCGCAGCGGGATTTCAGCACCGGTCACGGCGACCACCGCCGCGCAATTGAAGCGTAGCAGCGGCCCGCTCAGGGTGATTTCCAGCGCCGCTGCTCCCTCGTCGTTGCCCAGCAGGCGATTGCCCAGGCGCAGCGAGCGGCTGTCCATCGGCCCCGACGGCGGCACACCCACGGCCCAGTAGCCGAGGCGGCCGGGATAGTCCTGCACACTGGTTTGCGTGCCCGCGCTGATCACTTCAAACGTGTCGGCCACGTAGACCAGGTCTTCCAGGCACCGCGTCCACGGCCGGCCATTGGCAAAGGGCGCGGCCAGCAGGATTTGGCGCAGGTAATCGCGGTTGGTTTCCACGCCGTACAACCGACTGTCACTCAACGCCCGGTGCAGATCCAGGCGCGCCTGTTCGCGGGTGGGCGCCCACGTGATGAGCTTGGCGATCATCGGGTCGAAGTACGGCGGGATCTCGCAACCGGCTTCCACCCAGGTGTCGATCCGCAGGCCTTCGGCCAGCGGGAAATCCACACAGGTCAGCAAGCCGGGACTCGGCTGGAAATCGCGGCCCGGGTCTTCGGCATACAAGCGCGCCTGGATCGCGTGGCCCCGGGGGGTTAACTCGAGTGTGTTCAGCGGCGGCATTTCCCCGGCCGCCAGTTGCACCATCCAGCGCACCAGGTCCACGCCCCATACCTGTTCGGTGACGCCGTGTTCCACCTGCAAGCGCGTGTTCACTTCGAGGAAGTAGAAGCGCCCGTCAGCACTGTCATAGATAAATTCCACGGTGCCGGCGCTGCGGTAGTTCACGGCCTTGGCCAAGGTGATGGCGGCGGCGCACAGGGCCTCGGCCATGCCTTCGGGCAGGTTCGGCGCCGGGGTTTCTTCGAGGACTTTCTGGTTGCGCCGTTGCACCGAGCAGTCGCGCACGCCGAGGGCGATCACTTCACCGGCGCCGTCGCCGAACACCTGCACTTCCAGATGGCGCGCGTGCTCGATGTACTTCTCGATAAACACGCCGGCATCGCTGAAATTGTTCTGCCCCAGGCGTTTGACGGCCTCGAAGGACTCGCTCAACTCCACGCTGCTGCGGCACACGCGCATGCCGATACCGCCGCCACCGGCGGTGCTTTTGAGCATCACCGGGTAGCCCACGACGTCGGCGGCCAGCAACGCGCAGGCGAGGCTGTCGAGCAGTTCGGTGCCTTCCAGCAGCGCAAGCCCGTGTTGCTTGGCCAGGGCGCGGGCGGTGTGCTTGAGGCCAAATACCCGCAGTTGTTGCGGCGTCGGCCCGACAAAGGCGATGCCCGCGTTTTCACAGGCTTCGGCAAACGCTGCGTTCTCCGACAGGAAACCGTAGCCGGGGTGGATCGCCTTGGCCCCACAGGCCTTGGCGGTGGCGAGGATTTTGTCCACCGCCAGGTACGTACCGGCCGCTGCGCCTTCACCGAGGCTGTAGGCCTCGTCGGCTTGCTGGATATGCAGGCTCGCCGCATCGGCCTCGGCGTACACGGCGATGCCCTTGACCTGCAGCTCGCGCAAGGTGCGCAGGATGCGGCAGGCGATGGCGCCACGGTTGGCGATCAACAGTTTTTCGAACATGGCAAAACCCTACGGGCCGTCCCGCAAAGTGGGGGAGCACTGCGGTCGTCCGCAGTGCGTGCAGTCAGTGTGGATCCCACATTGGCGCGCTATTGTTTGCGGATGCACTGCCCGGCTCGGGATTGGCACAGGGCAAACAGCCAACGGCGCAGGCGCTTGAGTTTCAGTTCCATACCAGCAGCTCCGCAGGGGTGGGGTTGTAGGCGTTGCATGGGTTGTTCAACTGCGGGCAGTTGGAGATCAGCACGATCACATCCATCTCCGCCCGCAGGTCGACGTACTTGCCGGGGGCGGAAATGCCGTCTTCGAAGGTCAGCCCGCCGTCGGCCGTCACCGGCACATTCATGAAGAAATTGATGTTCGGCCCGATGTCGCCTTTGCCCAGGCGGCCGTCGTGGGCACAGGCGCGCAGGTAGTTGTCGCGGCAGCTGTGCATGTAGCGTTTTTCCAGGGCGTAGCGCACGGTGTTGCTCTCTTGGGCGCAGGCGCCGCCGAGGGTATCGTGGCGCCCGCAGGTGTCATCGACGATGGTCAGCATCGGCTGGCCGAGGTTGGAATACAGCACGCTGCCGGTGCCCAGGTACACGCTGTTCTGCCGGCGCAACGTGCGCTGCACGTCGTAGCGTTCACGCGGGTTTTTCACGCTGTAGAACAACGTGTCGACGGCCTGGTTGCCCTCCAGGTCGAGGATGCGCAGGGTCTGCCCGGCCTTGACCTCCATCAGCCACGGTTCGCCGGCGGGGATGGTTGCGCGGTACACGGCCGCGTCCGGTTGTTTCAGTGCGATAGACATGGCAGCTCCTCAGGCGAACAGGCGGTCGGTGTTGATAAAGCCGCGCTCGTTTTCCGGGCGCGAGGTGCGGCAGTGTTCGGCGACGCTTTTGTCGGCGTTCATCCAGCTCAGTTTCAGCGGTTGCGGCGCGTAGTGCGGGTTCGGGTCCATGGGGTGTTGCAGCGCGGTGAGCACCACCAGGGTGTCCATCGGCGCGTAGAGCTCGATGTAGTCGCCAGCCTTGGAATGGCCCGCTACAAAGTGCAGGCCACCGTCGCCATCCACCGCGACTTTGCTGAACAGGTTGAGGGTCATCAGCAGGTCGGACAGGCCCAGCCCCCACTTGCCCAACTCCACAAGCAGGTTGTCGGTGCCGTTGCGGAAGAAGCCGTTGCGCAGTTCCTGATAGCGGCCCTGGCCGTACTTCTCGGCGACTTCGGCGGCGCACAGCACACCGCCGATGCTGTCGCTCCAGCCGCAGGTGTCGGCGGTGATCGCGGCCAGTACGCGGCCCATGTCCGAGTACAGGCAATGGCCGGTGGTGAGCTTGGCGGTGTGTTGGCATTTGAGGCTGTCGGGCAGGTTCAGGCGCTCGGTTTTTTCGTTGGCGTTGAGCAGGGTCAGGCTGACGTTGGCGCCGCCGCGCAGGTCGGTCAGGCGCAGCAGTTGGCCGCGCTTGAGCACGAACGAGCGGTGGCCGCCGCCGGGCAGCATTTCTTCGGCGAAGGGTGGGAACAGTTGGGTGGAATCGGTCATTTGGACGTGGCTCCAAGTTCGGCGGCGAGCGCCTTGCGGCGTTCGCTGTTCAAAGGGATGTCGTAGGTGATGCGCGCGCCATAGGCGCCGGGGGCGTGGGGATCGACGCGAACCTTGTCGAACACCAGCAGGCGCGTGCCGAGGCTGAAGCCTTCGCTCAGGTCATGGGTGACCATGAACACCGTCAGCCGGGTTTCGCGCCACAGTTCCAGCAGCAGCTGGTGCATGTCCTTGCGAATGCCCGGGTCGAGGGCGCCGAAGGGTTCGTCCAGCAGCAACACGCGGGGTTTCATGATCAGGGCCTGGGCGATGGCCAGGCGTTGTTGCATGCCGCCGGAGAGCTGCGCGGGGTACTTGTCCAGGGCGTGGCCGAGGCCGACCTTGTGCAGCAGCGCGGCAGCCTGTTCGCGGGCGTCCTTCCTGGCTTTACCGAACAGCCGGCCCAGCAGGCGAGAATGTGGCAGTTCCAGGCCGAGGGCGACGTTGTCGAGCACAGTCAGATGTGGGAACACCGAATAGCGCTGGAACACCACGCCACGGCTGGCATCCGGCTCGGCGGCGAGGGCCTGGCCGTCCAGCAGGATCTGGCCCTTGCTCGCGGTTTCCTGGCCCAGCAGCAGGCGCAGGAAGGTCGACTTGCCACACCCGGACGTACCCACCAGCGTGCAAAACTCACCCTCGGCGACGTGCAGGTTGAGGCCTTCGAGCACCACCTGATCGCCATAGCGCTGCCACACATTATTGACGCTGATAAAGCTCATGCCCGCGCTCCTTCGTACCAGGGGAACGCACGCCGGGTCAGGGCCTTGAGGCCCCAGTCCATCAGCCACGCCAGCAGCGTGATCCACACCACGTAAGGCAGGATCACGTCCATCGCCAGGTAGCGTCGTACCAGGAAGATCCGGTAGCCCAAACCGTCGGTGGAGGCGATGGCTTCGGCGGCGATCAAAAACAACCACGCCGAGCCGAGCATCAGCCGCAGCGAGATCAACAGGCGCGGCAGCAATTGCGGCAATACCACACGCAGCATCAGGGTCCAGGTGGAGGCGCCGAGGGTCTGCGCCTTCACCAGCAGCTCGACCGGAATTTCCCGCGCGCGCTGTTCCAGGTCGCGGGCCAGGCAGGGGGTGACGCCGATGACGATCAGCATCACCTTGGACAATTCCCCCAGCCCGAACACGATGAACAGAATCGGCAGGATCGCCAGCGGCGGCACCATCGACAGCACCGTCAGCAACGGTGACAACGGCGCGCCAAACAGCGGCAGCGTGCCGGCGGCGATCCCCAGGCACAGGCCGGCGAGGGCGCTGATCCCCAGACCGATGGCGAGGCGCCGCAGGCTGGCAGCGCTGTCCTGCCACAGCACGTATTCGCCGGTGCGGGTGTCGGCGTTGAAGGCCAGGCGCTTTACCGCGTCAAGCATTTGCCCGGCACCGGGCAGCAGCTTGTCGTTGGGGTTGTCCGCCAGGCGCTCGGCCGAGCCCACGAAGTAGGCGAACAGCAGCAGGGCGAACGGCAGCAGCACCAGCAACAGGCGGCTGGAACGGTCCGGGTGACGGTTGATCAGGCGCATGGCCGGGTCCTCTTACAGCTTGCCGTCGGCGGCCATCTGTACGTAGCTGGGGTCGAACTGCAGCTTGAGGTTGGCCTTGTCGCCGCTGGTCACACCGTTGGCGAAGCGCATGCCCACGGCGCTGCTGTCCTTGGCGCCTTCACCCAGCAGGCCGTGTTTAAACGAGAACTCGGCGACTTTGCCCATGGTGGCGGGCAACTGTGGGCTGGTGGCGAAGGCCAGGGCTTCCTGGGGCGTGGCGAACAACTGAGTGGTGTCCAGTTGCGACTGGAAGCCCGCAAGGTCAGTGCCCGAGGCCTTGGCCATATGTTCGAGGGCTGCGGTGCTGGCGGGGCCCTTGGCGTTCATCAGCGCGACCACTTCGAACCAGGCGCCGGTCAGCGCTTTGCCCAGCTTGGGGTTGTCTTTGAGGACCTGGGTGTTGACCACCATCATGTCCATGATTTCGCCGGGTACTTTGCTCGAGTCGAACACTTGGCTCACCCCAGGCTTGGCCTTGATCTCCGAGAGCATCGGGTTCCAGGTGGTGACGGCCTGGACCTGGTCGGTGTTGAAGGCCGCCGCGATGTCGGCATCGGAGGTGTTGACCACCTTCAGGTCTTTTTCCGTCAAGTCCGCCGACTCCAGCGCGCGGGCCAGCAGGTAGTGAGACACCGAGAGTTCCACCAGGTTGACGTTCATGCCCTTGAGGTCGGCCACGGTCTTGCCGGTGCCCTTGATTACCACGCCGTCGTTGCCGTTGGAGAAGTCGCTGACCACCAGCGCGGTGCTGTCCACGCCACCGGCGGCGGGGATGGTCAGGGCGTCCATGTTGGTCATGGTGCAGCCGTCGAACTGGCCGGCGGTGTACTGGTTGATGGATTCGACGTAGTCATTGAGCTGCACCATGTCGATGGTGATGCCGTACTTCTTCGCCCACTTGTCGAGGATGCCTTGGCTGCCGGCGTACTCCCATGGCATCCAGCCGGCGTAGATCGTCCAGCACACGCTGAAGTGGTTTTTCGTGGCGGCTTGGGCCTGGACGCTCAGCACGGCGGCAAAGACGGCGGCGAGCAGGGCGGGTAAACGGATTGAGGGCATGGGGCTTCTCCAGTTGATCAAGGGCGAGCAGGAGCAACGCGGCACCGTGAACGGTGGCTTGTCTCCCGGGCTTTTATCCCGCCGTGTAACCTCAACTGGAGGTCGCCAACTCTCGGACCAGCCACTCGCTTTCGGCGAGCCGGAACCCTAGTCGGCCATTGCAAATTGTGGTGCCGCGAACCTGTTATCAATCCTGCACGCAAGAGACAAAGCGAGAGTCGTGCCAAGTGGCTTCGATGCCCGGCGGTTCAGCCGGGCGAGCGGGAGAGGAGGGTGTAGACGAGGGCGGTGTGCGCCACGCAGGTGCGCCGGCGCACTGTGATGAGGCGCTTACAGCTGGAACTTGCTGACCAGCATAGTGAACGAGGTGGCCAGGCGCGACAGGTCCTGGCTGGAGGCGTTGGTCTGGTGGGCACCGGCGGCGGTCTGGGTCGACAGGTCCTGAATGTTGAGCAGGTTGCGATCCACTTCGCGGGCCACCTGGGCCTGTTCCTCGGACGCCGAGGCGATCACCAGGTTGCGCTCGTTGATACTGGCCACGCTGGCGGTGATGCGCTCCAGCGCCTGACCGGCGTTTTGCGCCAGGGTCTGGGTGTTGTTGGCCCAGTTCAGGCTCTTGTTCATGGCGGCCACGGCGCCATCGGCGCCTGCCTGCACTTCACCGATCATTTTCTCGATGTCGACCGTGGAGGTCTGGGTGCGATGGGCCAGCGCGCGCACCTCATCGGCCACCACCGCAAAACCGCGACCTTGCTCACCGGCACGGGCGGCTTCGATGGCGGCATTGAGGGCCAGCAGGTTGGTCTGGTCGGCAATGCCGCGGATCACATCAATCACCTTGCCGATTTCGCGCACCTGGTTGGCGAGGTCAGCGACCGATTGGGTCGAATCGTTGATCTCCACCACCATCGACGACATGCCCGACACTGCCTGCTCCACCTGCTGGCGGCCGTCCTCGGCTTCGGCGGTGGCCTGGCGCGACGCCTCGGAGGTCGACACGGCGTTGCTCGCCACTTCGTCGACCGCTGCGGTCATCTGGTTGACGGCGGTGGCCGCTTGCTGGATTTCGTCGTTCTGGCGGGTCAGGCCACGGGTGCTTTCATCGGTGACGGCACTCAGCTCTTCGGCTGCCGACGCGAGCTGGTCGGAGGCATTGGCGATTTCCATCAGCGTGCTTTTCAGGCCGCCCTGCATATCGGACAACGCCATCAGCAGTTGCCCGGCTTCGTCGGTGCGGTCGGTCGTGATGGCTTGGGTCAGGTCACCCTTGGCAATGCGCTGTGCGTTCTCAACCGCTTGTGCGATAGGACGGGTGATCAGGCGCGTGATCAGCACACCGATGATAATCGCAATGATGAAGGCCAGGACAATGCCGCTGATCATCCAGGTCAATGCGCTGCTGCGAAGGTCCTCGGCGGCGAGGGCGCCTTCCTTGATCTGGCGGTTATTGGACTCGATCATCACACGGATCAACTCGCGCGCCTGGCGGAACAGTTCATTGTTGGTGCTGTTGAGCTGGGCACGGGCCTGCTCGACCTGGCCACTGTCGAGCATCGACATGATGCGTTCGGAGCTGCTGGTGTAAGTTGGCCAGATCTGGTCGAGCTTGTCGCCTGCTGCCCGTTCGTCGTCTTCCAGGGGCGTGGCGCGGTAGGTGGCGTAGGCGCTCTGGCTGCGTTTGAGTTCGTTGGCGATGTCCTGCCGTACACGGTCGCGGTCTTGTTGGGATACGTCGCCGTTGCTCGCATCCATCAAACGGTACAAACCACGGTTGTGGGCGACCAGGCTGTTGAGGGTGGCGGCCGTGGTGCTGACGGACACCAGGTTATTGGAGAACGTCAGTTCCAATGCATTGGCGAGGCGGACCACGCTTTTGATACCCAGCAGGCCGACCCCGAGGGTGACCAGTGCACACAATAGAAATGAAAGCAGCAGTTTGGTTGAGATTTTCATGGCTCGGATCCGGCGAAAGTGGCGAAGGGCGCACGTTAGAGCCTCCCTGGCTTATGCGATGTCATAGTGACATCATCGCAATCGGGAAAGTTTCGAGCCAGAAAAATTTACTGAATCGATAAACCTGGGGGTTGTTAAGTGCTATACCGCAGTGCGTCTGACGGGATGTGGCTGCCCTTGGCATTGATGTATCAAGTTGTTACCAAAACGCACCAGATTCGGTTTTTGATGTCAGATGTTTCGTCATTCAGTGAAAGCTGAATGCCGCCCCCCAGCGTCGCTGGAGGTGCTCTTCCGCGGTCCAGGAGGCCGCCATGTATCGACGACTGCTGCTCAGCGCTTTACTCGGTCTGACCCTTTGCGCTTGTGTGCCCTACTACGATGGAGGCCAGAGCTACTACCGTTCCGAGGTCTACACCTCACCGGCGCCGGCTTATTACTATGGCGGCGGCACGGCGTATCAATATCGCCGTGATTACTACCCGTCGCCGCGTTACTACGCTCCGGCACCGCGTTACTACTCGGCACCGCGTTATTACCAGCCGGCGCCTCGCTATTACCCGTCAGGGCCAAGGGCCGGTTACCGGCCTTACCCGAACCAGGGCTGGGGGGATCGTTGGAACAATGGCGGGCATGGACGCGGTGGTGATCATGACCGTGGAGGTGGCCGTGGCGGTCACCGTTGACCGGCCTGTATGACAAGCGGCGCATGAAGCGCCGCTTTTTTATGGGCGCAAAACCTCAGTAATCGGACAAGTCCGCCAGCGGGTGCCGGCCTTCCCACGCCTTGGTGAAGTGCGCCTGCACCACGGCGTCCGGGACCGTATTGATGTCTGGCCAATGCCAATGGGGCTTCTGGTCCTTGTCGATCAACCGCGCGCGCACCCCCTCGCTGAATTCCGGATGGCGGCAGCAGTTCAGGCTCAGGGTGTATTCCATCTGGAACACCTCGGCCAGGGACAGGTGGCGGGCCCGCTGGATCTGTTCCCACACCAGGTGCGCGGTCAGCGGGCAGCCTTCGCTCAATGTCTTGCCGGCGCGATTGAACAGTGGGTCCGCGTGGTCACGCAGCGGGCTCAAGGCGCGCCAGGCGCTGCGCACATCGCCGACGTCCAGCCATTCGTCGATCTGTGCCCGGCGCGGCAGCCATTGCGCCTCGGGTTGCTGGGCCACGGCTTCCTGGGCCATGGCCTTGAGCAGGCTGTTGAGCTGTATCGCGGTCTGCTTCTGCCAGTTCAGTTGCAGCAGGCCATCGAGCAACTCGTCTTGTTGATCGTCACGCAGGAAACGGTCGGCCAGGCCCAGGTCCAGGGCGTCACGGCCGTTGATATGGGCGCCGGTGAGGCCAAGGAATAAGCCCAGCTTGCCGGGCAGGCGCGACAGGAACCAGCTGGCACCCACGTCCGGGTAAAGGCCGATGCTGATCTCGGGCATGGCCAGGCGGCTGCTCGGCGTGACAATCCGTATGGCCGCGCTTTGCAGCAGGCCCATGCCTCCGCCCAGCACGTAACCGTGGCCCCAGCAGATCAGCGGCTTAGGGTAAGTGTGCAAGCGGTAGTCGAGGCGGTATTCCGCGGCAAAAAACTGTGCGGCCAGGGCCGGCACTTCACCCGGCTGCTCGCGGCAGGCTTGGGCCAGGCTGCGCACTTCGCCCCCGGCGCAAAACGCCTTGGGCCCGTTGCCACGCAGCAGCACACAGACGATGTTCGGGTCTTTGGCCCAGGCCTCCAGGCGATCAGTCAGGGCCAGGATCATCGGCAAAGAGAGGGCGTTGAGGGACTTTTCAGCGTCGAGGCTGGCGATGCCGACGCGGGCGCCGCCACTGCCGGTCAGTTCTTCGAAGTGCAGATTCATCGTGACCTCAATCGAGAAGGTGAAGGATCAGTATGATCGCTTCGTGGGAAAGTGCCGGTGGTGTGTCAGATCAATTGACAAGCAGGGCCGGCTTTCCTAGGGTTCGCCTCATTCTTTTCTACAAGACATTTCAACTATGACCGAAGGCGACCGTATCAAACTCGAACCCAGCTGGAAACACGCCCTGCGTGATGAGTTCGATAAGCCCTACATGGGCCAGTTACGCGAGTTCCTGCGCCAGGAACATGCCGCCGGCAAAGAGATCTACCCGCCCGGCCCGCTGATCTTCAATGCGCTTAACTCAACGCCGCTGGACAAGGTCAAGGTGGTGATCCTCGGCCAGGACCCGTACCACGGCCCCGGGCAGGCCCACGGCCTGTGCTTCTCGGTACAACCGGGCGTGCCGGCGCCGCCGTCCCTGGTCAATATCTACAAAGAGCTCAAGCGCGACCTGAACATCGACATCCCCAACCACGGCTGCCTGCAGAGCTGGGCCGACCAGGGCGTATTGCTGCTCAACACCACCATGACCGTGGAACGCGCCAACGCCAATGCCCATGCGGGCAAGGGCTGGCAATTCTTTACCGATCGGATTATCGAAGTGGTCAGCGAACACCAGCCGCATTTGGTGTTCCTGTTGTGGGGCGCCCATGCCCAGGGCAAGCAGAAGCTGGTCGATGCCACCAAGCATTTGGTGCTGACGTCGGTGCATCCGTCGCCGTTGTCGGCGTATCGCGGGTTCCTGGGGTGCGGGCATTTCAGCCGCACCAACAAGTTTCTTGAGCAGAACGGCGAGACGCCGATTGAGTGGCGGTTGCCGCCGCTCTAAGGCCAGGCACATTCAAATGTGGGAGGGACAAGCCCCCCACAGGTTGAACTGTGCCGAAGGTTTAGATTTTTTCCGGCTGACGGTTCCAATGCCGAAACAACGGCTCCGCCAGAAACAGCACAAACAACAAGCGCATCACCTGCATCGCCGTCACCAACGGCACCGACAGTTGCAGGGTCTCGGCCGTAAGGCTCATCTCGGCAATCCCGCCGGGCATCATGCCCAGGGTCAGCGAGCGCAGGTCCAGGTGGGTGAGGGCGCTCAAGCCCACCGCCGCCAACGTTGCCAACGCCATGGTCAAGGCCGTGCCGATCAAGGTGCGGCCCATGAACGACGGTGCTCGACGAAAGAACTGCCGGTTGAAGTGGCAGCCCAACCCGCTGCCGATCAACCACTGGCCGATCTGGCTGCCGCCGTCGGGCAGGCCGATATGCAGGTCCCACACCACGCTGGCCGTCGCACTGACCAGCAAGGGGCCGAACAACCACGGGTTAGGCTGGCGCAAGCGCTGCCAGCCCCAGGCCACCAGTGCACCGAGTGGAAACAGCAGCGCCAGCCACGCCCAACTGACAGGCGCCGGATGAAACTGCGGCGCACCGCCGCCCAACAGATACTTGAAGATCGCCGGCACACACAGCACCACCACCAGCACGCGCAGACTTTGCCCAGCCGCGACACGGCTGAGTACCGCGCCATTGCGCGAGCCGAGGTTGACCATTTCCCCGGAACCGCCCGGCATGCTCGAGAAGAACGCGGTGGCGCGGTCTTCACCACTGCGGCGCATCAACCACACGCCCACCACGCTCGACAGGCTGGTGACCAGCGCCCCGAAGAAAATCAGGCCGAAGTGGCTCATCACCTGTTCGATCACCACCGGGGTGAAGTGCAGGCCGATGCCGATGCCCACCACCCATTGGCCGCATTTGCGCCCGCCGGGAATCTCCGCTAACTGCCAGGGCGTTAGGCAACGCACGAGGATGATCGCCAGTAAGGAGCCGACCATGTACGGCAAAGGCCAGCCAACCAGGCTGGCCAGGTAACCGCCGGCCAGGCCGACCAGCGGTGTTCCCCACCAATGTTTAAAGATGACCTCAGACATCGGCCACGGCACGACGCTGTTGGGCACGTTTACGCCAGATACGCAGCAACGGTACAAACAGCATGATGGCGGTCAGCACCCAGACGCCAAAGGTAATCGGGCTCGACCACAGGATTTCCAGCGCACCGTTGGAGATCGACAGCGCACGGCGCAGGTTTTGTTCCATCAGCCCACCGAGGATAAAGCCCAGCAGCACCGGCGACAGCGGGAAGTCCAGCTTGCGCAGGATGTAGCCGAAGATGCCGATACCGACCATCAGGAACAGGTCGAAGGTGGTGGCGTGCACCGCGTACACACCGATCGCGGTGATGATCGCGATCACCGGCACCAGCGCCCAGTTCGGCACGGCGAGGATGCGCGTGAAGATGCGGATCATCGGGATGTTGAGGATCACCAGCATGATGTTGGCGATAAACAACGAGGCGATCAGGCCCCAGACGATGTCCGGTTGCTGTTGGAACAGCAGCGGGCCGGGGGTGATGTTGTACAGCGACAGGGCGCCGATCATCACGGCGGTGGTGCCCGACCCGGGAACGCCGAGGGTCAGCATCGGTACCAGGGCACCGCAGGCGGACGCGCCGATGGCGGTTTCCGGTGCAGCCAGGCCGCGCATGTCGCCCTGGCCGAATTTGCCGCTGGCACCGGCCAGGCGTTTCTCGGTCATGTAGGCCACCGCCGAGGCCAGGGTCGCGCCCGCGCCGGGCAGCACGCCCATGATGAAACCGAGCAGGCCGCAACGAATGTTCACCACGAACACCGAACCTGCTTCTTTCAGGTTGAACATCATCCGCCCGGTGGCTTTTACCGCTTCCTGGCCACGGTGGGTTTTTTCCAGCAGCAACAGGATCTCGCTGATGGAGAACAAGCCCAGCACCAACACCACAAACTGGATGCCGTCGGTGAGGTGGATGTTATCGCCGGTGAACCGGTACACGCCGCTGTTGGCGTCGATGCCCACGGCGGAAAGGAACAGGCCGATCAGCGCCGCCACAAAGGTCTTCAACGGTTTGTCACCGGCCATGCCGCCCAGGCAGACAATCGCGAACACCATCAGCACGAAATATTCCGCCGGGCCGAAGGCAATCGCCCATTTGGCCAGCAGCGGCGCGAACAGCACCATGCCGCAGGTGGCGATAAACGCGCCGATGAACGAACTCCACGCGGACAACGACAGCGCCACACCGGCCAAGCCTTTGCGGGCCATCGGGTAGCCGTCGAGGGTGGTCATCACGGTGGAGGCTTCGCCCGGGATGTTCAGCAGGATCGAGCTGATACGCCCGCCGTATTCGCAGCCCAGGTACACGGCGGCCAGCAGGATCAGCGCCGATTCCGGCGGCAGGCCCAGGGCGAACGCGATGGGGATCAACAGCGCCACGCCGTTGATCGGGCCCAGGCCCGGCAACAGCCCGACCACGGTGCCGATCAAGGTGCCGCACAGGGCGGTCACCAGGTTGTAGGGGGACAGTGCAACGCCGAAGCCCTGGCCCAAATAGCCGAAAGTATCCATATCAGTTCTCCAGAACGTCGAGCAGGCCGAGGGGCAGCGGAACATCCATGACTTTATCGAACAGCAGATAAAGACCGATGGCCATCAGGCTGACGATCACCACACTGGGCACCCAGCGGCCGCCATACAGGCGCGCCATGGGGATGCCGATCAGCATGCTGCTGAGGATGAAACCCAGGGGCTCGAAGGTGCCGGCAAACACGATCAACAGCGCCACGCAGATGCTGATCTTGACCAGTGTCTGGCGGTCGAGCGCGGGTTCTTCTTCGGTGTGCTTGGTGGGTTGCGGGCGGAACAGCATGTAGATCAGCGCCAGGCTCATCAGCCCGAGCATCAGCAATGGGTAGGCCCGAGGCCCCACGGGCTCGTAGGAAAACGCCGCCTGATACGGCCAGGCCATCAGTGCCAGGCCGGCACAGGCCAGCAACAGCACAGCGGCAAAAATGCGTTGTAAGAGCATAGGAAACTCCAAGGCCCCTCTTGTAGGAGCGAGCTTGCTCGCGAAAAACGTCAACGATAACGCGTGCTGTCTGGATGCACGTGGATGTCCTTGGGTTCTTCGCGAGCAAGCTCGCTCCTACAGGGGCATTACACAAAAGAGGGGCGATTACTGGATCAGGCCGAACTCTTTGGCCAGCACTTTGTAGTCAGCCACCTGTTTCTTCACGTAGGTGTCCAGCTCCGGGCCAGTCATGGCGAACGGGAACAGCTCGCGCTGGTCACGCAGCTTGGCGAACTCGTCGGAGGCCAGCAGTTTATCGAAGGCCTCCTTCCACCAGGCGTAGTCGGCATCGCTGACTTTTGGCCCGAGGTAGAAGCCACGCACCACCGGCCAGACGATGTCGTAGCCTTGCTCTTTGGCGGTCGGAATATTCTTCATTTCCGGCTCGTCCAGGCGCGCCTCGGAGAACACCGCCAGCAGGCGCATGTCACCGCTGAGGATGTGCGGCATGGAGTCGGAGATGTCGGTACTGCCGACCTGGATATGCCCGCCGAGCAGGGCGGTGGCGATTTCACCGCCGCCTTCGAGCGCCACATAGCGCAGCTCGCGCGGGTTGATCCCGGCGGCCTTGGCGATCAGGGCGGTTTGCATCCAGTCCTGGCTGCCCACGGTGCCGCCGGAACCGATCACCACGCTGCCCGGATCTTTCTTCAGGGCTTTAACCAGGTCGTCGAGGGTCTTGTAGGGCGAATCGGCTTTAACGGCGATGGCACCGTAGCTGGTACCCACGGCGGCCAGCCAGCGTACGGCGCTCTCATCGAAGCGTCCGAACTTGCCCTGGGCCAGGTTCAGCAGCGAACCGCTGGACCAGGCCACCAACGTACCGCCGTCCGCAGGACGCTGGGCCACCACGGCGTTATAGGCCACCGCGCCCACGCCGCCCGGCATGTAGGTCACGCGCATTGGTTTGCTCAGCAGTTTCTCGTTGACCAGCGCGCTTTGCGCCAGTTTGCAGGTCAGGTCAAAACCACCGCCGGGGGAGGCCGGGGCGATGCATTCCGGGCGCTTGGGTTCGTCGGCGGCCAGCAGTTGGCCGGCGAACAGCATGCAGCCGGCGGCGAGGGCCAATTTACGCAATGAAGGGGTCATGGTGATCTCCGTCTTTGTTGTTATGAGTGGCTTACCAGAGCGCAACGCTGTAGCTGACCAGCAGGCGCATTTCATCCGCATCACGGGCTGAATAGTTGGAACGGTAGGTGGCATTGCGCAGACGCACGGCGACATCCTTGAATGTGCCGCTTTGCACCACGTACTTGATCTCGCTGTTGCGCTCCCATTCCTTGCCGGTGTCGCCGTTCCTGAGCTTGATATTGTCACCCGAGAGGTAACGGCTCATGAAACTCAGGCCGGGAATGCCCAGCTTGGCGAAGTCGTAGTCGTAGCGCGCCTGCCAGGAGCGCTCTTCGGCGCCGGCAAAGTCGTTGATCTGCACGAAGTTGACCAGGTACGGGTCGCTGCCATCCACATAGGGAAAGGCGCTGTCGCCGGACATATGCTGGTAGCCGGCGCTGAGCTTATGGCCATTGAGGGCATAGCTGAACAGGCCGTTGAGGGAGGTGTTGTCGATCTTGCCGCCACGGGCTGCGCCTGCGTCATCGCTGATCGCCAGGCGCAGGTCGGTGGCGAAGGTGCCGGGGCCCATCGGGCGCGCGGCGACCAGGCCGAGGAAGTGCTGGCGGTACACGTCGTCGAGCTGGGCGAAGTGGTAGCTGCCGGTGATCTTGTCGGCGAACTTGTAGTCGACCCCGCCGAAGTTGAAATGCTTGCCGGTGGCACCGCTGAGGAAGCGGCTGTTCTTGTTATTGAGGGCGATGTCTTCGTAGTTGCTGTCGTCGCGGTCCTTGGCTTTGTCGAGACGGCCGCCGGTGAAGACCAGGTTCTTGAATTCCTTGGAGGTGATCAGGCCACCGTTGAAGGTCTGCGGCAGGATACGACCGTCGTTGGGCTTGAGGATCGGCAGCTCGGGCATCAGCGAACCGATCTTCAGCTCGGTAGCGGAAATCTTCACTTTGCCGGTCAGGCCCAGCTTGGAGTACTCGTTGGCGGCGCGGCCATCGTCGTGGGTAGGCAGCAGGCCGGTGCCGGTGCGGTCGGGGCTGGAGTCGAGCTTGACCCCGAGCATGCCCAGCGCATCCACGCCAAAGCCGACGGTGCCGTCTGTGTAGCCCGATTGCAGGTTGAGCATGAAGCCCTGGGCCCACTCGTCGCGCTTGGACTGCTGGGCGCTGGTGCCGTCGCGAAAGTCGCGGTTGAAGTACATGTTGCGGGTTTCCAGGGTCGCGCTGCTGTCTTCGAAGAAGGCAGCCTGGCCAAGCGGCGAAAAGCCGGCAAGGGCAGCGGCACTGGCAAGGGCGGTGTGGGTCAGGCGGGAAATACGAACAGGCGGGCAAGCCTGGGGCTGTGTCGACAGCATCGTGGTGCACTCCGTTATTGTTCTTATTTTGGCGAAAACGCTTCAAGGCGTTTTTCGGGCGCGACCCATCAGGTCGCTCGGCAGGCATGACCTACCGTGGCTGGATGCTAAAGGGCGAAGCTTTCACTAACCTTTCAGCTGTCTTTCAATGTTTTCAGGCTTCACAGGGCAGTCGGCGCCTGTAAACTGCCCGGCAAAGCGTGGCGCCGACCACGTCCGAATAAGGTGGAAATCCATGCGTGTCCTTCTGGTTGAAGACCATCTGCAACTCGCCGAAAGCGTCGCCCAAGCGCTCAAGAGCACAGGTTTGACCGTCGACGTATTGCATGACGGCGTGGCCGCCGACCTGGCCTTGAGCAGCGAGGATTACGCGGTGGCCATCCTCGATGTGGGCCTGCCGCGCATGGACGGTTTCGAGGTACTGGCGCGCTTGCGGGCGCGTGGGAAAAACCTGCCGGTGCTGATGTTGACCGCGCGCAGCGATGTGAAGGACCGCGTGCATGGCCTGAACCTGGGCGCCGATGACTACCTGGCCAAACCGTTCGAACTGACCGAGCTGGAAGCCCGGGTCAAGGCGCTGCTGCGCCGCAGTGTGTTGGGCGGCGAGCGTCAGCAGGCGTGTGGTGTGCTGGTTTATGACCTCGACACCCGTCGTTTCACCGTGGGCGGCGAGTTGATGACGTTGACCTCCCGCGAGCAAGCCGTGCTTGAAGCGCTGATTGCCCGCCCAGGCCGGGTGATGAGCAAGGAGCAACTGGCTTCACAGGTGTTCGGCCTGGACGAAGAGGCCAGCCCCGACGCCATCGAAATCTACGTGCACCGCCTGCGCAAGAAGCTCGATGGCCAACCCATCGCCATCGTGACGTTCCGCGGTCTCGGCTACCTGCTGGAAGCCCGCGATGCATAAGCCCAGCAGCCTGCGCTGGCGCCTGCTGTGGAACCTGGCGCTGCTGCTGGTGCTGTTGATGCTCGCCAGTGGCATGAGCGCCTACTGGAACGGTCGCGAAGCGGCCGACACCGCCTATGACCGCACGTTGCTGGCCTCGGCGCGTACCATTGCCGCCGGCCTGACCCAGGTGGACGGCACCCTCAGCGCCAACGTGCCCTATGTCGCCCTCGACACCTTTGCCTACGACAGCGCCGGGCGCATCTATTACCAGGTCAATGACATTGATCAGAAGCTGATTTCCGGCTACGAAAACCTCCCCGGCCCGCCCCCCGGCACTCCGCGCACCGACGACTACCCGGCGCTGGCGCGCTTCTACAACGCCAAGTACCAGGGCCAGGAAGTGCGGGTGGTCAGCCTGCTCAAGGCGGTCTCCGAACCGAACATGAACGGCATGGCGGAAATCCGCGTGGCCGAAACCGATGAGGCACGGGTGAGCATGGCCCGCAGCCTGATGGCCGACACCTTGCTGCGCCTGGGCATGCTCGCCATCGGTGCCTTGTTGCTGGTGTGGTTTGCCGTCAGCGCCGCATTGCGCCCGCTGGAGCGCCTGCGCACCGCGGTGGAAGAGCGCCAGCCCGACGACTTGCGGCCGTTGCCGTTGGTGGAAGTGCAGCATGAGTTCGGCCCGCTGGTGCGTTCCCTCAACCACTTCACCGAACGCCTGCGCGGCCAGTTCGAGCGTCAGGCGCAGTTTATTGCCGATGCATCCCATGAACTGCGTACCCCGTTGGCGGCGCTCAAGGCACGCCTGGAGCTGGGCCTGCGTGCCGAAGACCCCGCGACCTGGCGCAGCACCCTGGAAACCGCCGCCCAAGGCACCGATCGGTTGACCCACCTGGCCAATCAGTTGCTGTCCCTGGCGCGCATCGAAAACGGTGCCCGGGCGATTGCCGAAGGCGGCGCGCAGTTGCTCGACCTCAGCCAATTGGCCCGTGAGCTGGGCATGGCCATGGCGCCGTTGGCCCATGCGCGTGGCGTGGCACTGGCGCTGGAGGCGGATGAACCGGTGTGGTTGCGTGGCGAGCCGACGCTGCTCAACGAACTGTTGAGCAACCTGGTGGACAACGCCCTGGCGCACACGCCACCGGGCGGCAACGTGATCCTGCGGGTCACGGCGCCGGCGGTACTGGAGGTGGAAGATGATGGCCCAGGTATTCCGCAGGAGGAGCGCGACCGGGTGTTCGAGCGCTTCTACCGCCGTAGCCAGCAAGGCATGGGCTCAGGCCTGGGGTTGGCGATCGTGGGCGAAATCTGTCGTGCGCATCTGGCCCAGATCAGCCTGCATGACGGCGAGCACGCGGGGTTGAAGGTGCGTGTGAGTTTTATCGCCGGTTGATCAATCGAACATGGCGCGCGCTTCATCCAGCTCTGCGCGCAGTTTTTCGCTGTAGGGATCAACCCGCAGTTTTTTCATCGCAGGCACGCTGGAGACGTCCACCTTGGCCAGGGGGTGATCGGTGCCGTGATGGCAATACAGCATGGCAATCTGCACCACGTCGATGTAGTCGAGGCAGGCTGAGTCCCGGTCCAGGTTCAGGTACTGGCCCGGCAGTTTCGCCAGCATTTCCGGGAAGTCCCAACCACTCAGCAACTTGTCGCCCAGCACCGGGTGGATGCTGTCGATCACGTGGTTGAGGCTGACCGGATCTGACAACAGCTCGTAGTGGTCTTCGGCGTAGGTCAGGATCGGCAGCACGCCGATCTGGTGCACCAGGCCGCCCAGCGCTGCCTGGTCCGGCTTGAGCTGGCTGTGGTTGCGGCACAGGGCGTAGCTGACGCCCGCCACTTCCAGGCTGCGGCGCCACACATCGCGCATTTTCTGTTCGACCACTTCGGAACGGGCGTGGAAGATCTGTTCCATCACCAGGCCGATGGCCAGGTTGCTGCTGTAGTTGGTGCCCAGCCGGGTGATGGCGGTGTGCAGGTCGGTGACTTCCTGGGTGGCGCGCAACAGCGGGCTGTTGACCACTTTGATCAGGCGCGCCGACAACGCAGTGTCGCGGCCGATCACTTTACTCAAGTGGCTGATGCTGATTTCCGGGTCTTCAGCGGCCTGACGGATGTTCAGGGCCACTTCCGGCAATGTCGGCAGAACCAGGTCATCGTTGTCGATGGCCTTAACCAACGCCTGTTGGACTTTTTCCGCCAGTTTGTTCATTCATGCTCTCTAGGGTGTTGCAGGAAAATACGGCGACTAACGCTGGATCTCACGATCGCGGTCAAGGGTGTAAGGCAGGTCAAGCAGTTGCAAACCGGGGCCTTCCAGCGTGCCTAGGTGCACATCGCCACTATCGGCAGCTTCGGCTTGCAATACCGCCAGAAGTTCAATCACCTGGTCAGCTTTTGCTGCAATCACCACTTCGCCGATCGAGCTGTTGTGGCTGGGGGAAAACAACGGGGTGCCTGGCTCGGGCATTTCAGCCGCGTTCAGGCTCAAGCGGTACAGGCGACGCTTGAGTTTGCCCAGGTACTGCATGCGCGCGACGATTTCCTGGCCGGTGTAGCAGCCTTTCTTGAAGCTGACGCCGCCCACGGCCTGCAGGTTGAGCATCTGCGGGATGAACAGTTCGCGGGTCTGGGGCATGACCTGGCCGATACCGGCGCGGATCTGGCCCAGTAGCCAGTGATTCAAGTCGGTTTGTGTCAACTGTGCGGCCAATTGGCCGCGCACGCCGTCGGCTTGCTCGGCAGGTACCCAGAGTTCGGCGCGGGCGGGAGACACGCGGACGGCGATCAGGTGTTCGGTACGGGCAACGCTGTCCGTTTCGGTGGGCAGCTCAAGGCCAAGGCCGGTCAGCGCCTGATCGCCATCGATCACACCGAAACGCACCCAGGCGGCGCTTTCGTCGGTGAGCTTGGACTTGGAGAACACTGCATATTTCTTCAGGTCCGCCAGTTGCGGTTCGAGCAGCTCGGTGGCCATGGCCAGGAGTACGCCGTCGCCCTGCAACAGGATGCGGAAGCTCGACTGCATGCGGCCTTTTTGTGTGCAGCGCGCACCGAGGCTGGCCTGGGTGTCGCTCAGGTAATTGAGGTTGCAGGTGAGTTGTCCCTGCAGGAACTTGGCAGCGTCGGAGCCGCGGACGGCGAGAACGCCTTCGTGGGACAGGGGGCAGAAGAAAGCAGAGTCAGCCATGGGTCATCGCAGGTCAAAAAGTCATGGGTGCATCATAGAGGGGCGCCCGGCAAATGGATAGTTTCCGTAGGGGCGACCAAAGCCGACTGTTCCGGTGCCGTCGGGCCTGTATACTTGCGCTCTATTTGAGGAGCGCTCCATGGTCGAAGATGTAGAAATCAATCGTCTCTACTGGCACAGCCGTCGTGGCATGCTTGAGCTTGATGTGTTGCTGGTGCCTTTTACCAAAGAGGTATATGCGACGCTCAATAAGGAAGATCGCGATCTCTACGTCAGGCTGCTGACTTGCGAAGATCAGGACATGTTCGGCTGGTTCATGGAGCGGGCCGAATCCGAAGATCCTGAACTGCAGCGCATGGTCCGGATGATCCTGGATCGTGTCCAGCCCAAGTAATCGTTTCGAATGCCGCTGGCAGGCCTCACGGCTGCTGCTGGCGGCGTATCTCCTTGCCCAGCTGTTCGCGCTGGGTGCGCTGATGGTCCTCGACTCTCCCTTTGCTGTCCTCGGCGTGCTGGCGTGCCTGGCCCATGCTGCCTGGGTATTGCCGCGTTATGTCCTGCTGACTCACCGTTCGTCGATTCGTGGCCTGCGACGGGATGAAGAGGGCTGGCAATTATTCAGCAGTGAGCGCGGCTGGCATCGCGTGCAGCTGCGGCCCGACAGCCTGGCGTTGCCGCTGATTGTGGTGTTGCGCTATCGCGTACCGGGGGAATGGCGGGTGCGCTCGGTCTGCGTGCCGACGGATTCGCAGGCCGCCGATGTGCACCGGCGCCTGCGGGTTCGCTTGAAGTTCAGCCGCCGTAGGTGGTTGGCACCAGAATAGTGTCGCGGGCCTCGGGCAACATCTGCGGGTAGTCGAGGGTGTAGTGCAGGCCCCGGCTTTCCTTGCGTTCCATGGCTGAACGGATCATCAACTCCGCGACTTGGGCAAGGTTGCGCAGTTCGATCAGGTCACGGCTGACCTTATAGTTGCTGTAGAACTCATCAATCTCATCCAGCAGCAGTCGCACCCGGTGTTGCGCCCGTTGCAGGCGCTTGTTGGTGCGCACGATCCCCACGTAATCCCACATGAAGCGCCGCAGCTCGTCCCAGTTGTGGGCGATGATCACGTCTTCGTCCGAATCGGTAACCTGGCTGGCATCCCAGCGGGGCAGGGCGGCCGGCACCGGGATGCGCGGCAGTTGTTCGAGAATGTCGGCTGCGGCCGAGCGGGCGTAGACGAAGCATTCGAGCAGTGAGTTGCTGGCCATGCGGTTGGCGCCGTGCAGGCCGGTGAAGCTGGTTTCGCCAATCGCGTACAGGCCGGGTACATCGGTACGCCCATATTGGTCGACCATCACACCGCCGCAGGTGTAGTGCGCCGCCGGCACCACCGGGATCGGGCCTTTGGTGATGTCGATGTTGAACGCCAGGCAGCGCTCGTAGACGGTCGGGAAGTGGGTCTTGATGAACGCTTCGGGCTTGTGGCTGATGTCCAGGTAGACGCAGTCGATGCCCAGGCGCTTCATTTCATGGTCGATGGCGCGGGCGACAATATCCCGTGGAGCCAGCTCGGCGCGCGGGTCGAAACGCTGCATGAAGCGCTCACCGTTCGGCAGCTTGAGGTGTGCACCTTCGCCGCGCAGGGCTTCGGTGATCAGGAAGCTCTTGGCCTGTGGGTGATACAGGCAGGTGGGGTGGAACTGGTTGAATTCCAGGTTGGCCACCCGGCAGCCCGAGCGCCATGCCATGGCAATGCCGTCGCCGCAGGCGCCGTCGGGGTTGCTGGTATAGAGGTAGACCTTGGCGGCGCCGCCTGAGGCGAGGATGGTGAAGCGCGCACCATAAGTATCCACCTCGCCGCTGGCGCGGTTGAGCACATAGGCGCCGAGGCAGCGTTCGCCCGGCAGGCCCAGGCGCTTTTCGGTGATCAGGTCGACAGCGACGCGTTGTTCCAGCAGTTCGATGTTGGGGCGTTGGCGGGCCTGGTCGAGCAAGGTCCTGAAGATCGCGGCACCGGTGGCATCGGCGGCGTGGATGATACGCCGATGGCTGTGGCCGCCTTCGCGGGTCAGATGGAACTCGAAGCCGCCGTCATCGCTGCCTGCGTGTTCGTCGCGGGTGAAGGGCACGCCCTGGTCGATCAGCCATTGGATTGCCTCGCGGCTATGCTCGACGGTGAAGCGCACCGCGTCTTCGTTGCACAGGCCACCGCCGGCGTTGAGGGTGTCTTCAACGTGGGATTGCACCGTATCGGTGTCGTCCAGCACCGCGGCGACACCGCCCTGGGCCCAGAATGTCGAACCGTTGGCCAGGTCGCCTTTGCTCAGGACGGCAATGCGCAGGTGGCTGGGAAGGGTCAGCGCAAGGCTCAAGCCGGCCGCGCCGCTACCGATCACCAGGACATCGTGTTGAAACTGTTGGCTCATTTGAAGGATTCCGCAAAAAGCGATCCACAGGGCTGGCGCAAACAGGACGCCTGGATCGGCGAATCAAAGGGTCACACGGGCCACTAGTATATAGAGGGGGGGAGCGGCACAATAGCCGGGCATTCGTGGCAATGTGAGATTACGGTGCACGGCTCGGGTAAAATCGGCAGGTTATTGAGGTGGGAACTTTTTGCATAAGCCTCGACTCAATAGCAGGTTGCCCGAAAGCTGGGAAACGTTGAGTTTATTGGCCCGTCGGGAGCATTGGACGCGTCAGAAAACCGACGACAAGATTATTCGCGCAGCCGGCGTTGCCCGCGCTGCGTTTTTCGTGTGTGCCAAATCAGTGCGTGCCGGAAACTTGCTTGAAGGGGGAGAACTTTTGCGAAAAGTCCGAGTCTATGTTTGCAAGCCTGATCGTTTAGTTATGCAAGCCTCCTTCAAGTACAACGAGGAGTGTTCATGCTAACCCAGGAAGAGGATCAGCAGCTGGTCGAGCGCGTTCAACGCGGTGACAAGCGAGCATTTGATCTGCTAGTGCTGAAATACCAGCACAAAATTCTCGGGTTGATCGTGCGGTTTGTGCACGACACCCATGAAGCGCAGGACGTTGCACAGGAAGCCTTTATCAAGGCGTACCGTGCACTGGGCAATTTCCGCGGTGATAGTGCGTTTTACACGTGGCTCTACCGCATCGCCATCAACACGGCGAAGAACTATCTGGTGTCTCGCGGACGCCGCCCACCGGATAGTGATGTAAGTTCAGAAGATGCAGAATTTTACGATGGTGATCACGGCCTCAAAGATCTCGAGTCGCCGGAGCGTGCATTGCTGCGCGACGAGATCGAAGGCACCGTTCATCGCACAATTCAGCAACTGCCAGAAGATTTGCGTACAGCGTTAACTTTACGTGAATTCGATGGTCTGAGTTACGAAGACATTGCGAGCGTCATGCAGTGTCCGGTGGGGACTGTAAGGTCACGGATTTTCCGGGCCCGGGAAGCCATCGATAAAGCCTTGCAACCGTTGTTGCAGGAAAACTAAAGACAGCGGCGACAGCCAAGAGAGGAACCGCCATGAGTCGTGATGCCCTGCAGGAATCGCTGTCCGCAGTGATGGATAACGAAGCGGATGAACTGGAACTTCGTCGAGTGCTCAACGCATTTGATGATGCCGAAACCCGTGATACCTGGTCTCGTTACCAAGTCGCTCGGGCGGTGATGCACAAGGATCTTCTAATCCCTCGTCTGGATATTGCTGCGGCCGTTTCTGCCGCGCTGGCTGATGAAGCCGTTCCGGCAAAAGCTGCTCGTGGCCCTTGGCGCAGCCTGGGTCGCCTGGCAGTGGCTGCCTCGGTGACTGTTGCAGTGCTGGCCGGTGTTCGCCTGTACAACCAGGACGAAATCGCCGGTGCCGAACTGGCCCAGCAGACTCAGCAACCGGTCATGGCCGGTCCGCAAGTCAAAGGCCCAGCGGTACTGGCCGGCTACAAGGAAAGCTCCGACACCACCGGCCCTATGGCCAACGGTGTGCTGCAAGGGCAATCCGGCTGGCAGGACCAGCGTCTTCCAGGCTACCTGCGCCAACACGCACAGGAATCCGCCTTGAAAGGCACTGAAAGCGCTCTGCCATACGCTCGCGCTGCAAGCCTGGAAAACCGCTGATCCGTTAAGGAGCCCTATGCGCGCCATACCGCTCCTTACGTTATTGCTCAGTGGTTGGTTTGCACTCCCCGCCCATGCCGACGAAGCCCAAGACTGGCTGACTCGACTTGGGCGTGCAGAGCAGCAGCAAAGTTTCCAAGGTACGTTTGTCTACGAACGTAATGGCAGTTTTTCTACCCACGACATCTGGCATCGCGCCCAGAATGGCCAGGTCCGTGAGCGGCTCTTGCAGCTTGATGGTTCTGCCCAGGAAGTCGTTCGCGTAGATGGCCGCACTCAGTGCGTCAGCGGCACTCTTGTCGCCGGCCTGGGCAATTCGCGTGATGCGCCCTCGCGCGCCCTCGATCCGCAAAGACTCAATCAATTCTACGAACTGGCCGTTATCGGAAAGTCTCGCGTGGCCGGTCGTAATGCAGTGATTGTGTCGATTACACCCCGTGATCAATACCGCTACGGTTTTGAGCTGCACCTTGATCGTGAAACTGCGCTGCCGCTCAAGTCCTTGTTGCTGAATGATCAAGGGCAGTTGCTGGAGCGCTTTCAGTTCACTCGATTGGACACCTCCACCACGCCTAATGATCGCGACTTGCAGCCTAGCGGCGAATGCACCTCCATCGCCGTCGGCGATACCAAGGCAGCGGCCGTAGAGGCCACCGAGGCGTGGCACTTGGAGTGGTTGCCGCCAGGCTTTCAGCTGACCAATAGCAGTGCCCGCAAGGATCCCCATACCAAGGCCACGGTCGACAGCCTGATGTATGAAGATGGACTGGCGCGCTTCTCGGTGTTTCTCGAACCGATCAGCGATGTGAGCGTGACCGAGACTCGCACCCAATTAGGCCCTACGGTTGCTGTATCTCGTCGCTTGAATACGGTGGATGGCGAAATGATGGTGACTGTGGTCGGCGAAATACCTATTGGCACCGCCGAACGCATCGCACTGTCGGTGCGCGGTGAAAAAAAGGCCACCCCCAAGCCGTGAGTCGTTAATCCTATGTTCATCCAGATCTTTCACAGTACGTCCATGCCAGGTTGGCTGCCGAGAGCATGAAATGTCTGGATCAGCATTTTCACTTGCAAAAATCTCCCATGTTTTTTATAGGTCAGGGCTTGTTGGCCCTGGCCTTGTTTAGTTCGCGGAACAAAGATGTCGTTCGCAGTTTTCGGCGTTTCTTGAACCCTGTCGCTCAACCCTGCTCGTCGTAACGGGAGCTGTATGTCGATACCACGTTTGAAGTCTTACCTATCCATAGTCGCCACGGTATTGGTGCTGGGTCAGGCCGTGCCCGCGCAAGCGGTCGAGTTGCCTGACTTCACCCAATTGGTTGAGCAAGCCTCGCCTGCCGTGGTGAACATCAGTACCACCCAGAAGCTGCCGGATCGCAAAGTCTCCAACCAGCAGATGCCTGACCTGGAAGGCCTGCCGCCGATGCTGCGCGAGTTCTTCGAGCGTGGCATGCCACAACCGCGTGCGCCCCGTGGTGGCGGTGGTGGCCAGCGTGAAGCGCAGTCCCTGGGTTCGGGCTTCATCATCTCGCCAGATGGCTACATCCTCACCAATAACCATGTGATTGCCGACGCCGACGAGATCCTTGTGCGCCTGGCTGATCGCAGTGAGCTGAAAGCCAAATTGGTCGGCACCGATCCGCGTTCCGACGTGGCCTTGCTGAAGATCGAGGGCAAGGACCTGCCGGTGCTGAAGCTGGGCAAGTCCCAGGACCTGAAGGCGGGGCAGTGGGTGGTAGCCATAGGCTCGCCGTTTGGTTTTGACCATACCGTTACCCAGGGTATCGTCAGTGCCATTGGTCGCAGCCTGCCGAACGAGAACTATGTGCCGTTTATCCAGACCGACGTGCCGATCAACCCGGGCAACTCCGGTGGCCCGTTGTTCAACCTGGCGGGCGAAGTGGTGGGGATCAATTCGCAGATCTACACCCGTTCCGGTGGCTTCATGGGGGTCTCGTTCGCCATTCCTATCGACGTGGCCATGGATGTTTCCAATCAGCTGAAAAGTGGTGGCAAGGTCAGCCGTGGCTGGTTGGGCGTGGTCATCCAGGAAGTGAACAAGGACCTGGCTGAATCCTTCGGCCTCGACAAGCCGGCGGGCGCCCTGGTCGCGCAAATCCAGGATGACGGCCCGGCTGCCAAAGGCGGTCTGCAAGTGGGCGACGTGATCCTGAGCATGAACGGTCAACCGATCGTTATGTCGGCCGACCTGCCGCATCTGGTTGGCGCACTCAAGGCCGGCAGCAAGGCCAAGCTGGAAGTGATTCGTGATGGCAAGCGCCAGAATGTCGAGCTGACCGTGGGTGCGATCCCTGAAGAGGGCGCGACCCTGGATGCCCTGGGTAACACCAAGCCGGGCGCCGAGCGCAGCAGCAATCGCCTGGGCATTGCGGTGGCCGAGCTGACTGACGAGCAGAAGAAAGCCTTCGATCTCAAGAGCGGCGTGGTGATCAAGGAAGTGCAGGACGGCCCGGCAGCGTTGATCGGCCTGCAGCCTGGCGACGTGATCACTCACCTGAACAATCAGGCGATTGAGACTACCAAGCAGTTCACCGACATCGCCAAGGCGTTGCCGAAGAACCGCTCGGTATCGATGCGCGTGCTTCGCCAGGGGCGTGCCAGCTTCATTACCTTCAAGCTGGCCGAGTAACCCACCCGGCCAATAAAAAGCCCCGCCTTCGTTTTACGAGGGCGGGGCTTTTTTGTGGGCGATGGGTTTAGCCCATCATGCCTTTAACCAGGCGCTCCTGTTCGATCAACTCACGCTGACGTGCATCGATACGTGACGACAACGGGAAATTGCTGCCGGCGCGACGTTTGGCAAAGTCCAACTGCTGAATCGCCTGCTGGAAGTCGCCCACCAAAGCAAAGTATTCGGCGCGAGCCTGATGCAGGCCGATGATATTGCCCGACAAGCCACGAGTCTCGGCGACCTGGTACCACACATCCGGATCGTCCGGGCGAGACTTGAGCAAGCCATCCAGGGCCTTTTCCGCATCGGCGGTGCGATTCTGTTTAAGCAGCAGATCTACCCGAATCTGATTCAGCGGGTAGTTGCCGGGGTATTGGGTCAGCATCCGATCCGTGCGTTGCTGGGCATCGGGCAGGTGGTTGTTGTCGATGTCCAACTGGATTTGCGCCAGGTTGTAGGTGATGTCGTTGGGCGCCTTGGCCAGCAAGGGTTGCAGGCTTTCCCGTGCCTGCTTGAACTGGGAGGCTTTGATCTGGGCGATGGCCAGGCCATAGCGCGCCACGTCGTTTTTAGGATTTTCGTCCAGTTGCGCCTGGAAGCGCTTGGCGGCGAGTCCGGAGGTGTCTTCGTATTGCAGCTGTACCCGCGCGCGAATCAATTGGTAGCGCAGGCTGTCTTCCTTGCCGCCGGCCTTGGCTTGTTCCGCGCGGTTGCGGGTGTCGGCGATACGCGATTCGGTCACCGGGTGAGTCAGCAGGAATTCCGGCGGCTTGGCGTCGAAGCGATACTGACGCATCAGGCGTTCGAACATGGTTGGCATGGAGCGCGGGTCGTAGCCGGCTTTCTCCAGGTTGACGATGCCGATACGGTCCGCCTCCTGTTCATTCTGGCGAGAGAATCGTCGTTGTTCCTGGATGGCCGCGGCCTGTGTGCCGGCGATTGCGGCGATCCCGGCATCCCCGGCACCGGCGGCGGCCGCAATGATGCCGCCGAGGAGGGCGGCCATCATCGGGATCTGCATGCGCTGCTGCGCCTCGACACCACGGGCGAAGTGACGCTGGGACAAGTGAGCCAGTTCGTGGGCCAGCACCGACGCGTATTCCCCTTCGGTCTGGGCATTGAGAAACAGGCCGCCGTTCACGCCGACGATACCGCCGGGTGCGGCGAAGGCGTTCAGTTGCGGGCTGTTGATCAGGATGAATTCCAGGCGCCGGTCATTCACCTGGCTGGTTTCCACCAGCTTGTACACGCTGGTTTCGACGTAATCCTTGAGCTGCGGGTCGTTCAACTGCGAGACCTGGCCCCGTAGGTAGGCCAGCCAGGCGCGGCCCAGCTGATATTCCTGTTGCGGCGAGACAATGGCAGAACTGGCGTCGCCAAGTGACGGCAGGTCGTCAGCGAAGCCTGGGGAGGCCAGCAGGCAAGCCAGCGTCAGCAGGGTAGGGCGCAAAAAAGTCATGCACAGAGCCTTTCGACAAAGAGCTTACTGTAGCCGGACACTGAGCTTCGGACCAGATATTCTAAGCACCCCGAATGCGTGCCCGGAGTAAAACCATGACCGACGCTGTAGCCTTTGATGCCGAACTCGATGCCAGCGGCCTCAATTGCCCGTTGCCTCTGCTCAAGGCCAAGCTGGAACTCAATCGATTGGCCAGTGGCGCTGTGCTCAAGGTGATCGCCACCGACGCAGGTTCCCAGCGTGATTTTCGTACCTTCGCCAAGCTGGCCGGCCATACCCTGCTGCATGAAGAAGACGCCGCCGGTGTGTACCGTTACTGGTTGCGCAAGGCCTGAACCGTTTGCCCCTACCACCCGAGGTTGATTGATGTTCAAAGTGTTACGAGACTGGATCCAGCGCTACTTCTCCGATGAAGAAGCCGTGGTGCTGGCGGTCCTGCTGTTTCTGGCCTTTACGGCCGTACTCACCTTGGGAGGCATGCTGGCGCCGGTACTGGCGGGGATGGTGCTGGCTTACCTGATGCAGGGCCTGGTCACCACCCTGGAGCGTTTACGCTTGCCGGGCGGCGCAGCTGTGGGCCTGGTATTTGCCTTGTTCATGGGGCTGCTGGTGGTGTTTATTGTCGTGGTGTTACCGCTGCTGTGGCACCAACTGATCACGTTGTTCAACGAGTTGCCGGGCATGCTCGCCAAGTGGCAGTCGCTGTTGCTGCTGCTGCCGGAGCGCTACCCGCATCTGGTGTCGGACGAGCAAGTGCTGCAGGCGATAGAAGTGGCACGGGGCGAAATCGGAAAGTTCGGGCAATGGGCGCTGACCTTTTCCCTGTCCAGCCTGCCGCTGCTGGTCAACATCATGATCTACCTGGTGCTCGTACCGATCCTGGTGTTCTTCTTCCTCAAGGACCGCGCCATGATCGGGCGTTGGGTGAGCGGCTATCTGCCGCGCGAACGAGCGCTGATCACCCGGGTGGCCGAAGAAATGAACCGACAGATCGCCAACTACATTCGTGGCAAGGTCATCGAGATCATTATCTGCGGGGGCGTTACCTACATTGCGTTTATCGCACTGGACCTCAACTACGCCGCCTTGCTGGCACTGCTGGTGGGGATTTCGGTGGTGGTGCCGTATGTCGGTGCCGTGGTGGTGACGGTGCCGGTGACCTTGATCGCCTTGTTCCAGTGGGGCTGGAGCGACCAGTTCATCTACTTGATGGCGGTCTACGGCATCATCCAGACCCTGGATGGCAACGTGCTGGTGCCGCTGCTGTTCTCGGAGGCGGTCAACCTGCACCCGGTGGCGATCATCTGTGCAGTGCTGTTGTTTGGTGGACTGTGGGGATTCTGGGGGGTGTTCTTTGCGATTCCCCTGGCGACGCTGTTCAAGGCCGTGCTGGATGCGTGGCCGCGGCAGGAGCCGGTGGTGGCACCTTTGTTGTAAGGGTAGGCGCGAATCACTGCTTCATCGCTGCAGTGATCCGCGCTACAGATCAGGCCTTGTTCAATGCCTGGGCTGCGGCCAGAACGGCGTCCACATGGCCCGGCACTTTCACGCCGCGCCATTCCTGGCGCAGCACACCGTCCTTGTCGATCAGGAAGGTGCTGCGATCCACACCCAGGTATTCCTTGCCGTACAGCTTCTTCAGCTTGATGACGTCGAACAGTTGGCAGACCGCCTCATCCTTGTCGCTGATCAGCTCGAACGGGAATTCCTGCTTGCCCTTGAAGTTCTCATGGGACTTCACGCTGTCGCGCGACACGCCAAACACTTCGGTGTTGGCGGCCTTGAATGCTGCGTACTGGTCACGGAAACCCTGGCCTTCGGTGGTGCAGCCCGGGGTGCTGTCCTTCGGGTAGAAGTAGATCACCACTTGCTTGCCCTTGAGGGCGGCAAGGCTGAAGGTCTGGCCGCTGGTGGCCTGGGCTTCGAAATCGGCGACCGGTTTATCGATGACTACCGCCATGATGACTTCCTTACATTGGGTTCTGTGGGCGCCACGGCTCGATCAGCGCGTCGAGGTTCAGGGCATCGGCGAAATCCAGGAACTGGTCGCGCAGCCAACTGATCTGCACGCCGGCCGGCAGGGTCACGGTGAAGGTGGCGTTGAGCATGGTGCCGCCGGTTTGCGGGGCCTGGTAGGCTTCGCAGGTCAGGTTCTCCAGTTCGACGTTATGGTCGATGAAGAACTGGCACAGCTCATTGACGATGTCCGAGCGGTAGGCCGAGCTGACATACGCCACATAAGGAAGCGCCTGCGGGCGATTTTCCAGGGCGGCGCTGCGCACCACGTTGACGGTGAAGTCGTGCTTCTTGGCCAGGCCCGGCAGGCCGGTCTCCAGGCGCGCCAGGGCATCCCAGGTGCCGGAAATCTGCAGGACCAGCGCACTGCACTCGCCATGGCGGGTCAGGCGGGAGGTCACCACGGCACAGCGGTTTTCATGGCTGGCGCGGCACAGGACGTTGGTCAGCTCCATGGGGTTGGCGCCGAGGGCACTGATAACAAGGAATTGTTCGCGAACTGTGGGGGTGGACATGCAGCCTTCCTAAAACGATGAGCGGTCGATACTGTGAGGGCTGTATCGATCAAAGCATGAAGGGTAGCGAAAAGCGTCGCCAAGGGATAGGAGGTGGCGTTTTCATTGCGTGATCCGCCTGATTTTGCCCAGCCTCAACCCGTGCTTTGGCCCAATGATGGCATTGCCCGTCGTTTAGTTGCGCCAGAACGCATCCTCAGGCGGTACTTCGCTTGTACAAGCATCTTGGCGCCAGTACCATTACGGCTCTCTTTTTCCGGCAGGAGCGGTTGCATGATTGCGGGCAGTATGGTGGCACTGGTCACACCCATGGATGCACAAGGTCATCTCGACTGGGACAGCCTGGGCAAACTGGTGGACTTCCACCTGCAAGAAGGCACCAACGCCATCGTGGCGGTCGGCACCACAGGTGAATCGGCCACCCTCGATGTGGAAGAACACATCCAAGTGATCGAATTCGTGGTCAAGCGTGTCGCGGGGCGTATTGCCGTGATCGCCGGCACGGGCGCCAACTCGACGCGCGAAGCCATCGAGCTGACCCGAAATGCCAAGAAAGCCGGCGCCGACGCTTGCCTGCTGGTGACCCCGTACTACAACAAGCCGACCCAGGAAGGCCTGTACCAGCACTTCCGCACCATTGCCGAAGCCGTCGACATCCCGCAGATCCTCTATAACGTGCCGGGTCGTACCGCGTGCGACATGAAGGCCGAGACCGTGATCCGCCTCTCTACCGTGCCGAACATCATCGGTATCAAGGAAGCCACCGGCGACCTGCAGCGCGCCAAGGACATCCTGGCCGGGGTGAGCAGCGACTTCCTGCTGTATTCCGGTGACGACGCCACGGCTGTCGAGCTGATCCTGCTGGGCGGCAAGGGCAATATCTCCGTGACCGCCAACGTGGCCCCGCGCGCCATGAGCGACCTGTGTGCCGCCGCCATCGCTGGCGACGCCGTGACCGCCCGTGCGATCCACGAGAAGCTGATGCCGCTCAACAAGACACTGTTTATCGAATCCAACCCTATTCCCGTGAAGTGGGCGCTGTTCGAGATGGGCCTGATGCCGGACGGTATCCGTCTGCCGCTCACCCGCCTCAGCGAAGCCTGTCACGAACCGCTGCGACAGGCCCTGCGCCAGTCCGGCGTCCTGGTTTAATTGAGGAAGCACTACGCATGAAGCGATTGGCCGGACTTTCCGCACTTGCCTTGATTATCTCCAGCACCAGTGGCTGCGGTTGGATCTGGGGCCCGGAAGGCTACTTCCGTGACCGCGGCAGCGATTACCTGGAAGCACAAGCAACCAAACCGATGCAACTGCCGCCGGACGTCAACGTCGCCAAGCGCCTTGACCCGTTGCTGCCGATTCCACGCAACGTTGCCGACGACACCACCAAGGGTGAATACGTCGTGCCACGTCCACAGCCGATCTCGGCCGTGGCGGATGCCAGCGACTACAGCCTGCAGAAGAGCGGTGATTCGCGTTGGATCGTGGCGCAGCGTCCACCTGCCGAAGTCTGGCCGGTAGCGGTGCAGTTCTTCCAGGACAACGGTTTCCGCATCGACGAGCAGCGCCCGCAGACCGGTGAATTCACCACGGCATGGCAGCAAGGCAGCGAGCTGTCCGCCACTATGGCCAAGCGCCTGCAGGCCGGCGGTGTCGCCGCCGACAGCGAAGCCCGTGTGCGTGTGCGCATCGAGCCGGGCGTGCAGCGCAACACCAGTGAAGTCTACGTGGTCAGCGCCGAGCGTCCTGCCGGCAGCACCGCCAACGTCGACTTCACCAACCGCTCGGTCAACACCGGTGTCGACTCGGCATTGGTCGACGAGATGCTGGCCAGCATGAGCCGTATCTCCGAGAAGGGCGGTTCCGTTTCCCTGCTCGCCGCCCGTGATTACGACACCCCGAGCCGCGTCAGCCTCACCGAGGACGGCAGCGGCAACGTGGTGCTGAACCTGGGTGAAGACCTGGATCGCGCCTGGGCCAGCGTCGGCCGCGCGTTGGAGCAAGGCCCTTGGCGTGTTGAAGACATCAACCGCAGCCTGGGCCTGTACTACATCAACGTGGCTGAAAAGGCCGAGCGCAAAGACGAAGAGCCTGGTTTCTTCGGCAAACTGTTCGGCAGCAAGCCGACCAAGGAAGAAATCGAAACCCGCGCCGAGCGTTATCAGGTGCGTTTGAGCAAGGTTGGCGAGACTGTGCAGGTCACCGTCGAGAAGAACATCAACACCGTCGCGCCGGCTGAAACGGCGCGCAAAGTGTTGGGCGTGATTCAGGACAACCTGGGCTGATCCGATGCGTTTTGCCGTTCTCGGCAGCGGTAGCCAAGGGAACGGCACGCTGGTCGCCCATGACGACACGTACGTGCTGGTGGATTGTGGTTTCTCGTTAAAGGAAACCGAGCGGCGCCTGCTGCGCCTGGGGGTTCACCCCTCGCAGCTGAGCGCGATTCTGGTGACCCACGAACATGCCGACCACGTGCATGGCGTGGGTTTGCTGTCTCGGCGCTACAATCTTCCGGTGTACCTCAGTCGCGGCACACTGCGCGGGATGCGCAAACCTATAGAACCCGCAGGTTTCCTGGCCGGTGGCGAGCAGCTGCAAATCGGTGCCCTGAGCATCGATGTGATTGCCGTGGCGCACGACGCCCAGGAACCGACGCAGTATGTATTCAGTGACGGAGAGCGGCGTTTCGGCGTGCTCACCGACCTGGGCTCCTACTGCGCCAAGGTACTGGACGGATACCGGAACCTCGATGCCTTGATGATCGAGTCCAACCACTGCCGGGACCTGTTGGCTCGCGGTCACTATCCGTACTTTCTCAAGCAACGGGTCGGCGGCGAACTGGGACATTTGAACAACCATCAGGCGGCGTACCTGGTGTATGAGTTGGGCTGGCAAGACCTGCAACACCTGGTCCTGGCCCACTTGAGCAGCAAGAACAACCTGCCGACGCTTGCCCGGCAATGTTTTGTCGACACCCTCGGGTGCGACCCGGACTGGCTGCAACTGGCCGATCAAGATTCAGGGCTCGACTGGCGACATATCGCCTAGCCCACCTCACTCAAAGCGGAGCCCATCATGGAAAAACGTGAAGAACTCTACCGCGGCAAAGCCAAGTCGGTTTACAAGACCGACGACGCCAACCGCCTGATCCTGCTGTTTCGCAACGACACCTCGGCGTTCGACGGCAAGCGCATCGAACAACTTGATCGCAAGGGCATGGTGAACAACAAGTTCAACGCCTTCATCATGCAGAAACTAGAAGCGGCCGGTATTCCGACCCAATTCGACCAACTGCTGGGCGACAACGAGTGCCTGGTGAAGAAGCTGGACATGATCCCGGTGGAATGCGTCGTGCGTAACTACGCCGCCGGCAGCCTGGTCAAGCGCCTGGGCGTGGAAGAGGGCCTCAAGCTCAATCCTTACACGTTCGAACTGTTCCTGAAGGACGACGCCAAGGGCGACCCGTTCATCAACGAATCCCACGTGGTGGCATTCGGCTGGGGCACCGCCGAGCAACTGGCACGCATGAAGGAGTTGTCCCTCAAGGTCAACGACGTGCTGAGCAAGCTGTTCGACGACGCAGGCCTGCTGTTGGTGGACTTCAAGCTGGAATTCGGCGTGTTCCACGATGGCTCCATCGTCCTGGGCGACGAATTCAGCCCGGACGGTTGCCGCCTGTGGGACAAGGACACCAAGAAGAAGATGGACAAGGACCGCTTCCGCCAAGGCCTCGGTGATGTGATCGAAGCCTACGAAGAAGTCGCCAAACGTCTCGGCGTACCGCTTTAATCGACGCAAGCATCTGATAGCACGGAAAAAAATCGCTTCTGCGCTTTGCTTCCACGAAACAGGCTGTTATGATGCGCGCCGTTGGAGAGATGCCAGAGTGGCCGAATGGGACGGATTCGAAATCCGTTGTACCTTCACCGGTACCTAGGGTTCGAATCCCTATCTCTCCGCCATTACATAGAAAAAGCCCCGTAGCTTATTCAGCTACGGGGCTTTTTCGTTTCTGAGATTTGGGGGCAAGCTACTCGTTCCTAGCAGCAAAAAGGGCCGCAGTGGTTGTTTCCAGCAGGCACAACCAACCGTATTCCGTCTTCAAGCATGCCTTACTGGCTTGATCAGGCTTTCTGCTGGAATTCCAAACATCTCATGCAGCTTCCAAATCATTGGCAAGGTCAGCGCTCGTTTTCCATTCAGCACTTCATAAACACGATTCTGGCGACCAATGGCGGGAATAAGATCAGCCGCTGACAGGCCAGACTGTTCCATTCTGAAGCGAATGGCATCGATTGGGAAAGTGTTTGGCTTCATAGGCCTCGATCAGCGTGATCATTACGTCAAAGTAATCACCTTCCGGGGCGCCGGGTTCTGGTTCGTTGTCGAACAGCGCGGAGACAGACTTGAGCGCGTCCTTGTAATCCTGTTCGGTGTGGATAGGTCGGATGTTCATGGGTTACTCCGTTTCGTCATCTTTGATGTGTTCCCAGTATTCTCGTGGGCATCATGCTCGGCGACGCTGCAAATAACTCACTGATATTTATAACTTCCCATTTCCTGGGTGTACGTCCCTCAAGTCTTTATCCAAACGGCCGAAACACTCTCGTACGACATCGTATCCCCAATAAGAGAGTCCCCCCTAATGTCCCTTCGCAGCCTGTCCATCGCCCGCCGTGCGGGTCTGGGTTTTGCCCTGATTGCTTTGCTCGTGGCCCTGCTGGGTTTTTTTGCACTGTCGAACATGGCAAGCATCCGCGCCAGCGCGGTGCAGGTGGAAAGCGGGCTGGTGCCGAAGATGCGACTGGTGGCGGACATTCGCGAAATCATGCTGCGCATTCGTACGATCTCTTTGCGCATGGCCCTGGACCCGAACCCGGCGAGCATCCCGCAATACCGTAGCCAGATGGACACCCGCAGCCAGGACCTGAGCAAACGGCTGGCCGACCTCGATGCAGTGATCGACACCCCCGAAGTACGCACGCTCTATGATCAGTTCCAGGTCTCGCTGCGCCAATACCAGCAAGGGCTGGCGCAGTCGTTCATCCTCGCCGACAAGCAGCAGGGCGCTGAACTCAACAAGCTGTTGCTGGTGGATATGAAAACCGTGGTCGATGGCTCCGGGGCCCAACTCAATGCCCTGGCCGACTACTACAACGCCCAGATCAACCAGCAAGGCCAGGCGGCCGAGTCGCAGTACGGCCGTTCGCGCACCATGGTGTTCGGCTTTGTGATCGTGGCCGGGTTGAGCACCGTGCTGCTGGCCTGGTTGCTCACGCGTAGCATTGTCGGCCCACTCAGTCATGCCGTGCGGGCTGCCGAGAACGTTGCCCAAGGTGACCTGACCCAAACGGTGGACGTGAGCGGCGACGACGAAGTGACGCGCCTGCTCGTGGCACTCAAGACCATGCAGGCCAACCTGCGCGGGACCTTGCAACTGATTCGCCAGTCGGCCGGGCAGATGGCGTCATCGGCCACCGACCTCAACGGCATCACCGACCAGAGCAGCCGCAGCCTGCAACAGCAGACCGCTGAAATCGAGCAGGCCGCCACCGCCGTCAACGAGATGACCTCGGCGGCGGATGAGGTGGCGCGCAATGCGGTGTCCACCTCCGAGTCCACTCGCCTTTCCAATGAAACCGCACGCGAAGGCCAGCACCGTGTGGGTGAAACCGTCAGCGCCATTCAAGCCCTGAGCACCAACATCGGCGAAACCTCGACCCTGGTGCAGAACCTCGCCGAGCAATCGCGGGATATCGGCAAGGTGCTCGATGTGATCCGCTCCATCGCCGAGCAGACCAACTTGCTGGCACTCAACGCCGCGATCGAGGCGGCGCGGGCCGGTGAGTCCGGGCGCGGCTTTGCGGTGGTGGCTGACGAAGTCCGTGCACTGGCCCACCGTACCCAGCAATCGACCCTGGAAATCGACCAGATGGTGACCGCGATGCGCACGGGGTCCAACGAGGCGTTGAGCTCGATGCAATCGAGCACCCAGCGAGCCACCGACACCCTGGCCCTGGCTGAGGGAGCGGGGGGCGCATTGAGCCAGATCACCGACTCCATCGACCAGATCCACCAGCGCAACCTGGTCATCGCCAGCGCCGCCGAGGAGCAGGCCCAGGTGGCCAAGGAAGTCGATCGCAATATCGTCAATATTCGCGACCTGTCTGCACAATCCTCTTCCGGCGCCGGGCAGATCAATGGATCAAGCCGCGAACTGGCGCAATTGGCGGTCTCGCTGAACGAGGCGGTTGCGCGGTTTCAGCTGTAGTGCAGCGCGCTTATTCCTGCGCGATAACGGGCTGGGGCGGGGTCAGCTCCAGCACGCGATCACGCCCACCTTCGGCCAGCAGATAAGTCCCATGCCCGGTCGGCACAATCGACTGTGGCGCCTTCAAGAACGACAAAATCGTCTCCTGGCGCCCCTGTTTATCGATCAGCAACAACCGCGCGCGGTGGGTGGCGTCTTCGTTGATCCATAACCCGCGCTCATCGCACATCAAAAAGGTCGGCTGGTTCAGCTTGGCCAGTACCACCGGGTCGCTGCCGTCTTCGGTCAGCTCACGGACCATGCCTTCTTTCTTCTTCGTGTAGAGCATGCGGCCATCGGTGCAGCGGATGATCGATTCGCCCTCGTCGAGGCCTTTGCGAACGACGCTTAAGGTCTGGTCGCTCCAGCGATAACGCAGGATGCGCCCCTCGTCGCGACGGTCCTCCATGGCATAGAGGTAGTCACCGTCGTCCCACAGGCCTTGCACGTTTTCGCCCCTGAACAATTCGGTGACGGTACCGTCCTTGAGGAAGCTGACGGGGGAGTCGAGTGCTTCTTGGCTGAACACCCAGCCGCCACGGGTGGCGAACATACCGTCGGGTTTGGACAGGTTGCCCACCACCACTTCGCGTGTTTCGTCCGGATGAATGCGCACGATGCTGCCCTTGGCGTCGTCGAGCTCCAGGCTGACCATCAGCGCGCCGTCCGGCAACGGCATCAGCGAGGCGGCTTTTGGCACGTCGCGGTGTACGACCTGAACGCTCCAGCCGGCAGCGGCGCTCACCGGGTAGAAGCTTTGCCAGGTGAAGAAACCCAGCGCGGCGAGGCAAGGCAGGCCCACCAGGCAGGCCGCCCATTTCAGCGCGCGGTGAAGCGTTTTTCTGTCAGATGCCTTGCTCATTGAACTCTCAGTCGAAAAGGGGCGGCTAGCAGGCACTTGTTTTTTCAAGGCTGGTTGGCCTGCCATTGTTTATAGAGTTTGCGGGCGACTTCCATTCGCGCGATCAGGATCACCAGGTAAATCATCCATGCCATCGACACGAGCACCAGCGAGAACAGCAGCCCGCGTTGTTGGCCCAGGCCTTCTCGTACGTATTTGTTGTAGGTCTTGTCGAGGAAGAATGAGCAAATGATGTCGAGTTTATCTTCCGGTAATCCTGGGCGCAGGAACGCCTGGAGCGACTCGGACGAGCGACAGTGCTCGACCTTGAGGACGGTGTCAGACCAGATACCGAACTTCACGTTATCTTCCGATAAATAGAACGAGGGGGCATCCGGGGCGTTTTTGAGGGACACCATCAGATACTTGGATTCAATCAGCGGAACCGCAATGGCTACGCCCGCCAGAAGCGCGATGGCAAGAAAGAAAAAGCAGTTGATACGCCACTGTGCGAACCGCTTGGTGATGAAGCTCAGTGCTGTAAAGTCGCTCCACTCGATGTAGCGCTTCACGCGACCGAAGTCGCGTGGGGTGAAGTCATTGCTGTACATCCAATCCTCAGCCAAGTCGGCCTCGCGCAGCGTATTGGCGGGGATGTTGAATTCATAGCGATAATATTCCAGCTCGCGCAAGTCCTTGCGCATGCGTTCAAAACGGTCTGTTTCGAAGCGCGTTTTGCCACCAAAAAACCGCCATATCCAATCCCGTAGAAACAGCAGCGATCCAGAGCGCCGGTAGATAAATATCAACAGCCCCGCGATAGCGAGAAAGGTGAAAGCCCCGCTGAAGACGGCGAAATGCTCCACATACCAGGTCAGCGGTGTGCTTTTTACGATCGGTTCGGCCATGCCTGGGTCCTTAGTCATAGAGTCGAACGCGGGATTCTAGGGAACCCGAGCAACCGTGTCTTTACGTCAGGAAAAACAAGAAGCAACTGACTGGCCTCTCGGAAACAGGCTAAGCCCCAGCGGCAGTTTTTCTGGCAGTGCTACTCCATAGCTTCCCACTGGCGCTTGTACGATATTGCTCTACATCCCGCGATTCACGATGGGCACCAGCAACGTCGCGTCCACGCGCATGGGCAACGTCACCATTGCGATGGGGGCTTGAATGAACAAGCGCCGCGGGCGGACTTTGCCGCCGGCGGCGCTGGAATTGGAGTGGTGGGTGCGGGAGACGCTGTTTAGATCAGCGTGCCACCGAGTCCAGGCCGGTGGATTGCACCACCGGTTGTGCCTGGGGCGACGCGAGGAATTGCAACAACGCCTTGGCCTGTGCAGGGTGTTCGGCATTGACCGGAATGCCCGCCGCAAAGCGCGTCACCGATTGCACGTCTTCCGGGATCTTGCCGACGTACGTCACACCCGCCACCGGCAATAACTCCGCCACCTGCTGCAAGCCCACTTCGTAATCGCCCTTGGCGACCTGTTCGGCCACCGGCAGGCGTTCGATCATGGTGCCTTTGGCGGGCATGCCGAGCTTCTTGAACAGCTCTTTCTCGACATACACACCGCTGGCGCTGTCCGAATACGCCACGGACTTGGCCTTGCTCAGTACGGCCTTGAGTTCGGCATCGGTGCCGATCGCGGGTTTGGTCGCACCTGCCTTCACCACCAGGCCGATGCGCGAATCCGCCAGTTCCACGCGGGACGCCGGGTCGACCTTGCCTTGTTTGATCAAGTCATCCAGGGCATAGCCGACCATGATCACCACGTCGGCATGTTCGCCACGGGCCAGACGGTTGGGAATCGCTTCCGGCGCCTTGCCCATGGAGGGGCCGAGGACGGTATCGAGGGTGTCGCCGCTGTACTGCGCGTATTGCGGGCCCAGCAGTTTATAGGCGGCGGTGAAGCCACCGGAGGTCATCACCTTGAGTTCCTCGGCCTGGGCCGTCAGCGCCAGTGCGCCGAGGGCCAGGGCCGTCAGGGTCTTGAACAAAGGCCCCATCACGCCGCCCCCTGCATCACCTGCCCGCGTGCGTTGGCGCGACGATACAGCGCCAGGGTCGAACACAGCGCGCACAACGCAGCGAACATCATCCAGTAGGCCGGCGAGGCCTTGTCTTCGGTGATGTGGATGAACCAGGTGGAGATCGCCGGGGTAAACCCACCGAAGATCGCGGTCGCCAGGCTGTAGGCCAGGGAGAAGCCCGCCACGCGCACTTCCACCGGCATGATTTCCGTGAGGGCGGGGATCATCGCGCCGTTGTACATGCCGTACAGGAACGAGAACCACAGCAGCGTCTCCAGCATATGGGCGAAGCTCGGTGCATTCACCACGTAGGACAGTGCCGGATAAGCCGTGAGCACCGTCAACGCGGTCATGGCGATCAGCACCGGCTTGCGGCCGAAGCGGTCGCTCAGGGTGCCGCCGATCGGCAGCCAGACAAAGTTCGACACCGCCACCAGCAAGGTCACCAGCAGCGCGTCGGAGGTGCTCAGTTGCAGCACGGTCTTGCCGAAGGTCGGCGCGTACACGGTGATCAGGTAGAACGCGGTGGTGGTCATGGCCACCATCAGCATGCCGCCGATGACCACGGTCCAGTTTTTCACCAGTGTGGCCAGCACCTCGCGCATGGTCGGGCGATGCTTGCGGTTGGCGAATTCTTCGGTTTCCTGCAGGTTACGGCGCAGCACAAAGATGAACGGGATGATCACGCAACCAATGGCGAACGGAATGCGCCAGCCCCAGTCGGCAACCACCGCTGGTTCCATCCACACGTTCAAGCCATAGCCCAGGGCGGCGGCGACCACGATGGAGATCTGTTGGCTGCCGGATTGCCAGCTGGTGTAGAACCCCTTGCGGCCTGGGGTGGCCATTTCAGACAGGTATACCGACACACCGCCCAGCTCCGCGCCGGCCGAGAAACCTTGCAACAGGCGACCCAGCAGCACCAGCAGCGGCGCCCACAGGCCAATGGTGTGATAACCCGGCACCAGCACGATCAACAGTGTGCCGCTGGCCATGATCGACAGGGTCACGATCAACCCTTTGCGGCGACCGACGTCATCGATATAAGCGCCGAGGATGATGGCGCCCAGTGGGCGCATCAGGAAGCCCGCGCCGAACACGGCGAAGGTCATCATTAATGAGGCAAATTCATTGGCGGCAGGGAAGAACGCGGCAGCAATGTAGGTGGCGTAGAAGCCGAACAGAAAGAAGTCGAACTGTTCAAGGAAGTTGCCCGAAGTAACGCGGAATACCGCACCTACTTTCGAACGGGCAGAATCGGGCCGGGAAGGGCTAGTCATGGTTTTGTGTCTCCAGCGTTCTTTTAAGTGCTTGTTTCGCGTAAGACCGAGGATAGTGGCTGACACATTTAGAAATGAAAAGTGAAAAATATGGATTGATTAATGTCTGTTGGTTATGAATTTGCGCGCCTTTCAAAGATCCCGCTCTGTTCTATGCTGGAAGGTATGACCCATTCTTACGGAAGGGAGATGGCTATGGGCAATGAACCGAAGCGCCAAGATGAGCCGGAGCATGAGCAACCCCGGCGACATGAAGAGGAAAAACCCCAGACCTGGAAGCACCCGGACGACGGCACTGAGCTGTCCGAGCGGGATCAGGAGCGTCCGCTCAAGCCCTGATCAATGTTCGGCCGGGGCTAAAAAGCACCCTTGACGGGCCATGAACTGCCTCCACGAAGGGCTCTCCGTGGGGGCGGGTGTTACCTGGGTCGGGGTTTCGAATTCCGCCAGCGCGGCGCCGGTATCGGCATTGATCACCTTAACGCGACACCACCCACTGTCGGCGTCGGCAATCCCGCCTTTGAGCAAGTAGCGCTCTTGGGCGGCGAACTGGGTGTTGAACTCAATCACACAGCGCCGGCCGGCGCTTGCCAGGCCCGACACGATCAAGTGCAGCGGTTGGTCGGCGGCGATGTCCACGTAACCGTCGGGGCGCGAAGTACTGCTGTGCACCGCAAACAGTGCGGTTTCCTTACTCGGCGTTCCCACCCTGCCTTGCAGGCATTCATGATCCGTCGAAACGCTGACAGACAGCCATTCGTTGTAGCTGGCGTGGGTGCTCAACTCACTTTTGAGCTGTGCTCGCGGGCCTTCGAGCGGTGCCTTGTAGGGCGTCATGGCGGTACATCCGGCCAGTAACAGCGGTAGTGCGATGTTGCGGATGTTTATCAAGGCAATAGCATCCAGTTCAAAGAGGGGGCTATGAAACCAGCAACGAAACAGGAAAACCCGAAGCCAGCATCAGGTACGCCACCACTGCCGCCAGGCACAGGCCGACAAACACCCGCAATAAGGTGCGGACGGTGGGGCGGGTGACAAAGCGGATAAGCCAGAGGCAGAACCCGGCCACCAGAATGGGCAGGCCAAAAATGACCAGCACGGTAGTGTTCCTGCGACGTTCGAGCGCTGTTTATAGTCCCAAAGCCGCGTGATGAACAGTGTGCACATAGACGCGGCCGGCCCGGCTTTCTAAACTGCGGCTTGTCTTGGGCTAGGGGCAGGCGCCGATGAATCGCAATGAATTACGCAAGGCCGACATCAACCTGATGGTGGTCTTCGAAGCACTGATGCTCGAGCGCAATGTGACGCGAGTGGCCGAGAAGCTGTTTCTCGGCCAGCCGACCATCAGTTCGGCCCTCAACCGTCTGCGTACCTTGTTCAACGACCCGCTGTTCATTCGCGTCGGCCATCGCATGGAACCTACCGCGCGCGCCGAGGAAATCATCCAGCACCTGTCGCCCGCCCTGGACTCACTGTCGTCGGCCTTGAGCCTGACCCACGATTTCGACCCGTCCGTCAGCACCATGACCTTTCGCATCGGACTGTCCGACGACGTCGAGTTCGGCCTGTTGCCACCGTTGCTGCGCGCCTTGCGCCAGGAAGCGCCGCAGGTGGTGTTCGTGGTGCAGCACGTGGACTATTGGCGGATTCCCGATCTGCTGGCGTCCGGCGATATTACCGTCGGCATCACCCAGACCCGTGGCCTGCCGGCGAATGCCAAGCGCAAGTTGCTGCGCCACATTCGTCCGCGACTGCTGCGCGCCGATGCCTCGGACACCCCGCTGACCCTCGATGAATATTGCTCGCGCCCCCATGTGCTGGTGTCCCACACCGCCAACGTGTCCGGGTTTGCCGATGAGTGGCTGGCGGAAATCGGCCGCAAGCGCCATGTGGTGTTGTCGGTGCCGCAATACAGCGCATTGCCCGCGCTGCTGGCCGGGACCGACTTGATTGCCAGCCTGCCGGACTACACGGCCGAGGCCATGGCGGTGTCGGGCAACCTGTTCTGCGAGCCGTTTCCGTTCGAGACGCCGACCCTGGATTTGTCCATGGTCTGGCTCAGTCATGTGGACACCGACCCGGCCGAACGCTGGGTGCGTTCGCGGCTGGAAGCGTTCATGAGCGATCGAGGTCAGGCGAACAAGGCCTGAGGCTTTTATCCGTGCTATATCTACAGACTTTCCTACGAATGACTCGGAGTCATCCATGCCACACCTGCACTTGGAATACACCGCCAACCTGACAAGCCTGGCCGTCGAGAAAACCCTGTTGCGGCTCAACAATGTGCTGATGGCGTCCGGGCAGTTCGGTTCCGAGTTCGATATCAAAAGCCGCGCTGTGAAGCTCGAGAGTTTTCAGGTGGGCACCTCCCTCAACCCACGCGGTTTCATCGCGGTGAAGCTGTCACTGCTCAGCGGGCGGTCGCCGCAGGTCAAGCAACAATTGTCGCAAAGCCTGCTGGCAGCGTTGCAGGATCTGGGCGACTGGCCGGCGGATCTACAGGTTCAGCTCAGCGTCCAGCTGGTCGACATGGATCGCGACTCCTACAGCAAAGTCGCCATCGGCTAATCCTCGCCACAGAAGTTAGAGTAATCCCTGATCCGCACACACCTTCACCACCTGTTCACGAAACCAGGTATTGGCACTGTCCTGTTCACTGCTTTCACTCCACTGCATATCCAGGGTGAACCCCGGCAATCCGTTGGGGGCCTCGCAGTGGCCGAACACCGTCGCCGGTGCCAGCAGTTTCTGCACGCGGCGCGGCAGGGTGACGATGAAGTCGGTGCCGGTGATCATCTTCAGCGCCGCGCTGTAGCTGTTGGCGCGGGCGATCACCTGGCGCTTGTGGGCCTGGCGCGCCAGCCAGCCGTCGATCATGTTGGTGTCGGAGGTCCATGGCGTGGGGAACACGTGGCGCCGCTCGACGAACGATTGCAGGCTGAATGCCGGCTCGCGCGGTGCCGAGCGTTTATCGAAGACGCACACCAGATCGTCCTCCAGCAGCATCTGGGTCTTGAAGTCTTTATGGGCGCGGTGAAAGTGCGGTCCGAAGCAGATCACCAGATCCAGACGGCCCTCGCGCAGGTCGTCGGCGGGGATGTCGGCTTCCAGTTTCTGCACATTGACGATCACCGGCAGGTCGGCGCGGTCGAAATGCTTCAACAGGCGCGGCAGGATCAGTTGTTCGAAGTACTCCGGCGCGCAGACATTGAAGGTCACGGCCTTCTGGGTCGGGTCGAAGGCCTGGCCACCGGCGTGGCACAGGTTGATGCTTTCGAGGATCTTCTGCACATGGGCGTACATGGTAGTGGCCTTGTAAGTAGGCCGCATGCCCGCCCGCGTGTTGATAAACAGCTCGTCTTCAAAACTGGTCCGCAGTTTCTTCAGGCTGTAGCTCACGGTGGACTGGCTGACGAACAGCGTTTCTGACACGTCGGTAACGCTGCTCTGGTCATAGACGGCGATAAACACCATCAAGTCCTGCATATCGAGTTTTCTGAGCAAGTTACTGTTTAACATCGGTTTCGTCCGTAAACCCCATGTACCGAAGTCAGTACAAGACAGCGCGAAAGCTTAACGGAACGGCCGTGCCAATAGAAAGCTCTGTAGGGCGTTTCAATGTTTTGCGTGGGACAAATACTGTTTGCAACACGACGTCAGCGAATATGTTGTGCGTAATGCCTTGGGTTGAAGCGCGTGACGATCAGCAGCATCACCACGACCACCGCCGTCAACGACCACCAGGCCCATTCGAAGCTGCCCAGCTGGTCACGGATCATCCCGGCGATCAGCGGCGACAGGCCGGCAATCAGGTAGCCGATGCCCTGCACGAATGCGGTAAGGCTCCCCGCGCGACGCGGGTTGTCGAGGTGGTCGAGGGACAGGATCAGGCTCATCGGGAACAACCCGCCGATACCCAGCCCCAGCAGGCACGGCCACAGCAAACTGAGGTGTTGCGGGCTGAGGATCAGGCCGCAGAACCCGAGGATGATCAGCCCCAGCAACACCGCCACCACCCCGCGTTTATCCCGGCGGCGGTTGGCGATGGCCGGCGCGACCAGGCCGGACACCACCTCCATCGCGGTCAGGAAACCCAGCAACAAACCGGCATTCTGTTCGCTCCAGCCTTGCTCCACGTAGTACGGCGCCAGCCACGCCAGCACGCAGGTGTAGGACGCCGTACCGAGGCCGAAAAAGATCGCCAGCAACCAGGCGCGGCCGTTGCCGAAAAACGATTCCTGAGGGCCGGCGGCGGCTTGGGGCAACGGTGGCAACACCGAGCGCTGGGCGTACCAGAACACCAGGGCCAGTAACGCCAGAAACGCCCAGATCGCCAGGCCGATGCGCCAGCTGCCGGTCTGCACCTGCACGAAGGGGGAGAACGCTGCCGCCAGCGCCGCGCCGCCCATGATAGCGGTGACGTAGAGGCCCATGAACAACGACACGTTGTCGCTGAACCGCGACTTGATCAGCGCCGGCATCAACGCCTGGATCATGGCGATGCCCACACCGGCGGCAATCGCGCTGACGATCAATTCCAGAGCCGAATCCAGGAACAGCCGCGACAACGTCGCCACGCCAATCACCAGCAGTGACAGCACAATGCTGCGGTGCTCGCCAACGCGCTTGGCCAGGCCCATGCCAAAGAACATCGCCAGGCCCATGGCCATGACCGGCAACATGGTCAGCAACGCCGCGCTGCTGAAACTCAACGGCACGTCGCCGCGAATCGACGACAACAACGGCCCCACGGCGGCCATCGACGGCCGCAGGTTAAGGGCGACCAGCACGACGCTGATCATCAGCCACACGGCGGTGGTGGGTTTTGCCTGAACGTTTTCCATGGGCCTGCCTTGAATGAACAAGGGCGAATCAGGCCACGCATGGGGGAGGGGGGCAAATGAGAAAGTCGCAGGGGCTATCTAAAAATTGCGGTTAACTGAAACACCGCAAGTCAAAGTGTGAGAGCGGGCAAGCCCGCTCACCACAGTTACAGTGTTCCTCCTTAACTGACTGGCATTAGGTGCAAGCTCCCTCCCATATTTGTTCTGCGTCGTCAGATAGACCGGATCACATGTTTGATCTCCTGAAACGCCGCCAGGCCCCACGGCCCCAGCTCACGGCCGATACTGCTCTGCTTGTAACCACCCCACGCCGTCTGCGGGAAGATCACCTGCGGGGCGTTGATCCACACCAACCCGGCCTGCAAGGCATTCGCCACGCGTTCGGTGGTCTCGACGCTACGGCTGACCACGCTGGCCACCAGGCCGAAATCGCTGTCGTTGGCCAGGGCAATGGCCTCTTCCTCAGTGGCAAAAGGTCGTACACACAGCACCGGGCCGAAGATTTCTTCGTTCCACAATGCACTGTCCAATGGCACGTCGGTAAACACGGTTGGGCGAATGAAGTAGCCCTTCGCCAGGTTCGCCGGGCGTTCGCCGCCACACACCAATCGCGCGCCAGCCTCAATGCCCCGTTGGATATGCCCCAGCACCCGCTGATACTGCACGCGGTTGATCAACGCGCCCATTTCCACGTCGTCGGCAAATGGGTCGGCGACGCGAATTGCTTCAGCCCGTGCCTGCAAGCGTTGCAGGAATTCATCCGCCAGGCTGTCGGCCACCAGCACGCGGCTGGTGGCGGAACACATTTGCCCGGCGTTGAAAAAACCACCGCCACACGCCAGCTCCACCGCCAGGTCGAGGTCGGCATCCGCCAGTACCAGCAGCGAAGATTTACCGCCTAATTCCAGGCTCACGCCCTTGATGGTTTCCGCTGCACGTTGCATCACCTGCACCCCCACGGCGTTGCTGCCGGTGAAGGAAATCTTCGCCACGCGACGGTCTGCCGCCAGCGGTGCACCAACGGCCAAGCCGGTGCCGCAGACCAGGTTGAACACCCCCGCCGGGCAGCCCGCGTCAGCGATGATTTGCGCCAACTGCAACTCCGCCAAGGGCGTGACTTCCGAGGGCTTGAGCACCACGCAGCAACCGGCGGCAAGGGCCGGGGCGAGTTTCCAGGCGGTGGTGACCATCGGGAAATTCCACGGCACGATCAGCCCCACCACGCCGCACGGCTCACGGCGCAGGCGCGCGCTGAAGTCATCGCTGGGCAGCGCCACCGGGCGGTCCTGGCCGGCGTCCATGTCGTCGGCGATACCGGCGTAGTACTCGAACGTGGCGATCACGTCGTCCACATCGATGCCGGCTTCAAACAGCGGCTTGCCGTTGTTGCTCGATTGCAGGTGCATCAACTGTTCGCGCTGCGCGCTGACGCCTTGGGCGATTTTGCGCAGCAGGCTGGCGCGATCACGGCCGCTACTTTTCGACCAGTCGATAAAGGCCGCGCTGGCTGCATCCACGGCCTCGGTCACGGCCTGCCCATCGCCGACGCTGACACGGGCCAGGGTCGCCTCGGTGGCCGGGTTGATCACCTCCAGCACGTCATGGCCGGCACGCCATGCGCCGTCGATATACACACCGTTCATTACTGCGCTCATACCGCTGGCTCCTGCATCCATAGGTCCTGGTCGATCTCAATCAGCGTCGGCCCCGGGCGATCGGCGGCGGCGCGCAAGGCGCTGCGCAGCTGTGCAACGCTGTGAGCGCTGTCGGCAGCACTGCCGAGGGCCTTGGCCACGCCGATAAAATCCGGGGTGTAGATGTCTACGCCGACCGGTTCGATGGCGCGGTTGAGCATGTATTTCTTGATCTCTTCATATCCCTGGTTATTCCACAGCAGCACGATGATCGGCGTGCGCGCTTCCACTGCGCTGGCCAGTTCCGGCAGGGTGAATTGCAGCCCGCCGTCACCAATCAAACACACCACCGGTTGCCCATCGCCACGGCCCAACCAGGCGCCGATGGCGGCCGGCAGGGCGTAGCCCAAGGTGCCGTAGCCGGTGGAGGAATTGAACCAGCGGCGCGGGTGATCGAGGTTCAGGGTCAGGTTGCCGCTGTACACCGGTTGGGTCGAATCGCCCACCAGCACGGCGCCCGGCAGTGCCTCCAGCACCGTATTGAGGAACAGGGTTTGCGCGCGGGTGGCGGCGTCCCAGGTGGGGGTCAGTTCGGCCCACAACCGGGCGACGCGCTGAGCGCCCCAGTCGATGTGGCGGGGGCCCAGCGGCGTGCGGTTCAAGTCGGCCAGCAAGGCATCGGCGGCGATCCTTGCGTCGGCCACCAAGGCGAGATGCGGCGGGTAGTTGCGCACGGTCTGGTCGGGGTCGATATCAATGCGTAGCAGCGCGCCGGGTATCTCGAAGCCACCGGCGAAGGTCACGTCGTAGTCGGTCTCGGCCAGCTCGGTGCCGATGGCCAGCACCACATCGGCCTCGGCCACCAGCGCGCGGGTAGCGACCAGGGACTGAGTCGAGCCTATCAGCAGCGGATGCTCGGAAGGCAGCATGCCCTTCGCATTGATGGTCAGGGCCACCGGCGCGCCGAGGGCTTCGGCCAGGCGGGTCAATTCGGCGGCCGCCTCAATCGCGCCGCCACCGGCCAGGATCAGCGGGCGTTTGGCGGCGGCGAGCAACTGGCTCATCTGCTTGACCGCCGCCGGTGCCGCACCGGCACGGGCGATGCTGACCGGTTGACTGCCGAGCAGTGCATCGGCGTTTTCCACCAGCACATCCAATGGAATCTCGATATGCACCGGGCGCGGCCTGCCGGCCTGGAACAACGCAAACGCCCGCGCCAGCACGGCGGGCAACTCCGCTGCCGACATCAAGGTATGGGAGAACGCCGCCACGCCGGCCATCATCGCGCCCTGGTTCGGCAGCTCATGCAACTTGCCGCGCCCGCCGCCCAACTGGCTGCGCGATTGCACGCTGGAAATCACCAGCATCGGGATCGAGTCGGCGTAGGCCTGGCCCATGGCGGTGGTGATATTGGTCATGCCCGGGCCGGTGATGATGAAACACACGCCCGGTTTGCCACGGGTGCGCGCGTAGCCGTCGGCCATAAAGCCGGCGCCCTGTTCGTGGCGCGGGGTGACGTGGCGGATGCTCGAGCGGGCCAGGCCGCGATACAGCTCCACGGTGTGCACGCCGGGAATACCAAACACCTGGTCCACGCCGTAGCTTTCCAGGAGGTTGACCAATACTTCGCCACAGGTCGCCATAGGTGTCGCTCTTGTTATGGATTCGTGGCGGTATTGGAACGGCTGGCCCGTAGCGGCAACAATCGATAAAAAGTCATACTAGCCATGTCCTCACGTCATGGCTGCGCCCTTATGAAACGCCTTCCGCCCCTGCCCGCGCTGCATACCTTCTGGGTCACGGCCCAGTGCTGCAACTTCACCCGCGCCGCCGAGCAACTGCATATCACACAAGGTGCGGTGAGCCGGCAGATCGCCGGGCTGGAGAGCCATTTGGGCTACGCCTTGTTCCAGCGCCAGGCACGGGGGTTGAGCCTGACCGAAGAAGGTCGCGAGTGGTCGCAACGGGTGCAGCAGGTGTTTGGCCTGCTCGGTGACGCGGTGGAGCAGATCGGCAATCGCCGCCATACCCTGCAAATCAAGGCCTCCACCTGCGTAATGCGCTGGTTGTTGCCGCGCCTGATGCAATGGCAGCGGGAGCGCCCGGACGTTCCGGTGGAACTCACCACCACCGTGGCCTACAGCGTGGATTTTCGTCGCGAGCAATTCGACGCGGCGGTGATCTATGCGCCCATCGCCGAGCAATCGGCCGAGGCGCGGCATTTGTTCGATGAGCAACTCACCCCGGTCTGCGCACCGGCGCTGCTCGCCGGTTTGCACACCCCGGCGGACTTGCAGCAACAGGTGCTGTTGCACCCCACGCGGGATGAGCGCGATTGGGCGCGCTGGCTCCAGGCGGCGGATACGCGGTTGAGCAACGTGAGCCAGGGGCATCATTTCGAGACGTTGGACTTGGCGATGAACGTGGCCTCCCAGGGCTCCGGGGTGGCGATGGGCGACAGTGCGTTGATGGGCGAGGATCTCAAGGCGGGGCGCTTGGCGATGCCGTTTGAACTGCGGGTACCGACGGGGAAGGGGTACTACCTGGTGTATCCGCCGGGGACGGTGCCGTCGGCAGGGCTTGAAGCGCTGATGAACTGGCTGGTTGATCAGGCAACCTCCGCGAAAATCCCGTAGCAGCTGCCTCGCTTGCGCTCGGCAGCTGCTACGGGAGTGGGAGGGAGGTCAGTAACCGACGGTGAAGCGCTGGCGCGAGTGCTTCGGTGTTTCCACTTCATCGAGCATGGCGATGGCGTAGTCGGCAAAGCTGATCGAGCTGCTACCGTCACTGCTCACCAGCAAGTCATCCTGGCCCAGACGGAATTTACCGGTGCGCTGGGTGCCATCGAACAAGGCCGACGGCGACAGGAACGTCCAATCCAGGTCCTTTTCCTGACGCAGCACGTCGAGAAACGCGGCCCCTGCACTGGCTTCGGCTTTGTATTCCGCCGGGAAGCCCTCGCTGTCGATCACACGCCCGCCACCGGGCAGCAGCAACGAACCGGCGCCGCCCACCACCAACAGGCGTTTCACCCCGGCTTTTTTTACCGGGCCGATCACGGCGCTGGCGGGCAGGGTGGCGAAATGTGCCGCGCTGATCACCACATCGCTGCCGCTGATGGCTTGTTCCAGGGCATTGGCATCCAGTGCATCAACCTGCTTGACGGTGACGCCGGGGCGTACAGCCAGCTTGTCGGTGTTACGCGCGATAGCCACCACGCTATGCCCACGACGCAGGGCTTCTTCCAGCAATTGGCTGCCGGCACGGCCGGTGGCCCCAATGATTGCGATCTTGCTCATGATGTTCTCCAGTACGGTCAGGGTTTAAAGGCATTCACCACTTCATTTCGCCCTTGGCGACTTTGGCGCTCAGTTCCAGCGAGCTTTCGTCGGCGAGGGTGGGGTAGCGCTTTTTCATGGCCGCGATCAGGGCGGCGGCGTCCTTGGCCTTGGCGGTTTCTACGTCGAAGGCCTTGATGTAGTCGGCAGTAAAGGCCACGGCTTGCGGTGACGGCGTGCCCAGGTAGTGGCCAGGAATCACCGTGCGTGGCTTCAACTGTTCGATGCGTTGCAGGGTCGCAAGCCAGTCTTTATGGGATTGCGCGCTTTGAGTGTCGGCCATCCACAGGTGAATGTTTTGCGCGACCACCACGCCCCCGACCACGGCCTTGATCGACGGGATCCACACGAAGCTGCGGTCCGGCTGCGGGCCATCCAGGCCGATCACCTCCAACTGCTGCCCTTCAAGGGTCAGGCTGTGGCCTTGCAGCACCTGGGGCACGATGGTTTTGCCCGGTTTGTCGGCACCCATTTTCGGGCCCCAGAACTCAAGTTTGCCGGCCACGGTGGCGTTGATATGGTCGACCACCGGTTGCGGCGCCAGCACCTTGGCGTCGGGGAACGCGGCCGTCAGGGTGTCGAGGCCGAAGTAGTAATCCGGGTCGCCATGGCTGATGTAGATGGTGGTCAGGTGTTTGCCGCTGGCGCGGATCTTCTGCACCAGTTGCTCGGCCTGGCCCTTGCCGAATTGCGCGTCCACCAGGATCGCGTCTTTGGCACCGCTGACCAGCACCGAGCTGACCGGGAAGATCGCCGCCTCGCCCGGGTTGTAGACATCCAGGGTCAGGTCGGCCGCCGCTGCATGGCCGGCAAACGCCAAGGCAGCGGTGAAGGTCAAGCGCTTGAGGGTTGAGAACATCGGGCAGCTCCAGCAGTGGATTCAAAGGATGCACAGAGCTTAGTTGCACTAAACCGAACTAAAAATGCGATGCTGGGACATAGTTTGTTTCTGAAATCGGGCAAATCATGGATCGTCTTCAAGCAATGCGCGTGTTTGTCACGGTGGTGGACCTGGGCAGTCAGTCCGCCGCCGCCGACCATCTGGACCTGTCGCGCCCGGTAGTGTCGCGTTACCTGGCCGAGTTGGAAGACTGGGTCGGCGCGCGCCTGTTGCACCGCACCACGCGCAAACTCAGCCTTACGGCGGCCGGTGGCGAAACCCTGCCACGCTGTCGGCAACTCCTGGAGTTGTGCGGTGATATGCAGGCCGCCGTCAGTGAGCCTGATAAGGCGCCCCGTGGCCTGTTGCGCCTGAGTGTCAGCACCTCGTTCGGCCAGGCGCAATTGGCCGAGGCCATTGCCGAGTACGTCAAGCGCTATCCCCTGGTGACCATTGACCTGCAAATGCTCGACCGCACGGTGAACCTGGTGGACGAGCGCATCGACCTGGCCATCCGCACCAGCAACGACCTGGACCCCAACCTGATCGCGCGGCGCCTGACGGTCTGTCGCTCCGTGGTGTGCGCAACCCCGGCCTACCTGTTGGAGCACCCGGCGCCGCAGAAAGTCGAGGACCTGGCCCGGCACAACTGCCTGACCCATTCGTACTTCGGCAAAAGCCTGTGGCATTTCGAGGAGCACGGCGAGCACGTCTCGGTGCCGGTGCACGGCAATATCACCGCTAACGAAGCCAGTACGTTGTTACGCGTGACGCTGGCCGGCGCGGGTGTGGCGATGCTGCCCAGCTACCAGGCCGGCGATCACATCCGCCGTGGTGAACTGGTACGTCTGCTACCCGAGGCCGAACCCCGGCAGATGAACATCTACGCGGTCTATGCGTCACGCAAACACATGCCTTCGGCGCTGCGCAGCCTGCTGGATTTCCTGGTGGTGAGGTTCCCCGAGGAGCCGGTGTGGGATAGGTGTCTTTAGGGCGACATAACCCTGTTGAATGTCGCCCAATAATGGCAACTCGCCCTGGTTGACCTATGCTTTAAACAGCACCCTGTAGATCCGCTCAGAGGTCTGTGCCATGAGCATTAAAACCCGCAAATACCTGATGATTTTCTTCCTCTGCGCCTTGGCGACCGGCCTGTATGGCACCGCCGCCTACCGCGTGGAGCAGACCCGGATGCAGCCGACCTTTGCGATCAGCTGCCATCAGGACCAATGCGTTCCCCACACCGGCAGTTTCAGTGCACTCAGGTAGACGGCTGTTCGGCCTTGAGTTGCTCGCGAAACGCCTTGGGTGAGAACCCGACCCGTCGGCGGAACAGCCGAGAGAAGTTGGTCGGGTCGGAAAAACCCAGTACTTCCGACATTTCGTTGATGGTCATGCTGGTGTAGGTCAGCAGGCGCTTGGCCTCGAGTAATTGACGGTCATGCATGATCTGCAAGGCAGGCTGCCCGCCCAGTTCCCGACACGTCCCATTCAGGTGTGAGACCGAGATACCCAGTTTGTGGGCCAGATCCTCAATCTTCGGGTGTTCCCGATAGTGCTGTTCAACCAATTGCGTAAAGCGCCGGAAATACTCGCGGCCCCTTGGCGCGCGCGGGTGGCGACGCTGGATGGCCTGGCGGCTGATCCACACCAGCAGCACACTGACCAGCGCGTGCATCAGCATGTCCCGGGCCGGTTGGTCGTCGGCGTATTCGTCCTGCAGGCGGGCGAACTGGCTGTTGAGGTAATCACTGTCCTTGCCCGCCGGGTAGCTGCCCAGGGTCTGCAAACCGCCTGCCGTTGCGCCCAGTTGGGCTTGCAAGTGGCTGACCAGCGGTGCCGCCAGGGTGACTACATAGCCTTCGACATCTTCGGCAAAGCGAAACCCATGCACGCACAACGGCGGCAATACCTGCAGCGTGGCTTCGTTGAGGGTGGTGCGCTGGCCTTCGATTTCCAACTCGGCCTGGCCTTTGTGCACGTACAGCAGTTGGCACAGATCCGCGTGCCGGTGGGGCTGGATTTCCCACTGGTATTCCCGACTGCGCCGGGAAATGGTTTCGCAGTGCAACAAATCGGGGGTCGGCCATTGCTGGCTTTCTCCGTAAAGCTTGAAGACCGGAATCGCGGTGTTGGTCATGGTTTCAATCCGATACTCAGGACAGTGGTGCGGTAATCGCCCAAATTGGCAAAAAGCGCAGGTTTTGTCGCAGTTTTCACCTTCTTATACTGCGCACTCAAGTGAAAACTGTCAGCCACAAGATCAATGACAACTCTTTCACTCGATCCGTTCGGGTGGAACTTGCGGGCGATAAAAATAATGAAAACCCTGAAAACCCAAGTCGCCATTATCGGCGCCGGTCCCTCCGGACTCTTGCTCGGCCAGCTGTTGCACAACGCCGGTATCCAGACCCTGATCCTGGAGCGCCAGAGTGCCGACTACGTACAAGGCCGTATCCGCGCCGGGGTGCTGGAACAAGGCATGGTCAACCTGCTGCGCGAGGCGGGCGTGAGCCAGCGCATGGATGCCGAAGGCCTGGTACATGATGGCTTCGAGCTGGCGCTGGACGGTCAACTGACCCACATCGACCTCAAGGCGCTGACCGGCGGCCAATCGGTGATGATCTACGGCCAGACCGAAGTCACCCGCGACCTCATGGCCGCCCGCGCCGCCGCTGGCGCCACCACGCTGTATGAAGCGCGCGACGTGCAGCCCCATGATCTTAAAAGTGATCGACCCTGGCTGACGTTCGAGCATCAGGGCCAGGCGTTTCGCCTGGAGTGCGACTACATCGCCGGTTGTGATGGGTTCCACGGTGTGGCGCGCCAGTCGATCCCGGCTGAATCGCTGAAGGTGTTCGAGCGTGTCTACCCCTTCGGTTGGCTGGGCATCCTTGCCGACACCCCGCCGGTGCACGCGGAACTGGTGTACGCCAAGCATTCACGGGGCTTTGCGCTGTGCAGCATGCGTTCACCGACGCGCAGCCGCTATTACCTGCAAGTGCCGGCCGAGGAGCCGGTAGGCGAATGGTCGGACGAACGCTTCTGGGCGGAACTGAAAACCCGGCTGCCCAACGCTTTGGCTGAACAACTGGTCACCGGCCCCTCCATCGAAAAAAGCATCGCGCCCCTGCGCAGTTTTGTGGTGGAACCGATGCAGTACGGGCGCCTGTTCCTGCTCGGCGATGCGGCCCATATCGTGCCGCCCACCGGGGCCAAGGGCTTGAACCTGGCGGCCAGCGACGTGAGCACCCTGTTCCGGATTTTGCTCAAGGTGTATGGCGAGGGGCGCGTGGACTTGCTCGAACGTTATTCCGCCATTTGCCTGCGCCGGGTGTGGAAGGCCGAACGGTTTTCCTGGTGGATGACCTCGATGTTGCATCAATTCCCTGAGTCCGACGGATTCAGCCAGCGCATTGCCCAGAGCGAGCTGGAGTACTTCATCCACTCCGAAGCCGGGCGCCAGACCATCGCGGAAAATTACGTCGGACTTCCTTACGAGCCTATCGAATAGCCTGCTATCGTATCGAGCATTCCCGCGGGCTGCCTTTTCCCGCGGGCCCTGCTCGAAGGTTCTGCCGTGACTCAGCTCAATCAGCCCGCGCCACCGCTCCCCGCGGTGCGCAGTATTCTCGCCTCATTGATGATGGCGATCTTCCTCGGTGCCCTGGACCAGACCATTGTCGCCGTGTCCATGCCCGCCATCTCCGCGCAATTCCACGACGTCAACCTGCTGGCCTGGGTCATCTCCGGTTATATGGTGGCGATGACGGTGGCGGTGCCGATCTACGGCAAGCTCGGCGACCTCTACGGGCGGCGGCCGATGATGCTGATCGGCATGGGCCTGTTCACCGTCGCTTCGTTGTTCTGCGGCATGGCCCAGAGCATGGAGCAACTGGTGCTGGCGCGGGTGCTGCAGGGCATCGGCGCCGGCGGAATGATCTCGGTGAGCCAGGCGATCATCGGCGACATCATCCCGCCCCGTGAGCGCGGGCGCTATCAGGGCTATTTCAGCAGCATGTACGCAGTGGCCAGCGTGGCCGGGCCGGTGTTGGGCGGCTACATGACCGAGTATTTATCCTGGCGCTGGGTGTTCCTGATCAACCTGCCGCTGGGCGCCGGTGCCTGGTACGTGGCCCATCGCACCCTGGTGGGGCTGCCGGCGCCGCAACGCAAGCCGATCATCGATTACCTCGGCACGGTGCTGATGATCATCGGCCTCACCGCCTTGCTGTTGGGCATCACCGAAATCGGCCAGGGCCATCATTGGCGTGACAGCCAGGTGTTGGGGCTGCTGGCCTGTGCCCTGGTGGCATTGACCCTGTTCGTCTGGCACGAGCGCCGCGCCCGCGAGCCGTTGCTGCCGATGCACCTGTTTGCCAACCGCAGCGCGGTGCTGTGCTGGTGCACGATTTTCTTTACCAGCTTCCAGGCGATCTCCCTGACGGTGCTGATGCCCCTGCGCTTTCAGACAGTGACCGGCGGCGGTGCCGACAGCGCCGCCTTGCATTTGCTGCCCCTGGCGATGGGCCTGCCCATCGGCGCCTATTGCGCCGGGCGCATGACCTCGGTGACAGGGCGTTACAAACCGATGATTCTCAGCGGCGCGCTGTTAAGCCCGCTGGCGATCCTGGGCATGGCCTACAGTGCGCCCCAGGATATGCTGCTGACCGGCGTATTCATGTTGCTGTGCGGGATCGCCGCCGGCATGCAGTTTCCCACCTCCCTGGTGGGGGCGCAGAACTCGGTGGAGCAACGGGACATCGGCGTTGCTACCAGCACCACCAACCTGTTCCGCTCCCTGGGCGGCGCGGTGGGGGTGGCGTGCATGTCGGCGTTGCTGCTGGCGTTGTTGCAGGACTCCAGCTTCGCCCATCTGGCCAGCGGTGCGCTGGTGGCCGAAGGCGGTTCCGGCAACGTGCTGCTTGACGGCCTGAACGCCGCGCCAGGCCCGGCGCAGGATGCCCTGCGCGGGGAGCTGGGGGTGACGTTCCGGCATTTGCTGCTGGTGAGTGCGGGGGTGTCGCTGCTGGGGTTGGCGGCGGCGATCGCGATGCCCAATCGCGTGCTGCGCGGGCGGGAAGACAAAACTCGCTGACTGACACAATAGAGACCTAATGTGGGAGGGGGCTTACCCCGGAGGCCATGGGTATCTACACAACTTTTCAGCCCCTGACAAATCTCCCTGTGGCGAGCGGGCTTGTCTCTGAAAATTGTGTAGATACCCATGCCCTGATGGCGGTGGTTCAGTTGGAACATCTTCGACTGACACACTGCCATCGGTGGCAAGTCGAATCGTCGCACCGCCCCTCCCACATTTGAATGCATTCCAGTTCAGATCAGGGGCTGTAGTAACCCACCGCAACCATGAAATGCCCGCTCTTGCGGATATACGCATGCTTGTTCTCGACCTTGCCCGTCACCGGGTTCTTCCAACGGTATTTGTATTCTCCCTGGTCCTGCTCGGCCATCAGCTTGAGGATCGGCTCGCCCACCGGCTTGCCGTCGGGGTCCTTGATCTTGCTGAAATCGGTGTTGATCAGTCGCAGGTTGGTGCCATGGGCCACGTAACGCTGGGTGTTCAAGTCCACCACAAACACATAGAGGTCATCCTGCAGGAAACCGCCCTGCAATGAGTTGATGGCCTTGAGCGTGCCGGCTTCATCCTTCACCAACGCGTTCACCGCCTTGTTGCGCAGGGCCCGGGCCTGTTCCGGGGTGGCGCGCGGCAGGTAATAACCCACAGCGAGGATGCGCTGGCCGACGCGCTTGTAAAACACATGCTTGTGCTCGACCTTGCCGTCGTTCCAGTTCTGCCAGCGGTAGTCGGCCTGTTGGATACCCTGGCCTTCCGGCACCTTGAGCGCGTCCTTGAATGACTGGCGCAACTCCGGCCCGAGTACCTCGGACACATCGCGGCCGATCAGGGCGGAGGAGGGCCCGCCACTGGCCAGCAGCACGCCCTGGGTATCGACCACGAACACATAGCGGTCGTGGTCGATGAACTCGCCCTGGCGGCTGAACGCCGCAAAGGCCTTGTCACCGTTGGTCTGGTAGTAGGCCAGGGCTTTTCCCAGCAAGGCCTTGGCGGCCTGGGCGTCCTCACCCGGCGTGTCGGCGTGCACCTGGCTGAAACACAACAGCAGCAGCCAGGTGGCGCGGAGCAATCCCTTCATGTTCCGTCCCTCGTTCTTATTGATGTGACCACAGCGTAGACGGCCATGGCTCAGGGCGCCGCCAACCATTGGCTGACGATGCCGTCGTAGACGCCGGTGGCCACGCTCAGGTGCAACCACTGGTCGACATAGCTCTTCCACGCCACATCATCGCGGGGCAGCAGGAAGGCTTTTTCGCTGTACTGCATCTGCCGCTCCGGGTTGACCGCGCACAACCCGGGCTTTTGCTTCTGCTGGTAACGCGCCTCGCTGGCGTCGGTGATCATCACGTCGGCCTTGCCGGCCAGCAGTTCGTCGAAGATGGTCACGTTGTCGTGCAGGCGGATTTGCGCCTGGCCCAGATGGGCGCGAGCGAAGACTTCGTTGGTGCCGCCCGCCGGTTCGATCACGCGCACCTGGGGCTGGTTGATCTGCTCCACGGTCTGGTAACGCTTGACGTCGGCGCAACGCACCAGCGGAATCTTGCCGTCGACCCCGAGGGACTGGCTGAAGAAGGCTTTTTTCTGGCGTTCCAGGGACACCGAAATCCCGCCCACGGCAATGTCGCAGCGCTGGGCGAGGAAGTCCGGCATCAGGGTTTTCCAGGTGGTGGGCACCCACTGGATCCTGGCATTAAGGCTCTTGGCCAGGGACTCGGCCATGGCAATGTCGATGCCTTCATAGCCGCCATCGGCGCGCAACGAGGTGTAGGGCTTGTAGTCGCCGGTGGTGCAGACGCTGAGGGTGCCGCGCTCAAGCACCTGGTCAAGGCGCGAGGGGGCGGTGTCGGCCAGGGCGGAGGTGGCCAGGCTTACCAGTACGCACAGGGTTATCGTTGTTTTCATGCGATCGAGTCCTTGGGGCATGCTCGCGGGCGGTCATTATTTCCAGCAGCAAGGCCAGGTAGCAAGGGGCGTTGAATGTTTAGCCAAGTCGCAACCAAACTCCATCAACCCTGAATTTAAACACCTATGCGGGCGTGTGACGCTGGGCGCATCTCTATCATTGTGATCCACCCATGGGCGGCTCTTCCGACACTCACCCTGCGACACTGCCCTCCGAGCTCGCCTTCTGGGCCCTGTTCCACTGCCGCCACGCGCGCCCGCCAGACTCCCTTCTCCTACGCTGATTTACCCCACGGATGACGCACCCTTGTGCGCGCCTGCCTGAAACAAACGTACGAGAACCCCCCATGAGTGTTTTTGCCAGCCTGCACGAAGCCCACGCCTTCCTTGAACAGCATCCGGACATCGAGATGTTCGAGCTGTTTATCCTCGACAACAACGGCGTGCCGCGCGGCAAGTTGCTGCACCGCGACGAATTGCTGGCGGTGTATGAAAGCGGGCGGCCGCTGCCCAGCACCATCCTCGGCCTGACCATCAATGGCGACGATGTGGAAAATTCCGGGCTGGTGTGGGAAGTGGGCGATATCGACTGCCGCGCCTACCCGATCAGCGGCAGTTTGCAGCGCATGCCGTGGCGGCTGATCCCGACCGCTGCGGTGCAGGTCAGCATGCACCCCACCGAAGGCCTGCCCGCCACCGTGGCCGACCCCCGGCATTTGCTGGCCAAGGTGATCGAGGGCCTGAACGCCGACGGTTATTACCCGGTAATGGCGGCGGAGCTGGAGTTCTACCTGCTCGACCAGAAGCCCGACGGCAATGGCCGCCCGCAACCCGCACGGGACGTGGACGGCGGGCGCCCACGCGCAACCCAGGTCTACGGCCTGCGTGAGCTGGAGCAGATCGAACCGTTCCTCGCCGACCTTTACAGCGCCTGCAAACTGCAAGGCATTCCGGCGCGCACGGCGATCTCCGAATACGCCCCGGGCCAGGTGGAAATCACCCTGGAACACCGCGCCGACGCCCTGCAAGCCATGGACGAAGCGGTGCGCTACAAGCGCCTGGTCAAGGGCGTGGCGCACAAACACGGCATGGCTGCGTGCTTCATGGCCAAGCCGTTCGATGACCTGGCGGGCACCGGCATGCACATGCACGTCAGCCTGGCCGACGCCGAGGGCAACAACCTGTTCGCCAGTGAAGCCGCCGACGGCACGCCACTGCTGCGCCACGCAGTGGGGGGCATGCTCAGCACCCTGCTCGATTCACTGCTGATGTTCTGCCCCAACGCCAACTCCTATCGCCGTTTCCAAACCAACAGCTATGCGCCGCTGGCCGCCACCTGGGGCGTGGACAACCGCACCGTCAGCCTGCGGGTGCCGGGTGGTCCGGCCCATTCCCGGCATATCGAACACCGCATTTGCGGCGCCGATGCCAACCCTTACCTGGCGGCGGCCGCGATCCTGGCGGGCATCCACCGTGGCCTTCGCGAACAACGCGACCCCGGTGCCCCGGTGGAAGGCAACGGCTACGCCCAGGCCAAGGCGTTGCTGCCCACCGATTGGCTCACCACCCTGCGCGCACTGGAGGCTTCAAGCTGGGCGCGGGAGGCGTTCGGCAGCGAGTTCCTGGGCGTGTACCTGGCGGTGAAACATGCTGAATACCGCCAGTTCATGGGCGAGGTGGGCGAGCAGGACTGGCGTTGGTATCTGCATCAGGCGTGATGGTTTTTACGCTGGTGAGGGCTTCGACCTTTTTTTCACGTTGCAAGGGTTAAGCTGCGAATCAAGGTCGTTCACTACCGTTTCAGTCACATGAGCCTGCGATGTCGCCACAACCTCCTTCTTCCATCGAGATCGAATACGCCGAACGCTGTGGCCTTGAGCACGCCAGGGTCTGCGGTGACACGCGCCCGCCCGGTCTGCGCCAGCGCCTGGCGTCATGGCGCGACGAGTGGTTGGTGCGCCAGGCGCTCAAGGTCGCTGGCGAGCCGGGGCTGATCCTGGACCTGGCCTGCGGCTCGGGGCGCTTCTGGCCGGTGTTGGCCGAGCACGTCAACCGCGTGATCCTGGCCTCGGACAATTCCCAGGACATGCTCGACCACGCCCGTAGCCACCATCCGCCGTCATTGCTCAAGCGCGTCAAGACCTTTCAGGGCTCGGCATTTTCCATCGGTTTGTCGGCGAATGCGGTGGATTGCATTTTCTGCCTGGAGTTGTTTCGTCATGTGCCCAGCAGCGAAGGGCGCATGGCGTTGCTGCGCGAGTTTCACCGGGTCAGCCGCGACACGGTGATTGTCTCGGTACCCTCGCGTACCGCCGTGGAAGAGGAATTTCGCCAGGCCGGGTTCAAGGTCTTGAGTCAGCAGGAATTCATGCCGGGCTCCAGCCTGTGGCGGGTCTACGTTCTTCGTAAGAAAGGATAACTCCCACTTGTCGGACTATTCTTCATCTCCTGTCTGAGTTTTCATGGTTGCCTGTGCACTGCGGATGCTCGCTAGCCCCGTTCGCGATATATACTGCGCGCCATTCTTCAAGGGAGAGCCGTGTGGCCATCGATATTCACTGGATCTGCGACAACGATAGCCTCGGCCAGCATTGCGCCGAATGGCAGCAGTTGCCATTCGTCGCCCTCGACACCGAATTCATGCGGGTCGACACCTTTTATCCAATTGCCGGGCTGATCCAGATCGGTGATGGCGTACGCGCTTACCTGATCGATCCCCTGACCATCGACAACTGGCAACCCCTGGCCGCGTTGCTGGAGAACCCGGCGGTGATCAAGGTGGTGCACGCCTGCAGCGAAGACCTTGAGGTGTTGCTGCGCCTGACCGGCAGCCTGCCGGTGCCGTTGTTCGACACCCAATTGGCCGCCGCCTATCTGAACCTCGGCTTCTCCATGGGCTACTCGCGCCTGGTGCAAGCCGTGCTCGATATCGAGTTGCCCAAGGGCGAGACCCGTTCGGACTGGCTGCAGCGGCCATTGTCCGAGACCCAGGTGAGCTACGCCGCCGAAGACGCCGTGCACCTGGCCGAGGTCTACATTCGCCTGCGCCCGCGCTTGTCGGATGATAAATACGCCTGGGTCCTGGAAGACGGTGCCGAACTGGTTGCCAACCTGCGCCGCGAAGTCGACCCGTACGAGGTCTACCGTGACGCCAAGCTGGCGTGGAAACTCTCCCGTGCCCAGCTTGCCGTATTGCGTGAACTCTGCGCCTGGCGCGAGCAGCAGGCCCGCGCCCGCGACCTGCCGCGCAACCGCATCATTCGCGAACACTCGCTGTGGCCCCTGGCCAAGTCCCAGCCGGACAACCTCGCCGCCCTGGGCAAGATCGAAGACATGCACCCGCGTACCGTGCGCCAGGATGGCCAGTTCCTGTTGGACCTGATCAAGCGTGCCGGCAGCGTGTCCATGGACCAGTGGCCGCCGGCCGTGGCTGAACCGCTGCCGGTGGACGCCGCCACGTTGATCAAGCAACTGCGCGCCCTCGGCCAGACATTCGCCGAGCGCCTGGAGATGGCGCCGGAACTGATGCTGCGCAAGAAAACCCTCGAAGCCCTGGTTAAAAGTGGCTTCCCCGATGGGCCTTACCAATTGCCAGACTCGCTGCGTGGCTGGCGCCGCGAGTTGATGGGCCAGGCGCTGCTCGACAGCCTGGCCCCTGCCGGAGAACAGCCTTGAAACGTATTTGCTCCATCTATCGCAGCCTGAAAAAAGACGGCATGTACCTCTACGTGCTCAAAAGCGACGCCCTGGAGCGCGTGCCGGAGCCCTTGATGGCGGCGTTCGGCAAACCGCACCACGCCTTCGACATGGTGCTGACGCCGGAGCGCAAGTTGTCCCGCGAAGACATCATCGTGGTGCTGGAAAACCTCGACAAGCAGGGCTATCACCTGCAAATGCCGCCGGCCGAGGACGAGTACATCGAGCACCTGCCCGAAGAGCTGCTGCGTCGCAACGACCCGATGTGATCGGGCAGTGCCTCGCCCGGGGCACAGGTTTCAATGGAATCGTATTAGTGGGCGGTGGCCGTAGGGAAGCGGGCGGCCGTCTGCACTGTTTTTGAAAGGTTTGAACCATGCGTGTTCTGATTGCTGAACAGGATCACCCGCTCTACGCCCAATTGCTCAATGACGCGGCGCCGGACCTGGAGGTGCTCACCAGCGGCGACTCGGCCGAGCTGTCGCGCCTGGCCGCCGATTGCCCGGTATGGCTGGGCCAGCCGGACCTGTTGGCGACGCTGTTGCGCCAGGGACACCAGCCGCAGTGGCTGCAATCGACCTGGGCCGGCATTACGCCGCTGCTGGCCGAAGGCTTGCCCCGCGACTATCGCCTGACCCGCGCCGTCGGTATTTTTGGCCAGGTCATGGCCGAATTTGTCCTCACCTACATGCTGGGCCACGAGCGCGAAGTACTGGCGCGACTGGTCAGCCAGGTCGAGCGCAAGTGGGACAGCCGCACCGGCCAGAGCCTGGCGGGGCGCAAGGCGTTGATCGTGGGTACCGGTGACATCGGCCAGCGTGTCGCCGAGTTTCTCGTGCCGTTCGGCGTCAAGCTGTACGGCATCGCCAGCACTGCGCGGGAACAAGCGCCGTTTATCGAAGTGGCCGGGCTCGACCAACTGGGCCGGTTGGTGGGGGAGGTGGACTACGTGATCAACCTGCTGCCCAACACACCGAACACCCATGACCTGTACGACGCAGCGCTGTTCAAGCAGTTCAAGCCGACCGGTTTGTTCATCAACGTCGGGCGCGGTGTGGCGGTGGTGGATGCCGATCTGGTCGAGGCCCTGAAAGAAGGGCACCTGGCCGGCGCGGTGATCGACGTGTGCCGCCAGGAACCGTTGCCGCAGCGCCACCCGTTCTGGACCGCCTGGGGCCTTCTGTTGACCGGGCACAGCTCCGCACCGACCTCGCCGCCGATGATGGTGGAGCTGTTCCTGGAAAACCTGCGCGCGTACAAGGCCAAGCAAGCCTTGCGCGGGGAAGTGGATTTCGAGCGCGGTTACTGAGGCGGCGCGGGGAGAAAGTGTGGGAGGGGGCTTGCTCCCGATAGCAGAGTGTCAGTCACTGTATCTATTGACTGAACCACCGCTATCGGGGGCAAGCCCCCTCCCACATTTTGAGATTGCGTCAGTTTCAGAGGCTGAAATCACCTTCTGACACCAGCTCGCTCAGCGGCTTGCGCGGGCTTGGCGCTTCACGGCCTTGCAGGTACTCCGGCAAGGTCGATTTGTCGCCCAGCTTGCCCACCGCAACGGCGGCATGCAGCGCATAACCCTGTGGAATCTTCAGCTCCTTGCGCGTCAGTTCCTGATCGAAGCCGGCCATGCCGTGGGTGTGCCAGCCGCTGAGGCTGGCTTGCAGCGCCAGGTGGCCCCAGGCCGAGCCGGTGTCGAAGGTGTGCCACAGTGCCGGGGTTTCTTCCGTGGCGCCGGGGGCGATGAAGTCGGTTTTCGAGGCAATGATCACCAGGGCCGACGCATGCTGTGCCCAACCACGGTTGAATTCATTCAGCAGGCCCAGGAAGCGCTCCCAGTCCGGCGTGTCACGGCGTGCGTAGAGAAAACGCCAAGGCTGCGAGTTGTAGGCCGACGGTGCCCAGCGTGCGGCTTCGAAGAAGCTCAGCAGGGTTTCCTGCGGGATGCTCTCGCCGGTAAAGGCACGGGGCGACCAGCGTTCGGTGAACTGGGTATGGATCGGGTAATCGGCAACGCGTGTCATGGGCAGCTCCTGATCGTCAATTCGGCGCTCAAAGCTACTGCGCCCCCGCTAGACTGACAAGTCTTGTCATACCGACAGTCGTAAGCGCTTGGCCCCAGGGGCCTTGGGCACTAGACTGGCGGCCTTTTCACCTACCGATACCGATGTAGAGCCATGGCCGCCAAAGTCGAACCTTTCTGGATACGCAAAACCCTTGAACACCTCGACCAGGAGGAGTGGGAGTCGTTGTGCGACGGCTGTGGCCTGTGCTGCCTGCAAAAGCTTGAGGATGAAGACGATAACAGCGTCTATTACACGCGCATCGCCTGCAAGCTGCTGGACCTGAAAACCTGCCAGTGCACCGACTACCCCAACCGCCGTGCCTCGGTACCCGACTGCATCCAGCTCACCCCGGGCCAGGCCGACCAGTTCAAATGGCTGCCGCCCACCTGCGGCTACCGCCTGGTCAGCGAGCGCAAGGACCTGCCGTTGTGGCACCACCTGGTCTGCGGCGACCGCGATGCCGTGCACCACGAACGCATTTCCCAGTCCGGGCGCATGCTCAGCGAAGGCAGCGTGCCCGAGGACGACTGGGAGGATTACCTGATCTTCCGCGCGGGCTGAACAAGGAGTGTGTATGAGGGCGGGAACCAAGCTGGCGGCAAGCCTGGTGTTGCTGGCGTTGAGCATGCCTGCGTGGTGCGCGAAGAAAGTCGACCTGGATTATCACGTCAAGCTGCTGCCCCAGGACGATCAGGCCGAGGTGCGGGTGAGCCTGTCCCAGGGTTCGGCGGTGCGCAGCCTGAACTTCGACCTGGGCCGCGCCGGCGACTACAGCGACTTCAAGGCCGATGGCCAGTGGAGTGTCAATGACCACCGTGGCCTGTGGCAACCCAGCGCCAACAAGGCCAGCCTGACCTATCGGGTGCGCCTGAGCCACGCGCGCAAACCGGGTATTTACGAAGCTCGGATGACTCCGAGCTGGGCGCTGTTTCGCGGCGAAGACCTGGTGCCGCCCGCACGCCTCGACCAGCAGGACGGCGTCGAACTGGTCTCGCGCCTGGTGTTCGAACTGCCGGCCGGCTGGAAAAGCATCGAAACCGCCTGGCCGCGCATCGGCAAGAACAAGTTCCGCATCGACAACGTCTCGCGCCTGTTTGACCGGCCCACCGGCTGGATGCTCGCCGGCACCCTGGGCAGCCGCCGCGTGCGCCTGGGCGAGACCGAAGTGACCATCGCCTCGCCCAAGGGCCAAGCCATGCGGCGGATGGATGTGCTGACACTGCTGACCTTTGTCTGGCCGCAGGTGGAAGCGGCGTTCCCACGTCATCCGGCCAAGCTGCTGGTGGTGGGCGCCAGCGATCCGATGCGCCGTGGTGCGGTCTCGTCGCGCGACTCGATCTACCTCAACAGCCGCACGCCGCTGGTCAGCGAGAACGGCAGCAGCCCGTTGATCCGTGAAGTGGTGCAGGCGATTGGCCGCTTCAACGACCACGACACCAGCGACTGGATCAGCGAGGGGCTGGCGGAGTACTACGCCATTGAACTGGTGCGCCGTGCCGGCGGGGTGACCGATGAGCGCTATCAGGCGATACAGGCGCGCTTGGCCAGGGACGGCAAGGACGTGACCAGCCTGCGCGGCGACCACGTCAGCGGTGCGACGGTGTCACGGGCGGTGGTGGTGTTGCAGGAGCTGGATCGCGAGATCCGCGTAAAGACTCACAACAAGCGCTCCCTGGATGATCTCGCGCAGGCGGTGATGCGCGCCAACAGCATCACCACCGCCGAGTTTGTGCAGTTGGCCGAGAGCATCATTGGGGAATCGTCGGTGGTACTGGACAGCAAGCTGCTGCGCTGAGCCCTCGCCATACACAAAACAAAAGGTGGGAGGGGGCAAGCTCTAATGCCATGTAGGAGCGAGCTTGCTCGCGAAAAACGTCAACGATAACGCGTGCTTCCTGAATGAACGCGGCGCCTGTGAGTTTTTCGCGAGCAAGCTCGCTCCTACATGATGGCATTAGGACTTGCCCCCTCCCACATTTGAATCTAACCAGTGGTCTTAACGGCCTTCTCAGCCGCCACTTCCGCCTTGGTCTTCAGGTTTTTCAGCTCTGCACCGGCACGCTCGATCTTCGTGCGTACGCTGTTCATTTCCTGGCGGCCCTGTTCCAGCTTGTCTTTAAGCGCACTGTGCCCGGTAAACCCGCGCGCCAGTGCCACGCCGCCGATCGCCACCTGAATCAGGCCGAAAATCCCGCCACGGCGCAGGCCTTTGCCCACCATCATCACGCCACCGGCCACTGAGCCGATACGTTCCCAGCCGTGCACGTTCTGGGTGGGCTGATTCTGGAAGGGGGTGTGTTCGATGATAGGTCGCAAGGTTGTGCTGTCGCTCATGATCTGTCTCCAACAAGGTCAAGTGTATGCAGCTGACTGCGCGCAGGCGCCGGATGTTCCCAAAAGATCAGTACTTGGGGCCCGAACGGGTGTTATTGCCCTTGGCCATGCGGTCGTAGAGCACCACGTTGACGGTGGCGGCCAGGTTCATGCAGCCGGTGGTGGGGATGTACACGACGTCTTCGCACCAATCGCGGATGTCTTTATCCAGCGACCCGTCTTCAGGGCCGAAGATGTACAGCGCGCGGTCGGGGTGAGTGTATTCGGGCAGCGGGCGGGCACCGTCCACCAGCTCCACGGCGACCGGGATGCAGCCCAGGGGCAGGATCTTCTTCAGGTCATCGATGCCGATCAGCGGAATATCGTGGTGGACCTTCTTGGTGTCGGTGATGAAGTCCCGGGCGCGCTCGTAGCGCACGCCGGTGTAGAACACCGAGGCCACGCCGTAGCAGCCGGCGGCACGCATGACCGAGCCAACGTTTTCGGGGGATTTGGGGTTATACAGACCGATGCAGCTGTAGCGTTTATTGCCCACGGGGAAGGGTGCCTTGGAGAAAAGCGGCGATTATACGGCCTCAAGGCGGTGTATTGCTTGGGCTAACGCTATCGGGAGCAAGCCCCCTCCCACATTTGAAAGTGTTCACAACTCAAAATGTGGGAGGGGGCTTGCTCCCGATGAGGCCAGGACAGGCGACGACACTCTTCAGTCGTCTTTCTTCATCAACCCCGCCAACGCCGCAAACGGGTTATGCGTGGCCTTGGCGATCGTCGGGCTGCTGGTGGAGCCTTCGCCGAAGTACTGCTGGTCGGTGTAGCGCGAGTGTTCGTTGTCGTGGCAGTACAGGCACAGCAACTCCCAGTTCGAGCCGTCCTGGGGATTGTCATCATGATTGTGGTTACGGTGGTGTACGGTGAGTTCGCTCAAGCGCTTGCCGGCGAACTCACGGGCGCAGCGGCCGCACACGTGGGGGTACATCTTCAGGGCTTTGTCGCGGTAGCCCATTTCCCGGTCGCGCTGGGCATCGGCAAGGATGCGGTCCAGCTTGGCGGTGTGGGAGGGCGGGTTGGTCGAGCTCATCATGGCTCCTGGCTGTTTGGTGGTCACGGATAGCGTTGATTCTAGCCGCTTGCGTCGCAAATGACTGCTGGGATCGATTTACTTTACTCATAAGGATCTGAAAAACATGCGTCTGCTTTCATGGACTGTTGCACTGCTGCTGTGTGTCGTTACCCTTCAGGCCCAGGCGTTCTCGACGCCCAAGCCCGGGCAGGTGATCGAGGTTGCCCTTGAACAGTTGCATCCGACCCAGGCGGTGGTGGGCTTCGACCAGATCTACTACAGCCTGGGCCTGTTCGCCGACAAACCCGCCAAGGTCTTCGATGAATACTGCGAAACCAACGGCCAGGGTGAGGCCGGCAAAGTGCCCGACAAGGCTGACCTGCACCAGCCCGACAGCTTCACCTGCAAGGACCCGGTGGGCACCCATCCCGAGGACATGAAAACCGTGGTGGTCGGCCCTGCCGGCCAGCTGTACCTGACCGACGGTCACCACAGTTTCACCACCTTGTGGGAAGTGCCCGGCGGCGGCCCGCGCTTGAAGATGTGGGTCAAGGTCACCGACGACTTCAGCAACAGCCCGAACATGGCGAGCTTCTGGCAGCGCATGGAAGCGGCCCGCAAGGTCTGGCTCAAGGACAACCAGGGCCAGGCCCTGCCGCCGGAACAACTGCCGGCACACCTGGGCTTCAAGAACCTGCAGGACGACACCTTCCGCAGCCTGGTGTACTTCACCCGCAAGGCCGCCTATGGCAAGCCGAATGACGGGCAGATCGCCCCGGAGTTCCTGGAGTTCTATTGGGGTAACTGGCTGCGCACGCAGATTGATCTGGGCCAGTACAACCTGAACAAGAAAGGCGGCTACAAGGATGCTATCGAAGCGGTCGCCAAGCGCATGGTCAGCCTGGCGCCGGGCTCGCAGGTGGGGGACAGCGGTTTTACCGCCCATCAACTGGGCGGCATGACCCGGCTGGACCGCGATGAGCTGGAGAAGACCTTCGACAAAAAAGTGCCGTACGTGATCGACTACCGCAAATCCCACAACTGACAGGGATCAACATGTGGGAGGGGCGTCTTGGGAAGCGTGCTCAGCCCTTGAGCTTCTCCGCTATCCAGATGGTATGCCGGGTGCCCTTGTTGCCATGGGCAAACACCTGCACTTCCTCGGCCTTGAAACCGGCCTTGCGCAGTTTGTCGCTGAACAGTTTATCGGCGCTGGCGGACCACACCGCCAGCACGCCCTTGGGCCGCAGGGCCTTGGCGCAGGCGGCCAGGCCACCGGCGGAATAGAGCCAGCTGTTGGCCTTCTGCGTCAGGCCTTCGGGGCCGTTGTCGACGTCGAGCATGATCGCGTCAAAGCCCTGGGGCTCGGCCTGCAGCACCTTGGCCACGTCTTCCATGCGGATCACCGTGCGCGGGTCCAGCAGTGGGCGGCCGGACTTTTCCCCCAGTGGCCCCCGGTTCCATTCCACGACACCGGGCACCAGTTCCGCCACCACCACTTCGGCGCTCTTGCCCAGGTGCTTGAGCGCCGACGCCAGGGTAAAGCCCATGCCCAACCCACCGATCAATACCCGTGAGCCCGGGCGCCCCGCGACCTTGCGGCAAGGGATTTGCGCCAGCGCGTCTTCGGAGCCGTGCATGCGCGTGTTCATCAACTGGCCGCCGTCACCGCCCTGGATCTTGATGACAAAGTCTTCACCGTATTCGAACAGGCACAAGGCACCGCCGTTGTCGGGGATCGGGGTGGTGTCCAGCAGAACGAAACGTTTCATGGAAATCTCATTGGGAAGGGCATTCTTGCGCGGTTGGGAGTAGCCTTACGACATTCCGGTCAGGCCATGGAGCCATCGATGAAGTGCAGCATTCTAACGGTCATTGTGTTGAGCGCGCTCGCATTGGGTGCGGCGCAGGCTCAGGAGTTGCAAACCGTACCGGTGGCGCCGGCACCTAGCCCCGGCGCACCGGGCACGCCAACGCCGACGCTGTATCCGCAGATCACCCCGCCGGCCGTGCCGAAGACGAACGGTTCACCGCCGTTGGTGCCCATCGTATTGCCGACGCCGCCGAAGGACCAGACGGTGCCTGGCCTGCAGCAGAACGACAGCAAGCCGAAGACGCCCGGCGGTTAAAACTGTTGGGAGAGTAATTGCCCATCGGCCATGCGCAGGCGCTTGGACAACGCGATGGCGATTGCGCGGATGATCTTCGCCGCCACACGCGGCGTTTCATTGAGCATCTTTTCCAGGGCGTCCTTGCCCAGGTTCAACAACACACAGTCGCTGGCGGCCACGCAACTGGCGGAGCGTCGCTCGCCGTCAAGCACGGCCATCTCCCCAAAGGCCCGGCCGCTGCGCAGGGTGGCGATGGTCAGGCGCTGGCCGGTGTGGTTGGTTTTCTGCACCGCCACCTGGCCGCTGTGGATGATGCACATGAAGGTGCCGGCATCGCCCTCGAGGAAAATCACCTCGCCCTCGGCAATGCTGCTGATATTGAAGTAGCCGGCGGCGACGTAAAAGTCTTCCGGCAACAACGGGTCGAACAGGCCGCAGTCCATGAGCATGTCGCGGATTTCGGTATTCATTAAAGTCGGGAGTGCCATGGCTGCAATCTTGGTCCATCAATCAGGAGGCGGTCTGAATGTTCAGACAGGACCGCCCCGCTAAGTTCCTTAAACCAGCCCCAGCGCCTTGAACACAAATGCATATTCGAGTGCTACGTCACGTAATCCCTGGTAGCGACCGCTCATCCCGCCGTGGCCGGCACCCAGTTCGGTCTTGAGCAACAGCAGGTTGTCGTCCGTCTTGGTTGCGCGCAACTTGGCCACCCACTTGGCCGCTTCCCAGTACTGCACGCGGCTGTCGTTGTAGCCGGCGATCACCAGGGTGGCCGGGTAGGCCTGGGCGCTGACGTTTTCGTACGGTGCGTAGGCCTTGATGCGTTCATACACCGCGGGCTCTTCGGGGTTGCCCCACTCGTCGTACTCGGTGATGGTCAGCGGCAATTCCGGGTCGAGCATGGTGTTGAGCACGTCGACAAACGGCACTTCGGCAATCGCCGCCTGGAACAACTCCGGACGCTGGTTGAGCACCGCGCCGATCAACAGGCCGCCGGCACTGCCGCCGCTGATGACCAGTTGCCTGGAGGTGGTCAGGCCTTCGGCGATCAGGTGTTCGGAACACGCGATAAAGTCGCTGAAGGTGTTCTGCTTGTGTTCCTGCTTGCCATTGCGATACCAGGCTTCACCCAGTTCGCCACCGCCGCGCACATGCGCAATGGCGAAGGCCACGCCACGGTCCAGCAGGCTCAGGCGTGCATGGGAGAACCACGGGTCGAGGCTTGAGCCATAGGCGCCGTAGCCATACAGGTACAACGGTGTTGGCTTGCCGAGCTGGTCGCGCTTGACCACCAGGCTGATCGGCACCTGGGTGCCATCGGCGGAGGTGGCCCACAGGCGCTGGCTGACGTAGTCATCGGCATTGAACACGCCGAGTACCGGGGTTTCCTTGAGCACCTGTTGCGCGCCGCTGGCCAGTTCCAGCTGGCGCACCTGGGCCGGGCGGTTCAGGGCTTCATAGCGCAGGCGGATCTTGTCGCTGACGAATTCCAGGCTGTTTTGCACGTAGAGGCTGTAGGCGGCATCGGGCAGCTCCACGCGATACGGCGGCAAGCCCTGGGGGTGTACTTCGATCACCGGCAGGCCGCCGATGCGCAGGCTCAGGGTCATGGCACCGGTGTTCAGGCTGACGCCGTCGAGCATCACGTCATCGCTGTGGGGGATCAGGTTCTGCCACTCATCCTCGGTTGGCACGTCGCCAATGTCGGTCGCCACAAACAGGGCGTAGTTGATGCCATCACGGTTGCTACGGATAAACCAGGTCCACGCGCCATTCAGTTGGCCGTGGTCGACATCGTATTCATGGTCCTCGACCCGTGGCGCCAGGCAGGTGAAGTCCAGGTGCGGCTGGTCGGCATCCAGCGCCCAGACCTCGCTGGTGGTCTTGCTGCCGAGCGAGAGCAGCAACTGGCGCTCGGAGCTGGAGCGGTAGCAGTGCAGGAAGAAACGCCCGTCGGGCTCGTGGAACACTTCCTGCGCCGCCGTGCCATCCAGGCGGTAGCGATACAGCTTGTGCGGGCGGTGGGTGTCGTCCAGCTCGCCGAAGAACAGGGTCAGGCTGTCATTGGCCCAGGTCATGCTGCCGTCGCAGTTCTCGAACGCCAGTTCGCTGACTTTGTCGGTGGCCAATTCCTTCACGAACAGGGTATAGATCTCTTCGCCACTGGTATCGAGGCTGTAGGCCAGGCGCTGGTGATCGGGGCTGATGCTGAATGCGCCGAGGGAAAAGAAGCCGCCGTTGGCCAGCACGTTCGGGTCCAGCAACAGCTCTTCGCTGCTGTCGTCCACCTGGTTGCCGTCGTCGGCCGGGCGGCGGCAGCGGTAGTGGCGGGCGTATTCGTCACCGGCGGTGGTGCGCGTGTAATACAGATACGGGCCCCAGGGAGAGGGCAGGGACAGGTCGGTTTCGAGGATGCGGCCCTTGATCTCCTCGAACAGGGTTTCGCGCAGGGCCTGCTGGTCGGCGAGCCGGGCTTCCTGGAAGGCATTTTCGGCCTTCAGGTAATCAAGGACTTCAACGCTGTCGCGCTCTTGCAGCCAGGCGTACGGGTCCTGGCCTGGGGCTTTACGGGCAATCGGGGCGGTCGATGAAGGCATGGAGCACTCTCTGTCTGGCGGAAGGTGGCAGGCATTGCAGCCGCGACACGCAAAAGCCGTTATCATAGCCGCCTGTTTGCCTACCTTGCCATGGACACCATGACCGAGAACGACTATCTGACCGCTTGGGGCCTTTACGCCTTCGCTGCCTTGGGCTGCCTGTTGGTGTGGTGGCGCATGACCCGCTGGATCTGGCGCTGGCTGCGCGAACCGCTGCAATTGCTGATGGCCGTGCTGTTGTTGAGCCCGACCATCGTCGACCCGGTCAAGACTCAGTTCGCGCCGGCCGTGGCCATCACGGCCCTGGACCTGGTGCTCAAGGTCGGCAATAACGCCTGGCGGGCGATTTCCGATTTGTTCATGTACACCCTGATCGCCTTTGGTGTGTACCTCGTGTTTGTGCTGATCCGCTGGCCCATCGAGCGCGCCGCCAACGCCCGCCGTGAGCGCAAGGCCGCCACCGACGCCGCCTTGGCCGCCGAGCCTGTGGATGAAGACGATGAGCCGTTCCGTCGTCCTGCACCGGTGAGCGGTATGCGGGTCGAACCGCGCCTTTAACGTTGTCCGCCCTGCAGCGAGAGCCCTGGCATGTGTGAATTATTGGGCATGAGTGCCAACGTCCCCACCGATATCGTGTTCAGCTTTACCGGGCTGATGCAGCGCGGTGGACGTACGGGCCCCCACCGCGACGGTTGGGGCATCGCCTTCTACGAAGGTCGTGGCCTGCGCCTGTTCCAGGACCCGGCCGCCAGCAGTGAGTCGGAAGTCGCCCTGCTGGTGCAGCGTTACCCCATCAAGAGTGAAGTGGTGATCGGCCATATCCGCCAGGCCAACGTCGGCAAGGTGAGCCTGGCCAACACCCACCCGTTCGTGCGCGAACTGTGGGGCCGCAACTGGTGTTTCGCCCACAACGGCCAGTTGGCAGACTTCCACCCCCGCGCCACGTTCTATCGGCCAGTCGGCGATACCGACAGCGAAGCGGCCTTCTGCGACCTGCTCAACCGCGTGCGCGAGGCCTTCCCCGAGCCGGTGGACATCGAACAGATGCTGCCGGACCTGATCGCCGCCTGTGCCGAATACCGCAGCAAAGGTGTGTTCAACTGCCTGCTCAGCGACGGTGACTGGCTGTTTTGCTATTGCTCGACCAAACTGGCGCAGATCACCCGGCGTGCGCCGTTTGGTCCGGCGCGCCTGAAGGATGTCGACGTGATCGTCGATTTTCAGGCCGAAACCACCCCCAACGATGTGGTGACGGTGATCGCCACCGAGCCGTTGACCGACAACGAAAACTGGACCCGCTACGAACCGGGCCAATGGAGCCTGTGGCGACGCGGTGAATGCGTCAGCCAGGGCGTTACCGAGTAAGGATATCGACCATGTTGCTCAGCTATCTGCGGTTGGTGCTGTTTGCCATTGGCCTGTTGGTCGGCGTGCAAGTGCCGGGGTTTATCAACGACTACGCCAAGCGCGTCGAAGCCCACCTGATCGAGGCGCAGACCGGCCTGAGCGGGTTTGAAACCACCGCACGACAGTTCTTCAACGGTGACTTGAAGGCCTTGGTGGCGCATTACCGCGCCAGCGACGACCCGGTGTTCCAGAGCGACGCCAACAGCCTGGGCGCCATGCTTGACCGCCAGGTGGCGTTGGACAAGCAATTCCAGGCCATGCAAGGCCCGTGGTACATCCGTGCCCTGCAAGTGGCGGTGGCCGCCGACCCGGATATCCGCCTGGAGACCTGGAACGGCTACAGCTACCAGATCCTGCTGACCCCCGAAGCCATGGGCTGGGGCCTGGGCGGGGCGATGCTGCTGTCGTTTGGCCTGGAGTGTCTGTTCCGCCTGATCGACTGGGTGGTGCTGGGTGGCAAGCGCTTGCGCCAGAGCCGGCCAATCGAAGAGCGGGACCTGAAAGGTCTCTAACCCACACCTCGGTCTAATGTGGGAGGGGCTTGCCTCCTCCCACATTTGTACCGGTTTATTCAGTTGCTCAGCACCATCCGCTCTTCGCCGACTTCCTCGGCATAGCGGGCAACGACCTGTTGGCACAACCCCACGATCTCCTCCACCAATTCCACCCCCACGCGCCACGACACCACCACCTGCAGGTTCGGCAGTTTCTGCGCCATCGGCAACATCACCAATTCGCCCCGCGCCAGTTCTTCCCTGACCAGCACCGGCGGCAACGCACCAATCCCGAAGCCATCGCGCAACAACCGGGTAATCGCCGACACCGAGTTCACGCAGTTCATCCGTGGCGCGGCCACGCCGTTGGCCTGCATCAGGCTGATGACGTCCTGGTGCGGGTGGGAGTTTTTCGAGTAGGTGATGATGCGCTCCTGGGCCAGTTCGGCGAGGGAGGCGTAGTCGCGGTTGTAGATCGACTGGCTGGCGACGATCCAGGCCATGGGGTGGCTGGCCAGCTCCAGGCTGCGCACGGTTTCCAGGCGCAGCAGGTCGGTTTGCAGGATCAGGTCGAGAAAGCCTTTTTGCAGCTGATCGCTGAGGTTAAGCGCGGTGTCGGCGATCAATTCGATTTCCACCAGGGGGAAATGATCCATCAGTTCCGCCACCAACGGGCTGAGCCAGGTATGGATCACCGTGTCCATCGCACCGATGCGAATGCGCCCGACCTTGCTGCTGGTGGTTTCCAGGGACTGTTTCAGGCCCTGCATGGTCACCATCATCTGCTCGGCGTAATCGAGCACCTTCAAGCCTTCCGGGGTCAGGCTGACGCCCCGGGAGTCGCGCAGGAACAGCTTTACCCCCAGCTCGCTTTCCAGCACGGCGATGCGGCTGGAAATCGAGGCCTGGGTGGTGAACAGCTTCTCCGCAGTCAGGCGGAAGCTCTTGAGCTTGGCCACCCAGACGAAGGTTTCGAGGAACTTCAAATTCATGGGATCAACTTTTTCTTATGCATGGATCGGTTTTTATTAGTTGGACGCCGCACCGGGCAAACGCCAAAAATCAGGCTATTCCACGATAAGCGCCGTTGGGGTATCAGGACAAGTTGCGAGTTCTGCGTAAAAAATCCCACACTACAAAAAACAAAGCCTACAGGAGCAACCACCGTGAGCCGTCTGCTATTGAATTGCGACATCGGCGAGAGCTTTGGCAACTGGACCATGGGTCTGGACGCCGAGGTGATGCCGTTCATCGATTGCGCCAACGTGGCCTGCGGCTTTCATGCCGGCGATCCGAGCATCATGCGCAAGACCGTCAGCCTGGCCCTCAAGCACGGTGTACAGGTGGGCGCACACCCGGCGTACCAGGACCTGCAAGGCTTCGGCCGCCGCTCCATGGCCTACACCCCCCAGGAAATCCAGGACCTGCTGCATTACCAGATCGGCGCCCTCGACGGCATCTGCCGCGCCCAGGGCGGGCGTGTCAGTTACGTCAAGCCCCATGGCGCGATGTACAACGACATGATGGCCAACCCGGCGCAACTGCGTGCGGTGATCGAGGCCGTGGCCGCGTATGGCGACCTGCCGCTGATGCTGTTGGCGACCCGCGACAACAGCGCGGCCCAGGCACTGGGCGACGAATACGGGGTGATCCTGTGGTTCGAGGCCTTTGCCGACCGTGCCTACGACGCCAACGGCCATCTGGTTTCCCGTCAATTGCCAGGGGCGGTGCACCATGATCCAGAGGTCATCGTCCAACAGTCCTTGACCCTTTCCCGTGGTCAACCCCTGACCGCCAGCGACGGCAGCCCGCTGCTATTGCGCGCCAATACCCTGTGCGTGCATGGCGACAATGCCAGCTCGGTCGCCGCCGTAAAGCGTATCCGCGAGGCATTGAAGCCAGCATGAAGCCGCGGATTGAAGTGGTGGCGATCGACTGCCTGATGGTGCGTCTGTTCGAGGTGATCGCCGAAGCCAATATGCCGTGGATGCTCGCCGCCACCCATCGCTTGCGCAGCGGTTTTGGCGCAGCCTTGGTGGATCTGGTGCCGTCCTACACCACCTTGATGGTGCATTACGACCTCACAGCGTTGAGCCCGGCCCAGGCGCGGGAATTGATCGACCAGGCCCTGACCGACCTGCAACCCCAGGCCCAGGGCAGCGGCCAGTGCCATGTGCTGCCGGTGTGGTACGACCTGAGTGTCGGCCCTGAACTGACATTGCTCGCCCAGCGCAGTGGCCTGGCCGTCGACGACGTGATCCGCCGCCACAGCGCCCACGAATACCAGGTATTCGCCCTCGGCTTCGCCCCCGGTTTTGCCTTTATGGGGCTGGTGGATGAAATCCTCGCCACACCGCGCCTGAGCACCCCGCGCCAGCGCGTGGCGGCCGGCAGTGTCGGTATCGCCGAGCGACAGACCGCTGCCTATCCGGTGGTGTCCCCCGGTGGCTGGAATCTCATTGGCCGTACCCCGGCCAAGCTGTTTGATCGCGAGCGCGACGGCTACAGCCTGATGCAGCCTGGCGACACGGTACGCTTTGAGTCAGTCAGCCACGCCGAATTTATCAATCTGGGTGGCGATGACACGCCGTTGGAGGCGCAGGCATGAGCCGCTTGATCATCGAGGCCAGCACGCCGCTGTGCCTGTTGCAGGACGCCGGTCGTTTTGGCGTGCGTCACCTGGGCGTGACCCAGGGCGGCGCGCTGGATTGGGTGTCGATGTCCTGGGCCAACTGGCTGCTGGGCAATGCGCTGGACGCGCCGGTGGTGGAAATCACCCTCGGCGGCTTTACTGTGCAGGCCGAGGAGTATTGCCTGCTGGCGTTGGCCGGTGCGGATCTGGGCGCGTATATCGACGAGCGCGCCCTCAGCCCCGGGCGCAGTTTTATCCTGCAAAAGGGCCAGCGCCTGCGCTTCACCCAGCCGTTCAGCGGCGCGCGGGCTTACCTGGCGGCGCCCGGCGGGTTTGATGCGCCGGATGTGCTGGGCAGCTGCGCCACGGTGGTACGTGAGGCGCTGGGCGGGCCGGACGGTTTCGGCAAGGCCTTGGCCGAAGGCGGGCGCTTGGCCTATTCCGGTACCGGCGGTGCGATGAAAGTGCTGAGCGAACAGGCGTTGCCGGCCAAGGTGCCGCTGGAGGTGATCGTCGGCGCCCAAATTGGCCTGTTCAGCGGCCAGAGCCTGTTCGATGCCTTCAACACCGACTGGGCCCTGGACAGCCGCGCCGACCGTATGGGCATGCGCTTGCTCGGTACGCCGTTGCAGTACCAGGGGCCCTCGCTGATTTCCGAAGGGATCCCGTTGGGTGGCATCCAAGTGCCGCCGGATGGGCAGCCGATTGTGTTGCTCAATGATCGCCAGACCATTGGCGGGTACCCGCGTCTAGGGGCGTTGACGCCATTGGCGCTGGCGCGGCTGGCGCAGTGTTTGCCGGGAGAAAAGGTGAGGTTGGCGCCGGTGGTGCAGGAAACGGCGCATCGGCAGCATGTCGAGTATTTGCGCCGCTTTACATAACACCGCAATTTAAAATGTGGGAGGGGCGGTGCGACGCACCGCCCCTCCCACATTAGATTTCCTACATGATTGGGACCGGCGTTTATTTCGAAAGGAAGCGCATCCCTTCCTCAAGCCCGCGCAACGTCAGCGGGTACATCTGATCCTCCACCAACTCCCGCACAATCCCCGTCGAGGCCGTATAACCCCAGGTATCCTTGGGATACGGGTTAATCCAGATCAGTTTCTTGTACTTGGCCATGAAGCGCTGCATCCACACATACCCCGGCTCTTCATTCCAATGCTCGACGCTGCCGCCGGCCTGGGTGATTTCATAGGGCGCCATCGACGCATCGCCGATAAAGATCACTTTGTAATCGGCACCGTACTTGTGCAGCAGGTCCTGGGTGGAGGTGCGCTCGGAGGTGCGGCGCTGGTTGTTCTTCCACACCGACTCGTACACGAAGTTGTGGAAGTAGAAGTACTCCAGGTGCTTGAACTCGGTCTTGCAGGCCGAGAACAGTTCTTCGCAGATCTTCACGTGGGCATCCATCGAGCCGCCGATATCGAACAGCAACAGCAGCTTGATGGTGTTGCGCCGTTCCGGGCGCATCTGGATATTCAGCAGCCCGGCATCGCGAGCGGTGTGGTCGATGGTGCCGTCGATGTCCAACTCTTCGGCCGCACCCTGGCGGGCGAACTTGCGCAGGCGGCGCAGGGCGATCTTGATATTGCGGGTGCCCAGTTCCACCTGGTCATCGAGGTTCTTGTATTCGCGCTGGTCCCAGACTTTTACCGCCTTGCCCTGGCGTTTGCCGGCGTCGCCGACGCGAATGCCTTCGGGGTTGTAGCCGCCGGAGCCAAACGGGCTGGTACCGCCGGTGCCGATCCATTTGTTGCCGCCGGCGTGGCGTTCCTTCTGTTCTTCCAGGCGTTTCTTGAATGCCTCGATCAGCTTGTCGAGGCCGCCCAGGGACTGGATCTGTGCGCGCTCTTCATCGCTCAGCGAGCGCTCGAATTCCTTGCGCAGCCAGTCTTCGGGGATCAGCGCCTGCAGGTGATCGTCGAGCTTTTCCAGGCCATTGAAGTAGGCGCTGAAGGCGCGGTCGAACTTGTCGAAATGCCGTTCGTCCTTGACCAGGATCGCCCGGGCCAAGTAGTAGAACTCGTCCATGTCGGCAAAGGTCACGCGCTGTTTCAGCGCGTTGATCAGGTCGAGCAGCTCGCGCACCGACACCGGGACCTTGGCTGCGCGCATTTCATTGAACAGGTTGAGCAACATTATCGATTACCGCGACGGCTCATGAATGCCAGGCGTTCGAGCAACTGCACGTCTTGCTCGTTCTTGACCAAGGCACCGGCCAGAGGCGGGATGGCCTTGGTGGGGTCGCGCTCGCGCAGCACCGCTTCGCCGATATTGTCGGCCATCAGCAACTTGAGCCAGTCAACCAGCTCGGAGGTGGACGGTTTTTTCTTCAGGCCGGGGACTTTGCGCACGTCGAAAAACACGTCCAGCGCCTCGCTGACCAGCTCCTTCTTGATGTCCGGGTAGTGCACGTCGACGATTTTTTGCAGGGTGGTGCGGTCGGGGAAGGCGATGTAGTGGAAGAAGCAGCGGCGCAGGAACGCGTCCGGCAGCTCTTTTTCGTTGTTGGAGGTAATGATGATGATTGGGCGCTTCCTGGCCTTGATGGTCTCGTCGATTTCGTAGACGTAGAACTCCATCTTGTCGAGCTCTTGCAGCAGGTCGTTGGGGAACTCGATGTCGGCCTTGTCGATTTCATCGATCAGCAGGATCACCCGCTCCTCGGACTCGAATGCTTCCCAGAGCTTGCCCTTCTTCAGGTAGTTGCGCACGTCGTGCACCTTGTCCACTCCCAGTTGCGAGTCGCGCAGGCGGCTGACCGCGTCGTACTCGTACAGGCCCTGGTGGGCCTTGGTAGTGGACTTGATGTGCCAGGTGATCAGCCTGGCGCCGAAGGACTCGGCCAGTTGTTCGGCGAGCATGGTCTTGCCGGTGCCGGGCTCACCCTTGACCAGCAGCGGACGCTCCAGGGTGATGGCAGCGTTGACGGCCAGTTTCAGGTCATCAGTGGCAACGTAGGCCTGGGTGCCTTCGAACTTCATCGGTCATTCCTCGAATTCATCAATGCCCGGACTATACCTCGCGGCCCCGGCGACTGTGAACGCAGACGGGTTATTCAGTCTCTGAATGACCAATGTGGGAGGGGGCTTGCTCCCGATGACGGCGGATCAGCCAATGAATCTGTTGGCTGAAACATTGCCATCGGGAGCAAGCCCCCTCCCACATTTTAATCTGCGCTGGGCTTGGGCTGCTCATAGCGCGCATTGAACGCCTGGATAAAACCATTACGCAAAATCGCCAAAAATGCGGAGAACGCGCTGACATTTTGCTGGTGCACGCTGCCACTGAGTTCCACGCGGGTGGCGAACTGGTTCTTTGCCTGGTTCTTCAATACGGTCTCGCTCGCGCCCACCACGGCCTCCCAGATCGAACGAAAGATGTTCTTGTCCTTGTTCTCCACGTCCTGCTGCCAGTCGAAGACTTCCACGTCGCGCAGCAGCGGCTTGATGTACCCGGTCAATTGACCTTTTTCCGCCTGGGCTTCGATCACCACGTCCCCGGTGCCGGCCTTGAAGTCGAACTTGCCATAGGCGGCGGCGAAGTCGTTCATGCGCTTGAGCTGCAAGTCCCTGGCGCGGAAGCGAAACTCGAAGTTCTCGAAGTTGCTCAGCGGGTCGAAGGTGGCGGTGGCTTCCAGCGGAGCCTGGCCTTGCAGCAGGGCCTTGCCGTCGAAGCGCGCGTCGCGCCGGCCTTTGACGTCGACCACATTGGTCAGGTTGTAGAAGCTGGCGTTGACGTCGGTCGCGTCGATCTTCACCACGGGCTTGGAGCTGAAGTTGTGGAAGGCGATCTTGCCGTCTTCGATGCGTACTTCGTCGAGGGTGATGGGGGCCAACTTACTCAACTGCTCGCGCCAGTCGGTACCCTTACCGGTCTGGGAGGCTTGCTTATTGGCGCCGCCGTCGACGAAGTTAACCTCGGGCTGGATAAACAGCACTTTGGCCACCACCGCGTGGTCGTACCAGAGAGCGTGCCAGCTCACCGCCAGGTCGATCAGCGGCGCCTTGACGAACGGGACGGGCACCTTGCCGTCGACCTTGACGATCTCCAGGCCGTTGATCCGGTACGCACCCCGCCACAGCGCGAGGTCCACGTCGGTCACCTGGCCGCGGTAATCGCCCATGTCGGCGAGCTTGTCATTCAGGTAGTTACGCACCAGGTAAGGGAGCGCGATGCTCACGGCGACCAGGACCACCAGCAATCCGGCAATGGTCCATAGTGGCCAGCTGTAGCGACGTTTCATGGGGAGAGTCCTCTGTCCATACTGGTGCGGTGGACCCCTGCGGCAGGTGCAACGTTCCTTCGACTGGACGCTTTGCAGCACGAGGCATACCCTTGGAGCCTTTCTGAAAACCGCCTAATAGGACCCGCCATGAGCCGCATTTTTGCAGACAACGCGCACTCCATCGGTAACACGCCCCTGGTTCAGATCAACCGTATCGCACCGCGTGGCGTGACCATCCTGGCCAAGATCGAGGGGCGTAACCCGGGTTATTCGGTGAAGTGCCGCATTGGCGCAAACATGATCTGGGACGCCGAAGGCACCGGCAAGCTCAAGCCGGGCATGACCATCGTGGAACCGACTTCCGGCAATACCGGTATCGGCCTGGCCTTTGTCGCCGCCGCCCGTGGCTACAAGTTGCTGCTGACCATGCCGGCGTCCATGAGTATCGAACGCCGCAAGGTGCTCAAGGCCCTCGGCGCCGAATTGGTCCTCACCGAGCCGGCCAAGGGCATGAAGGGTGCCATCGACAAGGCCGGCGAAATCGTTGCCAGTGACCCGGCCACCTACTTTATGCCGGCCCAGTTCGAAAACCCGGCCAACCCGGCCATCCACGAAAAAACCACCGGCCCGGAAATCTGGAACGACACCGATGGCGCCGTGGACGTGCTGGTGGCGGGCGTGGGCACGGGGGGCACCATCACCGGTGTGTCGCGCTACATCAAGAACACTGCAGGCAAGCCGATCCTGTCGGTGGCTGTCGAGCCGATGGTGTCGCCGGTGATCACCCAGGCCCTGGCCGGTGCAGAGATCAAGCCCAGCCCCCACAAGATCCAGGGGATTGGCGCCGGGTTCGTGCCGAAAAACCTCGACCTGTCGATGGTCGACCGCGTGGAACTGGTGACCGACGAGGAATCCAAGGCCATGGCCCTGCGCCTGATGCAGGAAGAGGGCATCCTGTGCGGTATCTCCTGCGGTGCCGCCATGGCCGTGGCCGTACGCCTGGCCGAGAAGCCGGAAATGCAGGGCAAGACCATTGTGGTGATCCTGCCGGACTCCGGTGAACGCTACCTGTCGAGCATGCTGTTCAGCGATTTGTTTACCGAGCAGGAAAACCAGGCTTGATTTATGTCAGCCGGTCAGCCTGGGCCTTCTGCATAATGGCCCAACTGTTTATCATGGCCGGCTGTCACGTCTGGTCTCCCGTCGCCGGGAGGCTGTTGGCCAGGCGCTTATTTCCAGGAGTTGCTGCATGACCTTTTCTTTGGCCGCCAAACTGTCGGTGTTGTTGCTGTTTATCGGCAGCACGCTGTATGTGCACCTGCGCGGCAAGGCCCGTTTGCCGATGTTGCGCCAGTTCGTCAACCATTCGGCGCTGTTCGCCCCCTATAACGCCTTGATGTACCTGTTTTCGGCCGTGCCGTCCAAGCCGTACCTGGACCGCAGCAAGTTCCCGGAACTGGACGTGCTCAAGGACAACTGGGAGGTGATCCGCGAAGAGGCCATGCACCTGTTCGACGAGGGTTACATCCGCGCCGCCGAAAAGAACAACGACGCCGGTTTCGGTTCGTTCTTCAAGAAGGGCTGGAAGCGGTTCTACCTCAAGTGGTACGACAAACCCCTGCCATCGGCCGAGGCGCTGTGCCCGAAAACCGTGGCCTTGGTGAGCAGCATCCCCAACGTCAAGGGCGCGATGTTCGCGCTGTTGCCGGGCGGCAGCCACCTCAACCCGCACCGTGACCCGTTTGCCGGTTCCCTGCGTTATCACCTGGGCTTGTCCACGCCGAACTCCGACGACTGCCGCATCTTCGTCGACGGCCAGGTGTATGCCTGGCGCGACGGTGAAGACGTGATGTTCGACGAAACCTATGTGCACTGGGTGAAGAACGAAACCGAGAAGACCCGCGTGATCCTGTTCTGCGACATCGAGCGTCCGCTGAGCAACCGCCTGATGACTCGCGTCAACCGCTGGGTCAGCAAGCAACTGGGCCGCGCCACCGCACCGCAGAACCTGGATGACGAGCGCGTCGGCGGCATCAACCAGGCGTATGCCTGGAGCAAGACCTTCAGCGACAAGTTCAGCGGCGTGGTCAAGCAGTGGAAGCGCAAGCATCCGAAGGCTTACCGCATTGCGCGGCCGGTGCTGGCGGTAGTGGTGCTGGTACTGCTGTGGAAGTGGTTGTTCGGCTGATCTGAAGCGTTAGACGCGGTCAAAATGTGGGAGGGGGCAAGCCCCCTCCCACATTTGATCTCCATTGCTTTTGAGATCGCCTTAAGAGGCAATCAACTGCCGCAGCACATAGTGCAGAATCCCCCCCGACTTGAAGTACTCCACTTCATTCAAGGTATCGATCCGGCACAGCACCTCGACCTTCTCGCTGCTGCCATCCTCGCGGGTAATCACCAGCGTCAGGTTCATCCGCGGCACGATCTCTACCTCGGTCAGGCCGAGAATATCGATCTTCTCCTTGCCCGTAAGCTTCAGCGCCTTGCGGTTCTGATCCAGCTTGAACTGCAGCGGCAGCACGCCCATGCCCACCAGGTTGGAACGGTGAATCCGCTCGAAACTCTCGGCGATCACCGCCTTGACCCCCAGCAGGTTGGTGCCCTTGGCGGCCCAGTCGCGGCTGGAGCCGGTGCCGTACTCCTGACCGGCGATCACCACCAGCGGTGTGCCCGAGGCCTGGTACTTCATGGCCGCATCGTAGATCGGCATTTTCTCGCCGGTGGGGATGTACAGCGTATTGCCGCCTTCCTCGCCGCCAAGCATTTCGTTGCGAATGCGTATATTGGCGAAGGTGCCGCGCATCATCACTTCATGGTTGCCCCGACGTGAGCCGTAGGAGTTGAAGTCACGCGGCTCCACGCCTTGCTCGCGCAGGTAGCGGCCGGCGGGGCTGTCGGTCTTGATGTTGCCGGCGGGGGAAATGTGGTCGGTGGTCACCGAGTCCCCCAGCAACGCCAGTACGTGGGCGCCCTTGACGTCTTTGATCACCGGCAGAGGCCCGGCGATGTCGTCGAAGAATGGCGGGTGCTGGATGTAGGTGGAGTCTTTCTGCCACACATAGGTCGCGGCCTGTGGCACTTCAATGGCTTGCCACTGTTCGTCACCGGCAAACACCTCGGCGTATTCCTTGTGGAACATTCCGGTGCTGACCTGCGCAACGGCGTCGGCGATCTCCTGGCTGCTCGGCCAGATGTCCTTCAAATACACCGGATTACCCTGTTGATCGTTACCCAGCGGTTCGCTGCTGATATCGATGCGTACGGTCCCCGCCAAAGCGTAGGCCACCACCAGCGGCGGCGAGGCCAGCCAGTTGGTTTTCACCAGGGGGTGCACGCGGCCTTCAAAGTTGCGGTTGCCGGACAGCACCGACGCTACGGCGAGGTCGGCCTTCTGGATGGCTTTTTCAATCGGCTCGGGCAACGGCCCGGAGTTGCCGATGCAGGTGGTGCAGCCATAGCCCACGAGGTCGAAGCCAATTTTATCCAGATACTGGGTGAGGCCCGCGGCCTTGTAGTAGTCGGTGACCACTTTGGAGCCAGGCGCCAGGGAGGTTTTCACCCAGGGTTTGCGCGTGAGGCCTTTCTCCACGGCTTTTTTCGCCACCAGCCCGGCGGCCATCATCACGCTGGGGTTGGACGTGTTGGTACAGGAGGTGATGGCGGCGATCACCACGGCGCCGTTTTTCAGGCGATAGGTCTGGCCTTCGTATTCATAGTCGGTTTCGCCCACCAGGTCGGCGTTGCCCACGGCCACACCGCCGCCGCCTTCACTTTCCAGGCGGCCTTCTTCCTTGGTGGTGGGTTTGAACTGCAGGTCGAGGAAGTCGCTGAACGCCTGGCCGACGTTGGGCAGGGACACACGGTCCTGTGGGCGTTTCGGCCCAGCGAGGCTGGCTTCGACGCTGCCCATGTCGAGGGCCAGGCTGTCGGTGAACACTGGCTCCTGACCAGCGTTGCGCCACAGGCCCTGGGCCTTGGTGTAGGCCTCGACCAGCTTCACAGTGGCAGCCGGGCGACCGGAGAGGCGCAGGTAGTCCAGGGTCACCTCATCCACCGGGAAAAAGCCGCAGGTGGCGCCGTATTCCGGGGCCATGTTGGCGATGGTCGCGCGGTCCGCCAGGGGCAGGTCGGCCAGGCCGTCGCCGTAGAACTCGACGAACTTACCCACCACGCCTTTCTTGCGCAGCATCTGGGTGACGGTCAGCACCAGGTCGGTGGCGGTGATGCCTTCTTTCAATTTGCCGGTGAGCTTGAAGCCGATCACTTCCGGGATCAGCATCGACACCGGCTGGCCGAGCATCGCCGCTTCCGCTTCGATCCCGCCCACGCCCCAGCCGAGCACGCCGAGGCCGTTGATCATGGTGGTGTGGGAGTCGGTGCCCACCAGGGTGTCTGGGAAGGCGTAGGTGCGGCCGTCCTCGTCCTTGGTCCACACGGTGCGGCCCAGGTATTCGAGGTTGACCTGGTGGCAGATGCCGGTGCCCGGCGGTACCACACTGAAGTTGTCGAAGGCGCTCTGGCCCCAGCGCAGGAAGGCGTAGCGTTCGCCGTTGCGCTGCATTTCGATGTCGACGTTCTGCTCGAAGGCGTCGGCGTTGCCGAACTTGTCGACCATCACCGAGTGGTCGATCACCAGGTCCACCGGCGAGAGCGGGTTGATGCGCTGCGGGTCGCCGCCGGCCTTGGCCACGGCGGCGCGCATGGCGGCCAGGTCGACCACGGCGGGTACGCCGGTAAAGTCCTGCATCAGCACGCGGGCGGGGCGGTACTGGATCTCGCGGTCGGACTGGCGCTCTTTGAGCCAGGCGGCAATGGCCTTGAGGTCGGCGCCGGTGACGGTCTTGTTGTCCTCCCAGCGCAGCAGGTTCTCCAGCAGCACCTTGAGGGACATCGGCAGCTTATCCAGGTCACCCAGGCGCTTGGCGGCTTCGGGCAGGCTGAAATAGTGGTAGGTCTTGTCGTCGATTTCTAAAGTTTTAAGGGTTCTCAGGCTATCAAGGGATGACATTACATGACTCCTTATGGTCCGCACGGCTACGGACCTGACGGGACGAACAGAGCTTTCAAACTAGCGCTGTTTTCAGTAGCTGGCTAATTACTGGACTCTATGGACAGAACCAAGGTTCCGAACTCGGCTATCATGCGCGCGTTTTCATGACAGGCATTGCGATAGCGCAACGTCAGTTGAGTCACCAGGAGAGTCGATGAACACCCTTTTTATGCACTGCCGCCCGGGGTTTGAGGGCGAAGTCTGTTCCGAGATCGCGGAACACGCCGCGCGCCTGAACGTTTCCGGCTACGCCAAGGCCAAGACCGGCAGCGCCTGCGCCGAATTTGTCTGCACCGAAGAAGACGGCGCCCAGCGCCTGATGCACGGCCAGCGCTTTGCCGAGCTGATCTTCCCGCGGCAGTGGGCGCGCGGGGTGTTTATCGACCTGCCGGAAACCGACCGTATCAGCGTGATCCTCGCTCACCTGCGTGAATTCCCGGTGTGCGGCAGCCTGTGGCTGGAGATGGTCGACACCAATGACGGCAAGGAACTCTCGAACTTCTGCAAGAAATTCGAAGTGCACCTGCGCAAAGCCTTGTTGAACGCCGGCAAGCTGGTGGACGACCCGAGCAAGCCGCGCCTGCTGCTGACCTTCAAAAGCGGCCGCGAAGTGTTCATGGGCCTGGCCGAGTCGAATAACTCGGCGATGTGGCCGATGGGCATCCCGCGGTTGAAATTCCCCCGGGACGCGCCCAGCCGCTCGACCCTGAAGCTGGAAGAGGCCTGGCACCACTTTATCCCCCGCGACCAGTGGGACGAGCGCCTGCATGGCGACATGACCGGTGTCGATCTGGGGGCGGCCCCTGGTGGCTGGACCTGGCAACTGGTCAACCGTGGCATGCTGGTGACCGCCATCGACAACGGCCCCATGGCCGAAAGCCTGATGGACACCGGCCTGGTGCAGCACCTGATGGCCGACGGCTTTACTTTCGTGCCCAAGCAGCCGGTGGACTGGATGGTGTGCGACATCGTCGAAAAGCCGGCGCGCAACGCGGCGCTGCTTGAGACCTGGATCGGCGAAGGGTATTGCCGCGAGGCGGTGGTGAACCTGAAGTTGCCGATGAAACAGCGTTACGCCGAGGTCAAGCGCCTGCTGGAACGTATCGAGGACGGTTTCAAGGCGCGCGGCATTCGGGTGGAGATCGGCTGCAAGCAGCTGTATCACGACCGTGAAGAAGTGACCTGCCACCTGCGTCGGCTGGTGGATGTGAAGAAAACCAAGGCCCGCTAAACTGAGCGCCGGTTTCAGGAGTAGACAATGAGCGATATTTTCGACACCGCCGTGGATGGCACCCTCGACGCAACGGGCCTCAACTGCCCTGAGCCGGTGATGATGCTGCACCAGCACATCCGCGACCTGCCGCCCGGCGGCTTGCTCAAGGTGATCGCGACCGACCCGTCGACGCGCCGCGATATCCCCAAGTTCTGCGTGTTCCTTGACCATGAACTGGTGGATCAACAGGAGCAGGCCGGTACCTATCTGTACTGGATCCGCAAAAAACTCGACTAACACCGGTCCCTGTAGGAGCGAGCTTGCTCGCGAAGGGCGTTAACGATGATGCGGGTATCCTGAAGGAACGCGGCGCTCTCGGGTTTTTCGCGAGCAAGCTCGCTCCTACAGGGGTACGCGTTGTGCTTATGCCTTGTTGGCGCGAATGCGCCGGCGTGCACTGCGCGCCAGGCGCACCAGCAGCATCCCCGCCGCACAGCTCAAGCCCACGATCAGCCCTTGCCACAAACCGCTCGGGCCGCTGGGTTCGCCCAGCCAGTTGCTCAGCCCCAGGGCGTACCCCACCGGCAGCCCCACGCCCCAATAGGCAAACAGGGTCAGCACCATGGTGACACGGGTGTCCTGGTAGCCACGCAGGGCGCCGGCGGCGGTGACCTGGATCGAGTCACTGAACTGAAACAGCGCTGAAAACACGATCAGCGTCGAGGCCAGGTGTATGACGATGGGGTCCGGGGTGTAGATCGCCGCAATCTGCTCGCGAAACACCAGCATCAGGCTGCACGACAGACAGGCGTACGCCAGCGCCGTGCCCATGCCGACCCCGGCGGCGAAGCGTGCTTCACGCGCCTCGCCACGCCCCAGGGCCTGGCCGACGCGCACGGTGACGGCCATGCTCAGGGAATAGGGGATCATGAACACCAGTGAGCTGACGTTCAGCGCGATCTGGTGCCCCGACACAACGGTGGCGCCCAGGCTGCCGAGCAGCAGGGCGATGACGGCAAAGATGCTCGATTCGGCAAAGATCGCGATGCCGATCGGCAGGCCAATCCCCAGTACGCGCTTGATCACCGACCACTGCGGCCAGTCGAAGCGCTTGAACAGTTCGCTGCTCTGGTAGGCCGCCCCCCAGCGGGTCCAGGCGGCCATGCCGAGCATCATCACCCACATCGCAATGGCCGTGGCCCAGCCGCAGCCCACGCCGCCCATGGCCGGCACGCCCAGGTGGCCGTAGATGAAGATGTAGTTCAGTGGAATATTCAGCGCCAGCCCGCACAGGCCCATGGCCATGCTGGGCAGGGTGCGGCCCAGGCCATCACTGAAACAGCGCAGCACGTAGTAGAGGGCGATGGCCGGCATCCCGGCGGCGATGCCATGCAGGTAGCCCATGGTGGGGGCGATAAGGTTCGGCTCGACCTTCATGGCATGCAGGATCGGCTCGGCGCAAAGCAACAGCAGTGCGCCGATGATGCCGACCACCACCGCCAGCCACAGTGACTGACGCACCAATGGCCCGATTTCGCCGTAGTGGCCCGCACCGTAGCGCTGGGCGACTTTCGGCGTGGTGGCCAGCAGGGTACCGGTCATCAGCAGGTACACCGGAATCCAGATCGAGTTGCCCAGGCCCACCGCCGCCAGGTCCTGGGGGCTGACGCGCCCGGCCATCACCGCATCGACGAAGCTCATGGCCGTGGTTGCCAGTTGGCCGATCATGATCGGCAGCGCGAGCGTCAGCAGGCCACCCACTTCCCGGCTGATGCGGGCGGGGCGGGTGAGGGGGGCAGTGGCAGTGTTCACGTACGCAAGTCCAGTCAAGAGGGTGCAAGGCCGCGGATTCTACGCCTTGACGTAACGGTCAGGAAAAAACCTGTGTTAGGGATTTGTAAGCGACCTGCCAGCCCCCTCCCACATTGAAGATCGCATCCCTGTACACTGCTGATCCGCCAAAGGAGCCTGCCATGCTGATTGTTGCCGACGAAAATATCCCGCTGCTCGATGAGTTCTTCCAAGGATTTGGCGAGATTCGCCGAGTGTCCGGCCGTTCCATCGACCGCGCCACCGTCGAACAGGCCGATGTGCTGCTGGTGCGCTCGGTGACCAACGTCAACCGCGCCCTGCTGGACGGCACGCAGGTGCGTTTTGTCGGCACCTGCACCATCGGCACCGACCACCTCGACCTCGATTACTTCAAGCAGGCCGGTATCCAGTGGTCCAGCGCCCCCGGCTGCAATGCGCGTGGCGTGGTGGACTATGTGCTGGGCAGCCTGCAAACCCTGGCCGAGATCGAAGGCGCCGACCTCAATCAGCGTACCTATGGCGTGGTCGGCGCCGGTGAAGTGGGCGGGCGGCTGATCGAAGTGCTCAAGGGCCTGGGCTGGAACGTGCTGGTCTGCGACCCGCCGCGGCAGATCGCCGAAGACGGCGATTACGTCAGCCTCGAGCAGATCATCGAGCAATGCGATGTGATCAGCCTGCACACGCCGCTGACCAAGTCCGGCAATGGTTCCACCTGGCACCTGTTTGATCGCGACCGCCTCAACCGCCTCAAGCCCGGCACCTGGCTGATCAACGCCAGCCGTGGCCCGGTGGTGGACAACGCGGCCCTGCGCGATGTGCTGCTGGCGCGTGAAGACCTGCAAGCGGTGCTGGACGTTTGGGAAGGCGAGCCCGAGGTGGACGTCGACCTGGCCGACCTGTGTGTGTTGGCCACCCCGCATATTGCCGGTTACAGCCTGGACGGCAAGCAGCGCGGTACGGCGCAGATCTATCAGGCGTTCTGCGGGCACCTGGGCCAGGAGCCGAGCATTCAGTTGGGCGACTTGTTGCCGCAACCGTGGCTGGCCGAAGTGCACTTGAACGCATCGACCGATCCGGCCTGGGCGCTGGCGACGTTGTGCCGCAGCGTGTACGACCCGCGCCGTGATGATGCGGATTTCCGCCGCAGCCTGGTGGGTACCGTCGAAGAACAACGCAAGGCGTTCGACGTGCTGCGCAAGCATTATCCGGAGCGTCGTGAAATCGACGGCTTGAAGGTGCGCATTGTGAATGGGGAGTCAGCGGTGTTGGCGCGCATCGTGTCCGCATTGGGCGCGGCAACCGTTTAAACACCGAATAAAAAACCCGGCCACCGGGGCCGGGTTTGAAAGAGCGTAGGCCCTTCAGCCTTGCTGGGCAGGCTTGACCAGTCGCTGTTCCAGCTCGCGGCACGCTTGCTGGATCATCTCTTCGGTAATCTGCACTTCGCGGCCCTGGGCGTCGATCACGGAGCAAGGCAAGTGCTGCGGTTGGCGGATCACTTCAATCTTGGCATCGCTGCTGTTTTGCAAGGTCATGGCCTGTCTCCTCATCAGGTTGTGTACCTACTGTATAACCCCCGAGTGACCGCGCTGTTACAACTCCTTACGAGATCACCGGTTCGAACACCCAGTCCACCAGAAACCGCTGTGGATTTCCAGCCGGGTGTTAGACCGATAGCCTCTAGGGGCCAGCATCGGCGGGCATAATTAACCTGACTCATTGTTATTCGCGCAAGTTCCCCCCATGTAAGCAGGCAGGTACCAACCCTTTCCGATCAGGTGATGCCCTCCATGCTCTCAGTCCGTCAACGCCGTGCAATTCGCCTGGCCAGTCGTTTCATCGCGCCCTACCGCTGGCAGGCCCTCGGTGCTCTGGTCGCGCTGATCGTCACCGCCGGCATCACCTTGTCCATGGGGCAGGGCATTCGCCTGCTGGTGGACCAGGGCTTCATGACCCAATCGCCGCACCTGCTCAACCAGTCCATCGGCCTGTTCATGGTGCTGGTGCTGGGCTTGGCCGTGGGCACGTTTGCGCGGTTTTACCTAGTGTCGTGGATCGGTGAGCGGGTGGTGGCGGACATTCGCCGGCAGGTCTTCAACCACCTGATCTACCTGCACCCGGGTTTCTACGAGAACAACCGCAGCTCGGAAATCCAATCGCGGCTGACCACCGACACCACCTTGCTGCAATCGGTGATCGGCTCGTCGTTGTCGCTGTTCCTGCGCAATGCCTTGATGGTGATCGGCGGCATCGTGCTGCTGTTCATCACCAACCCCAAGCTCACCAGCATCGTGGTGGTGGCGCTGCCGCTGGTGCTGGCGCCGATCCTGATCTTCGGCCGTCGCGTGCGCAGCCTGTCGCGCCTGAGCCAGGACCGTATTGCTGATGTGGGCAGCTACGTGTCCGAGACCCTTGGCCAGATCAAGACCGTGCAAGCCTATAACCACCAGGTCCAGGACGAGCAACGCTTTGCCGTGACCGTGGAAGAGGCGTTCACCACCGCACGCAAACGCATCGCCCAGCGCGCCTGGTTGATTACCCTGGTGATCATGCTGGTGCTGGGTGCGGTGGGCGTGATGCTGTGGGTCGGCGGCATGGATGTGATCAGCGGGCGCATTTCCGGCGGCGAGCTGGCTGCGTTCGTGTTCTACAGCCTGATCGTCGGCAGCGCCGTCGGTACCCTGAGCGAAGTCCTCGGTGAACTGCAACGTGCCGCCGGTGCAGCGGAGCGCATTGGTGAGCTGTTGCAGTCGAGCAACGAGATCCAGGCGCCGGCCACGGGTAAAGTGCAGTTGCCCGAGCGCGTCAGCGGCCGTATGGAGCTGCAGGACCTGCATTTTTCCTACCCTTCGCGGCCGGACAGCTACGCCATCGACGGCCTGAACCTGACCATCAACCCCGGCGAAACCCTGGCACTGGTGGGGCCGTCCGGCGCGGGCAAATCGACGCTTTTCGACCTGCTGCTGCGCTTCTACGATCCCCAGCGAGGCCGCATCCTGATTGAAGGCCAGGCGCTGACCGATCTGGACCCCCTGGACCTGCGTCGCCACTTCGCCCTGGTGTCCCAGAGCCCGGCGCTGTTCTTCGGCAGCGTCGAGGAGAACATCCGCTACGGCAACCCAGCGGCCACGCGCGAGCAAGTCGAAGCCGCCGCCCGCATCGCCCATGCCCACGATTTCATCCTGCAAATGCCCGACGGCTACCAGACCCACCTCGGCGACGGCGGCATGGGCCTCTCCGGCGGCCAGCGCCAACGATTGGCGATTGCTCGTGCGTTGCTGGTGGACGCGCCGATCCTGCTGCTGGACGAAGCCACCAGTGCCCTGGATGCCCAGAGTGAACACCTGATCCAGCAAGCGTTGCCGCAATTGATGCAAGGGCGTACCACGCTGGTTATCGCCCATCGACTGGCGACGGTGAAGAACGCTGACCGTATCGCGGTGATGGATCAGGGCAGGCTGGTGGCGGTGGGCACGCATCAGCAGTTGATTGCGAGCAATCCGTTATATGCGCGATTGGCGGCGTTGCAGTTCAGTGATGGGGTTGAGGAGAGCAGCGAACACTGAGTTGCGGTGCGCATAAAAAATGCCCGCATCTCTCAATGCGGGCATTTTCATTTCTGCTTCAAACCTTATTGATCATCAAAGTAGCGCTCATGCCAGTCCACCAACGGCTGTGGCGAGTTGAGCTTCTGCCCGTAGATCACCGAATAAGACAGCACGTTCTGCACATACTGGCGGGTTTCGTCGAACGGGATGCTTTCCACCCATACGTCGAAACTCAGGTGGTCGGCGCCACGTAGCCACTGGCGCACGCGGCCTGGACCGGCGTTGTAGGCGGCGGAGGCGAGGACACGGTTGCCGTTGAACTGACTGTGCACCTGGCTCAGGTAAGCCGCGCCGAGCTGGATGTTTTTGTCCGGGTCCAGCACCTGGGCGGGTGAGGCCAGGGGGATGCTGAACTTGCGCGCAGTGTCCTTGGCGGTGCCGGGCATCAGTTGCATCAGGCCGCTGGCGCCGACCCCGGAGCGGGCGTCGTCCATGAATGCGCTTTCCTGGCGGGTGATGGCGAATACCCAGCTGGAATGCAGGCCACGGACCTTGGCTTCGCGCACCAGGGTGTCGCGGTGGGCCATCGGGAAGCGGATGTCCAGGTCATCCCAGTACTGGGCCTGGCTGATGGTGCGGATCGCTGGGAAGTACCACTTCATGTCGTAGGCCAGCTTGGCCTGGGCGACCATTTCGTCACGGTTGAAATGGCGGCTGACGTGGTACCACTCGCGGCGGCCATCCACGATCTGGCCACGGGCGTAGAACTCAAGGGCACGGCGCACACCCGGGGTGTTACGCACTTTGTTGACCAGCGCCTGGCTCATCAGCAGCGGCTTGTTCTTCAACTGGTACGGAGCCTTGGAGCGATCGGCGGCCAGGAAGCCATAGAAGTCACGCTCCTGCGCGAGATTCTTGTACAGCACCAGGGCTTGCGGGTTTTTCGGCTCGGCCAGTTCCAGGCTCCGGGCCTGCCAGTAGCGCCAGCGGTTGGTGGTGGCCAAATCCTGCGGGAGTTTGCGCGTCAGTTGGTAGGCATCTTCCCAGCGGGCCAGGCGCAACAGCAGGCGCAGGCGCCATTCCGATACGGTGTTGTCGCGCAACTCGGGGTCGTACTTGGTCATCACCTCAAGCGCTCGCGGGTCGAAGCGCTTGGCCAGGGTCAGGCCGATTTCACGGGCGATTGCCACTTTTTCGTCACGGGAGAAGTGCATGCTGCTGGCGTAACCGTCGAGCAGGGCCATGGCCTTGTCCGGATCCTGGCGTGCCAGGCGGCGCAGGCCCAGGCCGACGGCGTCAGACATCGCCTCGGTGGCCGGCAGGAAGCGCGACGGGTCGCCGAGCATGTCGGGCTTCTGTGCTACGTCCACCATCAGGCGGCCCTGGGCGCCCAGGGTCGGCAGGGTTTTTACCAGGCTGTTGGCCAGCGGGTAATTGCGTGCTTCGGCGGCGAGTTTGGCGCGGTCCCAGATTTTTTGTTCAGTGAGTTGGCCGTCGGCGGCCCATTGGCTGAAGGTGGCATCACAGGCGGCCGGCTGGGATTTGCCGGTCATCCAGAGTTTTTCCGTGGTTTTGTAGCCTTCAGCCTTCAAGTTGTGGGTCAGTTGGAACTGACCGTGCAGGCAGTCCAGCTCGACGAAATTGAGCTTGGGGTCGTAGTACTTTTCAAAGGTCTGCCAGTCGCCACGCTCGGCCAACCAGCGCAACCAACGCAGTTTCATCCAGTTGGCCTGGGGCAGGTCGCCGTTTTTGGCAAGGAATTGTTCGATTTCCTCGTTGCTGGCGGTCTTCAGCCGGGCGGTCAGTTCGTCGTAGGCCAGGTAAGGCGTCAGCGGGTAGTCGGCCAGGGCCTGGCTGTATTGCATGTAGGGGCCGGTATCGCCCTTGGCCAGGGCGCGTTTGGCTTCATCGTAATATTGACGTTGGGTGGTGAGGTCCACGGCCTGGGCGGATTGAACGGCGGTGGCGGAAAAAAGCAGACAAGATAAAAAGTTGAAAAGGCGACTGCGCATGAGACGTCCGTGCAGAGAAATCACGACTAGCACCGGCACCGCCGACACTGATTGCCCCTAGCTTAGCCTTTTGCCAGCGGCCGGCGAAAGCTTTGCCGGGTGGTTCGTTCAAGTTCTCCGGAAATGTCCTACAGAACGTGTCGGTAGCGAAAATGCTGGCCGCATCCCACCCTCAAGTCAGGTAGAATGCGCGCCCAGTTTTTGGAGAAGCGTATGACCCTGCTCAAATTCAGCGATGTGTCCCTTGCTTTCGGCGCTATGCCGTTGTTGGACAAGGTGTCCTGGCAGATCGCCCGTGGTGAGCGGGTGTGCATCATCGGCCGCAACGGCACCGGCAAGTCCAGCATGATGAAGCTGGTAAAGGGCGACCAGAAGCCCGATGACGGCTCTGTCTGGCGCGCCCCAGGCCTCAAGATTGGCGAGTTGCCGCAGGAATTGCCGGTGGCCGACGGACGGACTGTGTTCGACGTGGTTGCCGAAGGCCTGGACGGTGTCGGTGAGTTGCTTGCGCAATACCATCACCTGGCCCAGAACTGCGTCACCGAAGCCGACCTGGACAAGCTGATGCACGTCCAGCAGGACCTCGAAGCCCGTGACGGCTGGCGCCTGCAGCAACTGGTGGACAGCACCTTGAGCCGCCTGCAGCTGCCGGCCGACAAGACCCTCGCCGAGTTGTCCGGCGGCTGGCGTCGTCGTGTGCTGCTGGCCCAGGCCCTGGTGTCCGAGCCCGACCTGCTGCTGCTTGACGAGCCAACCAACCACCTGGACATCGGCGCCATCGCCTGGCTGGAAGAAGCCCTCAAGGATTTCCAGGGCGCCGTGCTGTTTATCACGCACGACCGTTCCTTCCTGCAAAACCTGGCGACGCGCATCCTTGAGCTGGATCGTGGCGGCCTGATCGACTGGAACGGCGACTACGCCAGCTTCCTGGTGCACAAGGAAGCTGCGCTGTCCGCCGAAGAAACCGCCAACGCCCTGTTCGACAAGAAACTGGCCCAGGAAGAAGTCTGGATCCGCCAGGGCATCAAGGCGCGCCGTACCCGTAACGAAGGCCGCGTGCGTGCCCTCAAGGCCCTGCGCGTCGAGCGCAGCGAACGTCGCGAGCGCACCGGCAAGGCCAATATCCAGCTGGATACCGCCGATAAGTCGGGCAAGCAGGTCATGGTGCTCGAGAACGTCAGCTTCCATCACCCGGATGGCCCGTTCCTGATCAAGGACTTCTCCATGGTCCTGCAACGCGGCGACCGTATCGGCCTGTTGGGTGCCAACGGTACCGGCAAGACCACCTTGCTCAAGCTGATGCTCAATGGTCTGCAACCGACCAGCGGCACGGTGGAAGAGGGCACGCGCATCGACGTGGCCTACTTCGACCAGTTGCGCCATCAGTTGGACCTGGAAAAGACCGTGATCGACAACGTCGCCGAAGGCCGCGACTTTATCGATATCGACGGCCAGAGCCGCCACGTACTCAGCTACCTGGGTGATTTCCTGTTCAGCCCGCAACGTGCGCGTACGCCCGTGAAGGCCTTGTCCGGTGGCGAGCGTGCGCGCCTGCTGCTGGCCAAGTTGTTCAGCAAGCCGGCCAACCTGCTGGTGCTCGACGAACCGACCAACGACCTCGACGTGGAAACCCTCGAGCTGCTGGAAGAGGTCCTGCTGACCTTCAACGGCACTGTGCTGATGGTCAGCCACGACCGGGCATTCCTCGACAACGTGGTCACCAGCACCCTGGTCTTCGAAGGTGAAGGCAAGGTGCGCGAATACGTCGGTGGTTACCAGGACTGGCTGCGTCAGGGCGGCTCGCCGCGCCTGTTGGGCGTGACCGAGAGCAAGTCCGGCAAGGCCGACCTGGCCTCCGCTGTGGTGGCTCCGGTGGAAGCGGCTGCACCGGCCCAGGAAGCGGCACCGGCGGCCAAGAAGAAACTCAGCTACAAGCTGCAGCGTGAGCTGGAAGCCTTGCCGGGTGATATCGACGCCAAGGAACAGCAGATCGCCGCAGTAGAAGCGGAAATGGCTGACGCGGGTTTCTACCTGCGTCCGGCGGCGGAAACCGCCAAGGTCATCGCCTCCCTGGAGACGTTGAACCAGGAGCTGGAAGTGCTGGTCGAGCGTTGGGCCGAGCTGGATGCCTGAGTGACCTTCGTGCAATAAAAAAGCCCGGCGCCCTAATATGGGCGCCGGGCTTTTTCATATGAAATGCGGTTCAAATGTGGCCTTAAGAGGTTTTTACCAGTCTGACGGCCAATACATCGCACGGCGCACCGTGCAGCACATCATTGGCAGTAGAACCCAGCAGCAACGCCAAACCATGACGGCCATGGCTGCCGACCACGATCAGGTCGCAATGCTGCTCCTTGGCCAGGTGGTGGATTTCCTGGCGCGGTTGGCCGTAGGTGAGGTGGGAGTTTTCCTTGGTCACTTCGGGGTATTTGACGATCAGGCGGTCAAGGCGCTCCTTGGCCTGGTCGAACTGTTGTTGCTGCAATTGGGAAAGGTCCATGGGCACGTCGCCGCCAAAGGCCATCGCCATGGGCTCGACGATATGCACCAGTGACAGTTTTGCGCCACTGGCAACGGCAAACGCTCGGGCGCGCTTGATCACTGGATCGCACTCTTCGGTCAGGTCTACGGCGACCAGAATATGTTCGTAGGACATGGGGCGTTCCTCCAGGGGACTGCAATAGATTCAGTATGGCTGCTTTCAAGCGGATAGGGTTGCGTCAGGTCAAATCCGCTCATCAGAAAAATCGGGAGTACACATATGACGGTCTGGATAGTGGTGTCAATCCTTGTCGTGGTTCTGAGCCCCCTGGCATGGCTGCGCCCATCACGCCATCAGAGCGGGCGCATGGCCCTGCGCATGGAGGCACGCCGCATCGGCCTGGCCATGCAACTGGCGCCCCAGGAGTGGCCGCACTGGCTCAAGCAAGAGCCGCCGAGCCCGTGTGCGCAGTACTGCCGACCCCGGCGCGGCAGTATGCCGGCCGTTTGGAGCTACTGGCAGCTGGAGCCTGGCGTGTGGGTCAATCAGTGGCGCGAAGTGTGTGTGGACGAGAAGTTGTTGCCGCATTTTGCAACGCTGCCGGCGAATGTCTACAAGGTCGAGGCCGACAAGCAAATGATCGCCCTTTACTGGGGAGAGAAGGGCGAGGCGAGCGACCTGCTCGCCATTGATACATTGCTCAAGGCCCTGGCCTGATGCTGCCCTCTGCCGCTCTCTGTAGGAGCGAGCTTGCTCGCGAAAATCGTCAACGATAACGCGGGTATTCAGGTTATACGCGGCGCCCTTGAATTTTTCGCGAGCAAGCTCGCTCCTACAAAAATACCAAACGCCAGGCAATAAAAAGCCCGAAAGCATCATCGGGCTGGAGTTGGCCAGGCAGGCCGGTAAATCTGGGTTTTCCGCGTCGGATGTTCATCCAGGCGCGTTACGGTTGTCGCTAGCCTAGCGGCATATCCGGTTCTGTACAGCGGTTTTCCCTATCTTTTTCATTATTGATTTCGTGAATAGTTGAATATTGACGAATCGCGGGCCTGGCCCCGGGGTTCTGAAATGACTGGAAAGTCGCGTTTTTCCTAGCCTTTCGAGCGATTGACAATTGCTCGGAATTGGATGAAGGTGGCGTACCCAAATCAAACGGGCGTATGAATTGAGCGTTTGTCTGTCAGACCGCTCATACAGAAACCCGACTATCGCATTGGCGGGTGTGCCTGGCGGATTGGCCTGAGCATTGACGAAATTATCAATGTCCAAGCATAGGCCAGCGTCCAATGTGTACTGTTCAGCTTCCATATCGTGGAGATCAGTTGATGATTTACGAAGGTAAAGCCATCACGGTTAAGGCTCTTGAAAGTGGCATCGTCGAACTGAAGTTCGACCTCAAGGGTGAGTCCGTCAACAAGTTCAACCGTCTAACCCTGAACGAACTGCGTCAGGCCGTAGACACCATCAAGGCTGATGCATCGATCAAAGGTGTGATCGTCTCCAGCGGCAAGGACGTGTTTATCGTCGGCGCTGACATCACCGAATTCGTCGACAACTTCAAGCTGCCCGATGCCGAGCTGGTGGCTGGCAACCTCGAAGCCAACAAGATTTTCAGCGATTTCGAAGACCTCAACGTACCGACCGTTGCCGCGATCAATGGCATCGCGCTGGGCGGCGGCCTGGAAATGTGCCTGGCGGCGGACTTCCGCGTCATGGCGGCCACCGCCAAGATCGGCCTGCCTGAAGTCAAGCTGGGCATCTACCCGGGCTTCGGCGGCACCGTGCGCCTGCCGCGCATCATTGGTGCCGACAACGCCATCGAGTGGATTGCCGCCGGCAAGGAAAACCGTGCCGAAGACGCACTGAAAGTCGGTGCCGTCGACGCCGTGGTGGCTCCGGACAAGCTGGCCGAAGCCGCGTTGAACCTGATCAAGGGCGCCATCAGCGGCGAATTTGACTACAAGGCCAAGCGTCAGCCGAAGCTGGAAAAACTCAAGCTCAACGCCATCGAACAAATGATGTCGTTCGAAACCGCCAAGGGTTTCGTGGCTGGCCAGGCCGGCCCGAACTACCCGGCGCCGGTTGAAGCGATCAAGACCATCCAGAAGGCCGCGAACTTCGGTCGCGACAAAGCCCTGGAAGTGGAAGCAGCAGGCTTCGTCAAACTGGCCAAGACCTCGGCGGCCCAGAGCCTGATCGGCCTGTTCCTGAACGACCAGGAGCTGAAGAAAAAGGCCAAGGCCTACGACGAAATCGCCAAGGACGTGAAACAGGCTGCCGTGCTCGGCGCCGGTATCATGGGCGGCGGTATCGCCTATCAGTCGGCGTCCAAAGGCACGCCGATCCTGATGAAGGACATCAACGAACACGGTATCGAGCAGGGCCTGGCCGAAGCCGCCAAACTGCTGGTCGGCCGCGTTGATAAAGGTCGTATGACTGCGGCGAAGATGGCTGAAGTGCTTAACGGTATTCGTCCTACGCTGTCCTACGGCGATTTCGGCCATGTCGACCTGGTGGTCGAAGCGGTTGTCGAGAATCCGAAGGTCAAGCAGGCGGTACTGGCTGAAGTTGAAGGCCACGTCAAAGACGACACCATCCTGGCCTCGAACACCTCGACCATTTCCATTTCGCTGCTGGCCAAGGCCCTCAAGCGTCCGGAAAACTTCGTCGGCATGCACTTCTTCAACCCGGTGCACATGATGCCGCTGGTGGAAGTGATCCGTGGCGAGAAGTCCAGCGAGCTGGCGATTGCCACCACCGTTGCCTACGCCAAGAAAATGGGCAAGAACCCGATCGTGGTCAACGACTGCCCGGGCTTCCTGGTCAACCGCGTGCTGTTCCCGTACTTCGGCGGTTTCGCCAAGCTGGTGAGTGCCGGTGTGGACTTCGTGCGCATCGACAAGGTCATGGAAAAATTCGGCTGGCCAATGGGCCCGGCGTACCTGATGGACGTGGTCGGCATCGACACCGGCCACCACGGTCGTGACGTGATGGCTGAAGGCTTCCCGGACCGCATGAAAGACGACCGCCGCTCGGCGATCGACGCGCTCTACGAGGCCAAGCGCCTGGGCCAGAAGAACGGCAAGGGTTTCTACGCCTACGAGGCGGACAAGAAGGGCAAGCAGAAGAAAGTGGCCGACCCGTCGGTGCACGAAGTGCTGGCTCCGGTCATCTACGAACAGCGTGAGGTGTCGGATGAGGACATCATCAACTGGATGATGATCGCCCTGTGCCTGGAAACCGTGCGTTGCCTGGAAGACGGCATCGTTGAAACCGCCGCCGAGGCCGATATGGGCCTGGTGTACGGTATTGGCTTCCCTCCATTCCGTGGTGGTGCGCTGCGTTACATCGACTCGATCGGTGTGGCCGAGTTCGTTGCCCTGGCTGATCAATACGCTGATCTGGGCCCGCTGTACCACCCGACCGCGAAGCTGCGTGAGATGGCCAAGAACGGCCAGCGCTTCTTCGGTTAAGTGCCCAGACGACTAGAGCGAGAATATTTATGAGCTTGAATCCAAGAGACGTCGTGATTGTCGACTTCGGTCGTACGCCGATGGGCCGCTCCAAGGGCGGCATGCACCGCAACACCCGCGCTGAAGACATGTCGGCGCACCTGATCAGCAAGCTGCTGGAACGCAACGTCAAGGTCGACCCGAACGAAGTCGAGGACGTGATCTGGGGCTGCGTCAACCAGACCCTGGAGCAGGGCTGGAACATCGCGCGCATGGCGTCGCTGATGACGCAGATCCCGCACACGGCAGCCGGCCAGACCGTCAGCCGCCTGTGTGGCTCGTCCATGAGTGCGCTGCATACCGCCGCCCAGGCGATCATGACCGGCAACGGTGATGTATTCGTGGTTGGTGGCGTGGAGCACATGGGCCACGTCAGCATGATGCACGGCGTCGATCCTAACCCGCACATGTCGCTGTACGCGGCAAAAGCCTCGGGCATGATGGGCCTGACCGCGGAAATGCTCGGCAAGATGCACGGCATTACCCGTGAAGCCCAGGACGCGTTCGGCGTGCGTTCCCACCAGCTCGCCCACAAGGCGACCGTGGAAGGCAAGTTCAAGGATGAAATCATCCCGATGAACGGCTACGACGAGAACGGTTTCCTCAAGCTGTTCGACTACGACGAAACCATTCGTCCGGATACCACCCTGGAAAGCCTGGCGGCCCTCAAGCCTGCCTTCAATCCGAAGGGCGGCACCGTGACGGCGGGTACTTCGTCGCAAATCACCGACGGCGCCTCGTGCATGATCGTGATGTCGGCGCAGCGTGCCCAGGACCTCGGCATCCAGCCGCTGGCAGTGATTCGTTCGATGGCGGTGGCGGGTGTGGACCCGGCAATCATGGGCTATGGTCCAGTACCGGCGACACAAAAAGCCTTGAAGCGCGCGGGCCTGACCATCTCCGATATCGACTTCTTCGAACTCAACGAAGCTTTCGCTGCACAGGCCCTGCCGGTGCTGAAAGATTTGAAAGTGCTCGACAAGATGAACGAGAAGGTTAACCTGCACGGCGGTGCGATTGCCCTGGGCCACCCATTCGGTTGCTCCGGTGCGCGTATTTCCGGCACTTTGCTTAACGTGATGAAGCAAAATGGCGGTAACCTTGGGGTTGCAACCATGTGCATTGGTCTCGGCCAAGGCATCTCCACCGTCTTCGAACGCGTCTAAGCGTTGAGTCGACGGAAGCCGGGGCCCAGTGCCCCGGTTTTTGTTTTTTGGAATTTTTAATATTTTTTTCAACAAATTTTGTAAGGGGGCCAGAGCATGAAAGTCGAACCAGGGCTCTACCAACATTATAAAGGTCCGCAGTACCGCGTTTTCAGCGTGGCACGGCATTCCGAGACCGAAGAAGAAGTGGTGTTCTACCAAGCACTGTATGGCGATTACGGCTTTTGGGTGCGCCCCTTGAGCATGTTCCTGGAGACCGTCGAAGTTGACGGCGAGCAGGTCCCGCGCTTTGCTTTGGTCCAGGTCGAACCCAGTCTTTTTTCAGGGCAATAACGGCAGGTCGCGCAGAATGCTGCGCTTGACCTCACCTTGTTGCCACTATATATAGCGTTGCCGCGTCAGGCGCCAACTGCCTTTCACTTCTCGAATTCAGGAATTTTCCGATCCATGGGCAAATCGCTGGTCATTGTGGAATCCCCGGCTAAGGCCAAGACCATCAACAAGTACTTGGGCAACGAGTACGTGGTGAAGTCGAGTATCGGCCATATCCGAGACCTGCCCACCAGCGGTTCGGCTAGCGCCAGCAAGGAGCCTGCCGCCAAGCGCGGCAAGGCGGCTGCGGGCGAAGGTCCGGTGCTCACGCCTAAAGAGAAAGCGCGCAAGCAGCTGGTCTCGCGCATGGGTGTGGACCCGGATCATGGCTGGAAGGCCAAGTACGAAATCCTTCCGGGCAAGGAAAAGGTCATCGAAGAGCTGCGCCGGCTCGCCAAGGATGCCGACACCATCTATCTCGCAACGGACTTGGACCGCGAAGGGGAAGCCATTGCCTGGCACCTGCGGGAAGCCATCGGCGGTGATGACAGCCGCTACAAGCGTGTGGTGTTCAACGAAATCACCAAGAAAGCCATCCAGGAAGCCTTCTCCAAGCCGGGCGAGCTGGACATCGATCGCGTCAACGCCCAGCAGGCCCGTCGTTTCCTCGACCGCGTGGTGGGTTACATGGTCTCGCCGCTGCTGTGGGCCAAGATCGCCCGTGGCCTGTCCGCCGGCCGTGTGCAATCGGTAGCGGTCAAGCTGGTGGTGGAGCGCGAGCGTGAGATCCGTGCGTTCAACCCCGAGGAATACTGGGAAGTCCACGCCGACCTGGGCACCGCCAAGGGCGCCAACGTGCGCTTCGAAGTGGCCCGTGAGAAAGGCGAGGCGTTCAAGCCGCTGAACGAAGCCCAGGCCATGGCCGCGCTGGAGAAGCTCAAGGCCTCCAGCTACAGCATCGTCAAGCGTGAAGACAAACCGACCAGCAGCAAGCCGTCGGCGCCGTTCATCACCTCCACCCTGCAACAGGCCGCAAGTAACCGCCTGGGCTTCGGGGTGAAGAAAACCATGATGATGGCCCAGCGTCTGTACGAAGCCGGCTACATCACTTATATGCGTACCGACTCCACCAACCTGTCGCAAGACGCGGTGGCGATGGCGCGTACCTATATTGAAAGCGAATTCGGCAAGAAGTACCTGCCGGAGAAGCCGAACGTCTACAGCAGCAAAGAAGGCGCCCAGGAGGCTCACGAAGCGATTCGTCCTTCCGATGCCAACACCGAGCCAAGCAAGCTGAGTGGCATGGAGCGCGACGCTGAGCGCCTCTACGAGCTGATCTGGCGCCAGTTCCTGGCTTGCCAGATGCTGCCGGCGCAATACCTGTCCACTACTGTCAGCGTGGGTGCGGGCGATTTCGAGTTGCGTGCCAAGGGCCGTATCCTCAAGTTCGACGGCTACACCCGTGTGATGCCGCAGATCGCCAAGCCTGGCGATGACGATGTGCTGCCGGACATGGCCCAGGGCGACACGCTGAAGCTGATCAAGCTCGACCCGTCCCAGCACTTCACCAAGCCGCCGGCGCGTTATTCGGAAGCCAGCCTGGTGAAAGAGATGGAGAAGCGCGGTATCGGTCGTCCGTCGACCTACGCGGCGATCATCTCCACCATCCAGGACCGTGGCTACGTCGCGCTGCACAACCGTCGTTTCTATTCGGAAAAGATGGGCGATATCGTTACCGAGCGCCTGTCCGAGAGCTTCTCCAACCTGATGGACTACGGCTTTACCGCCGGTATGGAAGAGAACCTCGATGACGTGGCCCAGGGCGAGCGCGACTGGAAAAACGTGCTCGACGAGTTCTACGGCGACTTCAAGAAAAAACTCGAAGTGGCTGAAAGCCCCGAGAGCGGCATGCGTGCCAACCAGCCGGTGATGACCGACATCCCGTGCCTGACCTGTGGCCGTCCGATGCAGATTCGTACCGCATCCACCGGCGTGTTCCTCGGTTGCTCGGGCTACAGCCTGCCGCCGAAAGAACGCTGCAAGGCCACCGTCAACCTGGTGCCGGGTGATGAAATCGCCGCCGACGACGAGGGTGAATCCGAGTCGCTGGTACTGCGTGGCAAGCACCGCTGCCCCATCTGCAGCACGGCGATGGACGCCTACCTGCTGGACGAGAAGCACAAGCTGCACATCTGCGGTAACAACCCGGATTGCGACGGCTACGAGATCGAAGAGGGCAGTTACCGCATCAAGGGCTATGAAGGCCCGAGCCTGGAATGCGACAAGTGCGGCAGCGAGATGCAGCTCAAGACCGGCCGCTTCGGCAAGTTTTTCGGTTGCACCAACCCGACCTGCAAGAACACGCGCAAACTGCTGAAAAGCGGTGACGCGGCGCCGCCGAAAATGGACCCGGTGAAGATGCCGGAACTCAAGTGCGAGAAGGTCAACGACACCTACATCCTGCGTGACGGCGCCTCGGGCCTGTTCCTGGCGGCCAGCCAGTTCCCGAAAAATCGCGAGACCCGAGCGCCGTTGGTGCTGGAGATCGTGCCGCACAAGGACGAGATCGATCCGAAGTACCACTTCCTGTGTGACGCGCCGAAGAAGGACCCGGATGGTCGCCCAGCCGTGATCCGCTACAGCCGCAAGACCAAGGAGCAGTACGTGCAGACCGAAGTGGACGGCAAGCCAACCGGCTGGAAAGCGTTCTACGACGGTGGCAAGTGGAAGGTCGAGGACAAGCGCCAGGGCGCTTGACCCGCTAGTCTGTTAACGTTAGAAGCCGTCTGTATAGACGGCTTTTGCTTGCTGTGGGAACGAGGAGGACGCCTGGTCCTCGCTCGCGAAGGTTGTTAACGATTACGCGAAAAACCTGGCACCGAACGGTGCTCTGAAGTTTTTCGCGAGCAAGCTCGCTCCTACATAGCCAGCATCACGCTTATTCGTTGTGGAGATTGCCGTTATGGCCAACGAACTCTATACCCGTACCAATCAGAAAATTTATTTTGCGGGTTTGTCCCTGGAAGCCCTTGGCCGTGCCGAGGAGGGGAAGGAGATGAACGCGATTGCGCTGGTCCAGGCCGGGCGTGAAGCCGCGTTGTTCCACCTGTATGGTGCGTTACTGGGCTTGTGTCATGAGATCGCCGGGTTCTACCGCTTGCCCCAGGCCGGTTCGCCCCGTGCGGAAATGATCATGAATCGTGAGGTGCTGGAAAGCATGGCGATCCCTGAGCTGGCCGAGTTGGTGGAAATGGCGCAGAGCCCTGACAGCTGGGTCGCGCGTCTGCTTAAGGCCCATGCGGATATGTTTCAGCCGCCCCGCGTTCCCCATGTGCCCAAGGGCGATGTGACCCAGCCCTTGATCGTGGCGGTGGCGCTGGAAGAGGAAGAGCCCGAGCCACTGAGTCGCGAAGAGTTGGAAGGCTGGCGTCAGGCGCTGAAAAAGATGGCATTGCGCTTTCGTGAAGGTTTGAACGAGTGCTGAACGTTGGTCGGATTCACATGGCACCGTTCATCAAGCCGTAAAGAAACCTCTTCAGATCCTCAGCGAGGCCGGGCGGATGACTGATATAATCCCGGCCTTTCGTGGAGAACAGACTTTTATGCCGACGTCCTTTCTGGAAATTGTTGAGTTGCCTGACGGCCGAATCGAGCTGCGCCGGGCCGAGGACGAAGGTTCTCTGGTTATCCTGGATTTTTCCGAGGACGCCAAGGTGTTCCTGCAGGGCCAGCACGTGGAAGTGGCAAAAGCCATGTTGAGCGTTGGTGTGCAGATGGCCGGTCGCCTGGCAGAAGGCGAGCCCGAGAAAGAAGACGGCCCGCGCGTTCTTCACTGAGTGTGGCAAGTGGGTTCGCTGTTGTGGCAAGCCCGCTCACCACAACAGGCCCCCTCCACAGGGATAGCCTGCGGCACACAGAATTAACCCAATCGAATATTCAAGCTCTGTGCATCGCCGGTACGCGCTGCGCTGATCAGCTGTGCCTTGGCAGTGGCATTCAGCGGGTTGAGCCAGCTCACCACGGTGTGGCTACGGCCCAGGCGCAAGGCTTCACAGGTCAACTGCTGAGCACTTTGCGCACCGCGCGGTTGCAGCAGCAGGATGCGCTCGCGATTAAGGCCGGCATCCCGCAGCCAGGCCTGGGTCAGGCTGGCGGGCGGGGCGATCAGCGTCAACCAGCGTGCATCCTGTTCCTCGCTCAGTTCACGAAGGATCGGCGCCAGCAGGCTCAGGCAGCTCCCGGCCGCACCGCGCAACGACAGTTCACTGAACGCCTCAGGTTCGGCGCTCCAGGGCGCCTCGACCGTTTCCTTGAGGATGGGCGCAAGGGGTTGGGCCATAAAGGCCTCGAACAGCGACAGTTGTGTGTGTTGGGGGGTGTGCACGAGCTGCATGATGCCTCCTTTAGCGGCGAATGACGCCGACGCTCAGGCCTTCGATCACCAGGTCCTGATCTTTCAGGTTCACTTCAATCGGGGCGAACTCAGGGTTCTCGGCCAGGAGCCAGACCTTGCTGCCTTCGCGCTTGAAGCGTTTGACGGTGACTTCATCGCCGATACGGGCGACGACGATCTGGCCGTTACGGGCTTCTCGGGTGGTGTGGACGGCCAGCAGGTCGCCATCGAAGATACCCACGTCCTTCATGCTCATGCCATGTACCCGCAACAGGTAGTCGGCGCGAGGGTGGAAGAAGGTCGGGTTGATGTTGCAGGATTCCTCGACGTGCTGCTGCGCCAGGATGGGCGCGCCGGCGGCGACGCGACCGATGATCGGCAGTGTCGATTCGTCGGCCTTGGCTTCGAAGCCAGGGATGCGAATACCCCGTGAAGCACCGGGGGTCATCTCGATCGCGCCTTTGCGAGCGAGGGCCTTGAGGTGTTCTTCGGCGGCGTTGGGGGACTTGAACCCCAGTTCCAGCGCAATTTCGGCTCGTGTCGGCGGGTAGCCGTTGTCATCGAGGCAGCGCTTGATAAAAGCCAGAATCTCAGCTTGGCGTGGCGTCAGTTTTAGCATGTTGATCGCTCTGTCTTTTTATACAGTGACTGGGATTATATACAGTGGACTGCGCTTGGCAATCATCCTTTTCTACGCCTCCGCTGGACGGTCATTCGTTAACTGTCCTACAAGGCAGAGATAGCGCTGCCTACAGACCTGGGAGTATGTGATTAAATAGCGATGAAATAGATGACTGCCCGGCCGGAAAGCGAACTTGCAGGCTTGACAAGACACACCCTGAAACGTATGTTTCAAACAAGTGTTTGTCAGGCGGAGTATCCATGGCCCAGTCGGAAACCGTTGAACGCATTCTCGATGCTGCCGAGCAATTGTTCGCGGAAAAAGGATTTGCTGAAACTTCATTGCGGCTGATCACCAGCAAGGCCGGGGTCAACCTCGCCGCGGTGAACTACCATTTCGGCTCGAAAAAGGCCCTGATCCAGGCGGTATTCTCGCGCTTCCTGGGGCCGTTCTGTGCCAGCCTCGACCGTGAACTCGAGCGCCGCCAGGCCAAGGCCGACCACAAGCCGACCCTGGAAGACCTGCTGGAAATGCTCGTGGAGCAGGCGCTGGTGGTTCAGCCACGCAGCGGCAATGACCTGTCGATCTTCATGCGCCTGTTGGGCCTGGCATTCAGCCAGAGCCAGGGCCACTTGCGCCGTTACCTGGAAGACATGTACGGCAAGGTATTCCGCCGCTATATGTTGCTGGTCAACGAAGCGGCCCCGCGTATTCCGCCGATCGAACTGTTCTGGCGCGTGCACTTCATGCTCGGTGCGGCCGCATTCAGCATGTCCGGGATCAAGGCGTTGCGTGCGATTGCCGAGACCGATTTCGGTGTGAACACTTCCATTGAGCAGGTCATGCGCCTGATGGTGCCATTCCTTGCCGCCGGTATGCGCGCTGAAACCGGCGTGACCGACTCGGCCATGGCTGCCGCCCAGTTGCGCCCACGCAGCAAATCCACGCCAGCTGCCGCCAAGGTTTGACCGCTCCGGGTGTGCGCGGCCGCTTGCATCCGCTAAGCTAGCCGCCCATGCCGAATTCAGCTATTTACTCGCAACCCGTTGTCCTCACTGCGCCTGGTGAGGACAACGGGTTGCGTGCGTTATTTAAGGAAGGTTTATGACTGCTGCCCTGCAAGGTTCTTTGATGGTCGACGTGGCCGGTACTTGGCTGACGGCCGAGGATCGCCACCTGTTGCGCCAGCCTGAGGTCGGTGGCCTGATCATTTTTGCGCGCAATATCGAGCACCCACGGCAGGTGCGGGAATTGAGCGCGGCGATTCGTGCGGTGCGCCCGGACCTGCTGCTGGCGGTCGACCAGGAAGGCGGTCGCGTACAGCGCCTGCGCCAAGGCTTTGTGCGCCTGCCGGCCATGCGCGCGTTGGCGGACAACCCCAACGCCGAGTACCTGGCCGAGCAGTGCGGCTGGATCATGGCCACTGAAGTGCTGGCGGTCGGCCTCGACCTGAGCTTCGCCCCGGTACTGGACCTGGACTACCAGCGCAGCGCCGTGGTCGGCACCCGTTCCTTCGAGGGCGATCCCGAGCGCGCCGCCGTGCTTGCCGGTGCCTTTATCCGTGGCATGAACAGCGCCGGCATGGCCGCCACCGGTAAGCACTTCCCGGGCCATGGCTGGGCCGAGGCCGACTCTCACGTCGCGATTCCCAATGACGAACGCAGCCTGGAACAGATTCGCGCCAATGACCTGGTGCCTTTCGCACGCCTGAGCAAGCAGTTGGCGGCAGTGATGCCGGCGCATGTTATCTACCCGCAGGTGGATGCGCAGCCTGCCGGCTTCTCACGCCGCTGGTTGCAGGACATCCTGCGCGGCGAGTTGCAGTTCGATGGGGTGATTTTCAGCGATGACCTGTCGATGGCCGGTGCCCATGTGGTCGGCGACGCGGCCAGTCGGATCGAGGCGGCGCTGACCGCAGGTTGCGACATGGGGCTGGTGTGCAACGACCGTGCGGCGGCTGAGCTGGCGCTGAGTGCGGCGCAGCGCATGAAGGTCACGCCGTCGGCCCGCATCGCGCGTATGCGTGGGCAGGCGATTGCTTCGACTGACTACAAGCAGGATCCGCGCTGGCTCACCGCACTTGGTGCTTTGCGGGATGCACAGCTGATCTAGCGCTTTTCCTGCTTATTGGGCAACGGCGCAAACAACGCCTCGATATCGTCGTTGCCCAACTGCCAATCCCCCGTGGTACGCCCATCCAGCACACCCGCTGCCAGGTCGGATTTTTCCTTTTGCAGGTGCTGGATTTTCTCCTCCACCGTGCCCCGCGCGATCATCTTGTACACGAACACCGGCTTCTCCTGGCCAATGCGGTATGCGCGGTCGGTGGCCTGGTTTTCCGTGGCCGGGTTCCACCAAGGGTCGTAGTGAATCACGGTATCGGCTTCGGTCAGGTTCAGCCCTACACCGCCGGCCTTCAGGCTGATCAGGAAAATCTGCAACTTGCCGCTCTGGAAATCCTTCACCGGTGTGCGCCGGTCGCGGGTCTGGCCCGTCAACAGGGCGTAGGCGACACCGCGCTTTTTCAGCTCCACTTCGATCAGGCTCAACATCGAGGTGAACTGGGAAAACAACAGGATCCGGCGACCTTCCTCAAACAGCTCTTCGAGCATTTCCATCAGGCTGTCGAGCTTGCCCGAGCTGCTGCCACGGGTGGGCAGGGTCGCATCGTTGACCAGGCGCAGATCGCAGCACACCTGGCGTAGCTTCAGCAGTGCTTCAAGGATGATGATCTGGCTGCGCGCCACGCCTTTGCGGGTGATTTCGTCGCGGACCTTTTTGTCCATGGCCAGGCGCATGGTCTCGTACACATCGCGCTGGGCCTCATTGAGGTCGACCCAGTGAATGATCTCGGTCTTGGGCGGCAGCTCCGTGGCCACCTGCTCCTTGGTGCGGCGCAGCAGGAAGGGTTTGATCCGACCGTTGAGGTGCTGCAGTCGTACTTCGCTGGCGCGCTTTTCGATGGGGACGCGGTAGTCGCGGTTGAAGCTTTTGACGTCGCCCAGCCAGCCCGGCAGCAGGAAGTGGAACAGCGACCACAACTCGCCCAGGTGATTTTCCAGGGGTGTGCCGCTCAGGCACAGGCGCTGCCGGGCATTCAGCTCGCGCGCGGCCTGGGCAGCCTTGCTGGAAGGGTTCTTGATGTACTGGGCTTCATCGAGGATCAGCACATGCAAGGGCAGGGCGGCCAGGTGCTCGATGTCCTTGGGCAGCAGCGCGTAGGTGGTCAACAGCAGGTCGTAGTCCTGCAGGCTGGCGAAGTGTTTTTTGCGCGTGGCCCCGTACAGCGCCAGCACCTTGAGTTGCGGGGTGAAGTGCGCCGCTTCGTCCAACCAGTTGGGGATCAGGCTGGTGGGCATCACCACCATGCACGGCCGGTCCAGGCGTCCGGCGATCTTTTCACTGAGGATATGCGCCAGGGTCTGCAGGGTTTTGCCCAGGCCCATGTCATCCGCAAGAATGCCGCCCACCTCCAGCTGGCGCAGCGACTGCATCCAGCTCAACCCTTCCAGTTGATAAGGCCGCAAGGTCGCGTTCAGGCCTTCGGGTGCCACACAGGTGAAGTCCTTGATGTCCCGCAGGCGCTGGGCAAAGTTGCGGATCTTCTCGCCGCCCTCCCATTGCAGGGGCAGGTCTTCCAGCGGGTTGAGGCGAATCGCATCGGCCTTGGCCAGGCGCAGCGCGGTGGTGCCCGGCTCCTGCAGGTAAAACTCACCGAGGGTGGCCAGTACCGGTTTCAGGCGGCCGTAGGGCAGGGCCACTTGCAGCGGGCCATGACCGCCATTGGGCAGGCCGGGGATATTCACCAGGATCAGCTCGTCATCGCGGCGCCGCGCGAGTTTTTCCGGGTTGAGGATCTCGGTGTGGGAGCGCATCAGGTTGAGCAGGATCGGCAGCAGGCTCAGGCGCTCACCGTTGACGATAATCCCCAGTTCCAGGTCGAACCAGTCGCGCTCGGGGCCTTCATCGACAGTGGCGTACCAGTCGTCGACCGCGCTCAGGTCAAACCCGAAGTCTTCGTCGATCTGCAACTCCCAACCCTCGGCCCGCAGGGTCGGCGAGGCATTGAGTGTGAAGTTCAGCCAGGCACTGTCATTAACCATCTCGAACAGCTCGCCGGCGCTTTCCGGCAAGGCCTTGCTCTGGCGCGTGGCGATCTTGAAACCGAGCAGGCGCAGTTGCTCGCGATAGGGCTGCTCCAGCTCGGGATGACGCTTGATGCGCAGGCTCTGGGTTTCCTGGCGCACGATGATGTCGGCGTTTTTCTGCCCGCTGACATAGTTGCCCAAATAGTTGAACGACAGCGCCGCACGGTGCTGGATATAGCGCTGCATCTTGCCGTTGCGCGGTTCAAATGCGCTGAACTCGACGCTGGCCAGCCACAGGCGCGGCACGGGCACCACATCCTCCATCACCACCTGCGGCAGCACCACGCGGTTATCCAGCACGGCCTGGAGTTTTTCCAGCAACTCGGCATCCTGGGCCGCCGCCGGGTAGGCCAGGGTTTCCTGGACCTTGAGCAGCACCGCCGCGATGTGTTTGCAGTTGGTGTGCACCGGGCAGGTACAGCGGCTGTCCACCAGGATCAGCGCGCCCTTGGCCGATTCGCGCAAGGAGATGGTCTGCCGGTAAACGTTGCCCCCCGAGCCTTCGCAACTGGCGACGATGGTGCTGTCGCCGGATTCGACGATGCGCACGCGGTTCTCCAGGGCATAGCGCCGCCCGCGCTCCAGGCTTTGCTCTTTGAAGCGATTGGCCCATGAAGGGGCCAGGGGTTTGGTCAACGGCGACGTCAGGGGCATGGCGCTGGATCAGTCCTGAATGTCGGGCGGGGGTGCGCTGGGTGGCTTGGCGGTCAGCGAAGTGATCTTGATCAGCAGTGCCAGATGGCCGCCATCCAGGTAGTTGAGCTGGTTGTTCTTGGTGCGCACGTCTTTCTGGCTCAGGTGTTCGCTGGCCACCACGCTGCCGTTGCTGTCGAACGTGTTGAGCCAGAAGTCCGCATCGATATCCGTGAAACGCCCCAGTTGCAGGCTTAACACGCCCTCGATGGGGAACTGGCCGAACTGCTCCTGGCCGTCGGTGATCGCGATCCTGACCGGCTGCTCGCCGAGGTTCTGTTCCCAGGCCTTGTGCGCCAGCACGGTGAAGCTGTTATCGGCGTTGAGTTTGTCGACGATATTGTTCAGGCGCGGCGGGCTCAGCCTGTCGCCCAACCGCTGCGCGCCCGCATCCCAGTTTTCCGGCGCCGCGCGGCTGTTGAGCGCCGGCTCCGCGTTCTGGCGTACCAGGATCATTTCCACCTGGTACGGACTGTCGGCAAATGCCGAAGGCGCGAGTACCACCAACAACAGGCTCAGAATGCGGAACAGGCGCATTGGGGCGTCCTTCAAGCAGATTTCGGGATGAGGCGCTCGAACAACGCCTCCAATGTATTAAAGCGTTCTTCGGCACGTTCCATCGGCACCATGAACTTGAACAGCGTAGCCCCTTCGAACTTGTAGCGATTGGGCTGGCCCTGGATCAGCTTGATCAGCACCAGTGGGTCCACCGGTGTCTGCGCTTCGAACTCGATACGCCCGCCTTGCGGCCCGGCGTCGACTTTCTTGATCCCAAGCTGCTCGGCCTGCAATTTGAGCAGGGTCAGGCGCACCAGGTTCTTGGTCGGCTCGGGCAGCAGGCCGAAGCGGTCGATCATCTCCACCTGCAGGTCCTTGAGGCCCTCTTCGTCGGTGGCCGAGGCGATGCGCTTGTACAGGATCAACCGTGCATGCACATCCGGCAGGTAGTCTTCGGGGATCAACGCCGGCAAGCGCAGGTTGATTTCCGGACCGCCGCCCAGGGGCTGGTCGAGGTTTGGCTGCTCGCCCTTGCGGATGGCTTTCACCGCGCGTTCGAGCATCTCCATATACAGGGTGAAGCCGACGGCCTGGATCTGCCCGCTCTGGCCATCGCCCAGCAGTTCGCCGGCACCGCGGATTTCCAGGTCGTTGGTGGCCAGCACAAAACCGGCGCCCAGGTCCTGGGTGTTGGCGATCGCTTCCAGGCGCTTTTCGGCGTCCCCGGTGATCTGCTGGCGGGGCGGCGTCAGCAGGTAGGCATACGCCTGGTGGTGACTGCGCCCAACCCGGCCGCGCAGCTGATGCAGCTGGGCCAGGCCGAACTTGTCCGCCCGCTCGATGATGATGGTGTTGGCGCTAGGCACGTCGATGCCGGTCTCGATGATGGTCGAGGCGATCAGCACGTTGAAGCGCTTGTGATAGAAGTCGCTCATCACCTGTTCGAGATCGCGTTCGCGCATCTGCCCGTGGCCGATGGCGATGCGTGCTTCCGGCACCAGTTCGGCGAGGTCGGCGGCGCATTTCTCGATGGTTTTTACGTCGTTGTGCAGGTAGTACACCTGGCCGCCGCGCAGCAATTCGCGCAGCAGCGCTTCCTTGACTGTGCTTTTGTTCTGCTCCATCACGAACGTGCGCACCGACAGGCGCCGCGCCGGCGGCGTGGCGATGATCGACAGGTCGCGCATGCCCGACACCGCCATGTTCAGCGTGCGCGGAATCGGCGTGGCGGTGAGGGTAAGAATGTCGACTTCACTGCGCAGGGCCTTGAGCTGTTCTTTCTGACGCACACCGAAGCGGTGTTCTTCGTCGATGATCACCAGGCCCAGGTTCTTGATCTTTACATCGTCCGACAGCAGCTTGTGCGTGCCGATCACGATGTCGATCTTGCCTTCGGCGAGGTCGGCGACGGCGGCATTCACTTCCTTGGCGGACTTGAAGCGGCTCATCACTTCCACGGTCACCGGCCAGTCGGCAAAGCGGTCGCGGAAGCTGTTGTAGTGTTGTTGGGCGAGCAGGGTAGTCGGCACCAGGATCGCCACTTGCTTGCCGCCGTGTACCGCAATAAAGGCCGCGCGCATGGCCACTTCGGTCTTGCCGAAGCCCACGTCGCCGCACACCAGGCGGTCCATCGGCTTGGGCGCGAGCATGTCGGCGCGCACCGCTTCGATGGTGGTTTGCTGGTCCGGGGTTTCTTCGAAGGCGAAGCCGGCACTGAAGGTGGCGTAGTCGGCTTTCGGGTCGGCGAAGGCATACCCTTCGCGCGCCGCACGACGGGCATAGATGTCGAGCAGTTCGGCGGCGACATCGCGCACCTGTTCGGCGGCCTTGCGCTTGGCTTTCTGCCAGGTCTCGGAGCCCAGGCGGTGCAACGGCGCCAGGGCGTCGTCGCTGCCGGTGTAGCGGGCGATCAGGTGCAGGTTGGCCACCGGCACGTAGAGCTTGGCGCCCTCGGCGTATTCCATGGTGAGGAATTCGGCGGCCTGGTTGTCGATCTCCAGGGTCTGCAGGCCCAGGTAGCGGCCGACACCGTGGTCGATATGCACCACCGGCGCGCCTTCGCGCAGTTCCGTGAGGTTTTTGATCACCGCATCGTTGTTGGCGTCGGCGCGTTTTTCACGGCGGCGACGCTGCATCACGCGCTGGCCGAACAGCGGGCTTTCGGCGATCAGCGCGAGCGCCGGGTCATCCAGCAGCAGGCCTTCGTCCAGTGGCGCGATGGTGATCGCCAGGCGCTCTTTGCCGGCGACAAAATCCGGCCAGCTGTCGACGGTTTTCGGCCGCAGCTTCAGGCGTTCCAGCAGCTCCAGCAGCACTTCACGGCGCCCGGCGGACTCGGCGGTGAACAGCACGCGGCCGGGGAAGTCGCCGAGGAAGTTCGAGAGTGCTTCCAGGGGTTGCGTGGCTTTGGCCTGGATCGCCAGGTCCGGCAGCGTCGCCGCCGGGAAACGCTCGCGACCGCTGCCGGTATCCACATCCTGTTGGCTGGCGACCACGCGCGGCCAGTTTTTCAGGCGGGCGAAGCAGTCTTCCACCGGCAGGAACAATTCGGCAGGCGGCAATAAAGGCCGGGAAGGATCGACGCGGCGCTCTTCATAGCGGTTGCGCACGTCGTTCCAGAAGTTTTCCGCCGCCTGTTCGATGCCCGGCAACGAGAACACCTGGGTGTCCTGGGGCAGGTAGTCGAACAGGGTCGAGGTTTCGTCGAAGAACAGCGGCAGGTAGTACTCGATACCGGCCGGGGTAATCCCGCTGCTCAAGTCCTGGAAGATCGGGCAGCGGCGGAAGTCCACATCAAAGCGTTCACGGAAGCGCGCCTTGAAGCGCGTGACCGCGTCCTTTTGCAGCGGGAACTCCCGCGCCGGCAGCAGCTTGATCGACTCGACCTTGTCGATGGACCGCTGGTTTTCCGGATCGAAGGTGCGCAGGGTCTCGATTTCGTCATCGAACAGGTCGATGCGGTACGGCAACTTGCTGCCCATGGGGAACAGGTCGATCAGCGCACCACGCACGGCGAATTCACCGTGCTCATACACCGTGTCGACACAGCGGTAGCCGCTGGCTTCGAGGCGCGTGCGCATCTGTTCCACGTCGAGTTTCTGGCCGATATCCAGCACCAGGCTGCTGCCCAGCAGGAACTTGGTCGGCGCCAGGCGGTGCAGGGCGGTGGTGATCGGCACCACCAATACACCGTGGGCCAGTTCCGGCAGGCGGTACAGGCTGGCGATGCGCTGGGAGATGATGTCCTGGTGCGGCGAGAACAGGTCGTAGGGCAGGGTTTCCCAGTCGGGAAAATGCAGCACCGGCAAATCGGGGGCGAAGAAGCTCAGCTCCTGCTCCAACCGTTCGGCGCTTTGGCTGTCGGCGGTAAGCAGCAGGGTAAAGCGCTTGGCTGCGCTGGCAGCCTCGGCAATGGCCAGGCTCAGGGCGGCACCGGGCAGGTTGCCCCAGTGCTGTTTACCTGCCGCGGCAGGGAGAAGCGGTAGACGCAGAACGGGCACGGAAGGTTGAGCTCCAAGCGTTGCGACAAAGTCGGTAATTGTAACGGCCCGAGGTGCCGCCTGTCAGTTGCTGACTGAGCCTATTACGGTTTGTAGGAAATGTAGTGGCTAAGACAAACAAAGCAGCCTTTTGACTCATTATGTAGTGCCGTTTTGCACGGATGTTTCGGAGAGTTACGGACAAGTTGGCGGCACTGCGCCATTGGTGGCCTTCTGAAACCCGCGTGTTTCCTGGCCTGTAGCGGGGTGGTATTTTTTTGCAAGGGCTTTTTGTTGTGGTTGGCGCATTGCTCAACGGGCGGTCGGACGACATAATGTAGCCCCTTTTTTCAGCCCCTACATGTGGAAGGTTCCCGTGACTCAGAAGCCCGACCAGTGTCTTGGTGAATGGATCGACCGTGAAGCACTCGCAGAAGCGATGATCCCGCTTATCGGTCAGCTGTACCGCAATAACAATGTGGTGAGCTCGATCTATGGCCGCAGCCTGATCAACCAATCAGTCATCGCGATTCTCAAGGCGCATCGCTTTGCTCGCCATCGTTCCGCCGACGACAGCGAACTCTCCGTCCACGAAACATTCCCCCTGCTCAAGGCCATGAGCGAGCTCAAGCTCGGCGCGGCTTCGGTAGACCTGGGCAAGCTGGCCTACAAATTCCGCAAGGAAGGTGCCGGCCGCAGCGCCGAGCAGTTCGTGCGTGAAGAAATGGCCGATGTGGTGGGCCAGCAAAACGCCGCTGCCCGCAAAGGCACCGACGTTGTCCTGTACGGTTTCGGTCGTATCGGCCGCCTGCTGGCGCGCATCCTGATCGAAAAAACCGGTGGCGGCGACGGCCTGCGCCTGCGTGCCATCGTGGTGCGCAAAGGCGCCGAGAACGACTTGACCAAACGCGCCAGCCTGCTGCGTCGCGATTCGGTACACGGTTCGTTCAACGGCACCATCACCATCGACGAAGAAAACAACACCATCACCGCCAACGGTAACCTGATCCAGGTGATCTACGCGAAGAACCCGACCGAGGTGGATTACACCCAGTACGGCATCAAGGACGCCCTGCTGGTGGACAACACCGGCGTATGGCGTGATGCCGAAGGCCTGGGCCAGCACCTGGCCTGCCCGGGTATCGACCGCGTCGTGCTGACCGCGCCTGGCAAAGGCAAGCTCAAGAACATCGTGCACGGCATCAACCACGGTGAAATCACCGCTGACGACAAGATCGTGTCCGCCGCCTCCTGCACCACCAACGCCATCGTGCCGGTGCTCAAGGCTGTGAATGACAAGTTCGGCATCGTCAACGGCCACGTTGAAACCGTTCACTCGTACACCAACGACCAGAACCTGATCGACAACTTCCACAAGGGCGATCGCCGTGGCCGCAGCGCCGCGCTGAACATGGTCATCACCGAGACCGGTGCCGCCACCGCCGCTGCCAAGGCCTTGCCTGAGCTGGCCGGCAAGCTGACCGGTAACGCGATCCGTGTGCCGACGCCGAACGTGTCGATGGCCATTCTCAACCTGAACCTTGAGAAAGCCGCTACCCGTGAAGAGATGAACGAGTACCTGCGCTACATGGCGCTGCACTCCGACCTGCATAAGCAAATCGACTTCGTCAATTCCCAGGAAGTGGTGTCCACCGACTTCGTTGGCTCGCGCCACGCCGGTGTGGTGGACGCGGAAGCGACCATCAGCCAGGACAACCGCGTTGTGCTGTACGTCTGGTACGACAACGAGTTCGGCTACAGCTGCCAGGTGGTTCGCGTGATGGAAGACATGGCCGGGGTCAATCCGCCTGCGTTCCCGCGCTAAGCCTTAGCACTGAATGAAAAAGCCCCGACTGGTTCGGGGCTTTTTCATGGCAGCGGGTTTTGTGTTGTCGAGCTGGGCCTCATCGGCAGCAGGCTCCCTCCCACATTTGAATGTATTCACAAGTCGACATGTGGGAGGGGGCTAATGCCAGTCAGTTAAGGCTTTTTGTAGGAGCGAGCTTGCTCGCGAAAAACTCACAGGCGCCGCGTTCATTCAGGAAGCACGCGTTATCGTTGGCGTTTTTCGCGAGCAAGCTCGCTCCTACAGGAGGCGATGTACGCTTAACTGACTGGCATTAGGGCTTGCCCCCGATAGCGATCGTTCAGAGGATGCATACTCATTTCAGCAGTTTGCCGCGCAAATCATCGGACAAACCCTTGGGCGCCAGCCAAATACCCAGGTAGGCCCTTGCCAGCGCGTCATTGCGGCTGCTGAATACCACCTGCCCATTGATCTCCAGATTCAGGCCACGGCCGGGGCGAAAGTCCAGGGCGTAGCGATCACCGCTGCGGATGTTACGAAAGCTGGCGTGCAACTGGTCGACTTCAATCCTCAGGCGAGGGCTGGCTTGCTGGCGCTCCAAGGTGGCCGTCGCCGCCTTGATCACATCGTTGCGGTCGATGTCGCGAAAGTAATACAGCACAAGGCGCAGCGGCTGTTGCGAGTCCCATGCCTGCCTGGCGCTCACAGTCTGCGGGGCATACAGCGCAGCCGCGTACACATCCGCCCAGAGGTAGGTGAACACCGTCTGGTTTTTCAGCGCCAGTCCATGGGCTTGCGCAGGAAAATCGGCTTGCCGGAGCCGGTCTGCCTCACTTGCATGCACCACAACCGAAAAAATCATCATTAAACAGAAAACGACATGCCGCATAATGGCCCGTCCTGCAAAGGTGCGTGTCAGCAGTGTAATGCCCGTTTCCTGTTCCTGTAGTAAAGGCAAAACTGGCCTACGACGCGACCAAGGGTTAATGTGCGCGGCGTTGAGCCTTATATAGACTGTGCCCCGGTTCACACACTTGAGCCAAATTGTCCTTCATGACCGCTGGCCGCGGCATGATTTAGCCAGGCGTCCAACCGTGCGCCTGGCCTGTTCTGAGGAGTACGCATGGCTGTCTACAACTACGACGTGGTGGTACTGGGTTCCGGCCCGGCTGGAGAAGGTGCGGCGATGAACGCCGCGAAGGCAGGGCGCAAGGTGGCGATGGTCGATAGCCGTCGCCAGGTCGGCGGTAACTGCACCCACCTGGGTACCATCCCGTCCAAGGCTTTGCGTCACTCGGTGCGCCAGATCATGCAGTTCAACACCAACCCGATGTTCCGGGCCATTGGTGAGCCGCGCTGGTTCTCGTTCCCGGACGTGTTGAAAAGCGCCGAGAAGGTCATCTCCAAGCAAGTCGCTTCGCGCACCGGCTACTACGCCCGTAACCGTGTCGACCTGTTCTTCGGCACCGGCAGCTTCGCCGACGAGCAAACCGTCGAAGTGGTGTGCGCCAACGGCGTGGTCGAGAAGCTGGTGGCCAAGCACATCATCATCGCCACCGGTTCGCGCCCGTATCGCCCGGCGGACATCGATTTCCACCACCCGCGTATCTACGATAGCGACACCATCCTCAGCCTGGGCCATACCCCGCGCAAGTTGATCATCTACGGCGCCGGCGTGATCGGCTGTGAATACGCCTCGATCTTCAGCGGCCTGGGCGTGCTGGTGGAGCTGGTGGACAACCGCGACCAGTTGCTGAGCTTCCTCGACTCGGAAATTTCCCAGGCGTTGAGCTACCACTTCAGCAACAACAACATCACCGTGCGTCACAACGAAGAATACGAGCGGGTCGAAGGCCTGGACAACGGCGTGATCCTGCACCTCAAGTCCGGCAAGAAGATCAAGGCCGATGCCTTGCTGTGGTGCAACGGCCGTACCGGCAACACCGACAAGCTCGGCATGGAAAACATCGGGGTCAAGGTCAACAGCCGTGGCCAGATCGAAGTGGACGAGAACTATCGCACCTGCGTGACCAACATCTACGGTGCCGGTGACGTGATAGGCTGGCCAAGCCTGGCCAGTGCGGCGCATGACCAGGGCCGTTCGGCCGCCGGCAGCATTGTCGACAACGGCAGCTGGCGTTATGTGAACGACGTGCCGACCGGGATCTACACGATTCCCGAGATCAGCTCGATCGGCAAGAACGAGCACGAACTGACCAAGGCCAAGGTGCCTTACGAAGTGGGCAAGGCGTTCTTCAAGAGCATGGCGCGTGCACAGATCGCCGGTGAGCCGCAAGGCATGCTCAAGATCCTGTTCCACCGCGAAACCCTGGAAGTCCTCGGCGTGCATTGCTTCGGCTACCAGGCTTCGGAGATCGTGCACATCGGCCAGGCGATCATGAACCAGCCGGGTGAGCAAAATACCCTCAAGTATTTCGTCAACACCACGTTCAACTACCCGACCATGGCCGAAGCCTATCGGGTAGCGGCCTACGACGGCCTCAACCGGCTTTTTTGAGCGGCTCCGGCCGGTGGCCTGAGCCGGCCGGGGAGACCGATTTCAGTAATTCTCGAGGGTGGCAGTGGCCAAACCGGGAAAGTCTGTAATCAGGCTATCTACGCCGAAGTCGGCGAGCCTGCGCATCAGCGCAGGTTCGTTGACTGTCCACACGGACACGTGCAGGCCCTGGCGCTGGGCTTTTTCCAGGCGTTCGGGGGTGCACAACGTCCAGTTCAACGCCAGCATCTCACAGCCGTAGTTTTGCGCGACCTTCAGCGGGTCGAGCCACGCATATTCGGCGACCAGCCCGCGTGACAGGTCGGGGGTGAGTTCAACCGCCGCCTTCAACACTTCCCGCGAGCTTGAGGTCACGGTGACCTTGTCCATCAGGCCGAAACGCACGGCCATCTCACGAATGGCCAGCACGGTGGTCGCGGCGCGGGTGCGCGAGGCGCTTTTGACTTCCAGTTGCCAGTGATCGAAGTCGCACTGTTCGAACAGCTCTTCCAGGCGCGGAATCGGGCAAGGCTTGACCCAGCCCGGGCCGCCTTTGCGCGCGTCCATCTTCACCAGGTCTGCCGCCGAATACTCGACGACTTTGCCGCGCCGGTCGGTGGTGCGCTTGAGGGTCGGGTCGTGGATGACCATCAGTTCGCCGTCCATGGACAGGTGCAAATCCAGTTCGCAGCGGCGTACACCGTGCTTGAGACACGCCTGGAAGCTGGTCAGGGTGTTTTCCGGTGCTTCGCCTTTGGCACCGCGGTGGCCGTAGATCAGGGTCACAGTTGCTCCTTTACGCCAGGTTGTCTGGCAGGGTAAATACGAATTCAGGTGTCTTGGGCGTCGCTCTGTTCCCGTGCCAGGCGCCGTTCCTGCGCCTGTTTCTGCAGGATGTAGCGCGCCAGGAGCTGGCGTTGGGCATCGGTCATGGCTTCGAATTCCGTGCCGACGTCGAAGCCTGTGCCCTTGGAATCGCAATGGGTGACCCGCGCGCGCAGCAGCAGGCCGAGCGCCTGGGGCATCAGCACCAGCTTGACCGCCAGGTGCGCACCCACCGTCAGGGGGAGGGGTGTTGGAAATCGATGCCGCCTTCGGAAATGATCACCGGCTGCGGGGCGCCGACCTCATCCAGCAGGCCGCGGGCCATGATTTGGCTGAGCAAATCCAGGCGTTTGTTCTGCACGCGGAGAAAGGCGACGAGGGTGCGATCCTTCTCGCTGAGCTGGCGCAGCAGGTGCTGGGCTTCAAATTCGCTCAGGTGCAGTTCACTGAGCAGATTGAACAGCGGTGAATCATCCAGCAACACTTCCTTGCTCGCCGCTTCGGGGGCAGACAGGCTTTTGATTTGGAGTGCGATCATGTCGTCGATACGGTAGTATTCGCGGCGCTCTTCTTCATCTAATGTCGACATGGCGAACCCCAGGTAACGGTAATGGTCTGAGTGTAAAGCTGCTTACCAGACCCCGCCACCGGGACGTCTTCTTTTCCTCCGAACAAGCCCCGACATGTTCAGACCTCTCTTCGTATTTATTGGCACGCGTTATACCCGTGCAAAGCGTCGCAATCATTTTGTGTCGTTCATTTCCTTGACCTCGATGATCGGTCTCGCCCTTGGTGTGGTCGTGATGATCGTGGTGCTGTCGGTGATGAACGGCTTCGATCATGAAATGCGCACCCGCGTGCTGGGCATGGTGCCCCACGCGACCATCGAGGGCGATGCGCCCATCAGCGACTGGCAAAGCCTGGCCGCCAAGGTCAAGCAGAACCCCAAGGTAGTGGCCGTGGCGCCGTTTACCCAGATGCAGGGGCTGCTGACCAACGACGGCAAGGTGCAGAAAATCCTGCTCAATGCCATCGATCCGGCCCAGGAACGCAACGTCTCGATCATCGACAAGTTCATGTTGCAGGGCAAGCTCGACGATCTGGCCCCCGGCAGTTTTGGCATTGTCATCGGTGACAAGGCGGCGGCCAAGCTCGGCGTAGGCATCGGCGACAAACTGACCTTCGTCGCGCCGGAAGTCACCGTGACGCCGGCCGGCATGTTCCCGCGCATGAAGCGCTTTACCGTGGTCGGCACCTTCCACGTCGGCGCCGGCGAGATCGACGGCTACCTCGGCCTGACCAACCTCACCGACCTGGCCCGCCTGCATCGCTGGCAGCCGGACCAGGTGCAAGGCCTGCGCCTGAAGTTCAACGACCTGTTCGATGCCCCGCGTGGCGCCTGGGAAATCGCCCAGCACCTGGGTGAAAGCCAGTACTACGCCCGCGACTGGACCCGCACCCACGGCAACCTGTACCAGGCCATCCGCATGGAAAAAGCCATGATCGGCCTGCTGTTGCTGCTGATCGTCGCGGTCGCGGCCTTCAACATCATCTCCACGCTGGTGATGGTGGTGAATGACAAGAAGGGCGACATCGCCATCCTGCGCACCCTCGGCGCCACGCCGGGGCAGATCATGGCGATCTTCATGGTGCAGGGCACCGTGATCGGCGTGGTCGGCACCTTGATCGGCACTGCGGTAGGCATTTTGGCCGCGCTGAACGTCAGTGCCGCCATCGCCTTGCTTGAAAAGGTGATCGGCCACAAGTTCCTCAACGCCGACGTCTACTTCATCGATTACCTGCCGTCCCAGGTGCAAGCCCAGGACGTGCTGATGGTGGGCGGCGCCGCGTTGGTCCTGAGTTTCCTTGCCACCCTGTATCCAGCCTGGCGCGCGGCACGTACCCAGCCAGCACAGGCCTTACGTTATGAGTGAATCGGGCATGAGTGAAAAAGCAATCCTGAGCTGCCGCAACCTGGGCAAATCCTACGAGGAAGGCCCGGAGTCGGTCGTGGTGCTGTCCAACCTGCAACTGGAACTGCATCCCGGCGAGCGCGTGGCGATCGTCGGCAGTTCCGGTTCCGGCAAAAGTACCTTGCTCAACCTGTTGGGCGGCCTCGATACGCCGTCCCAGGGCAGCGTATGGCTGGCCGGTGAAGAACTGTCGGCCCTGAATGAAAAGGCCCGTGGCCAGTTGCGCAACCGCTCGTTGGGCTTTGTGTACCAGTTCCACCACCTGTTGCCGGAATTCACCGCCCTGGAAAACGTGTGCATGCCGCTGTTGATCGGCAAGACCGCGATCCCGGAAGCGCGCCAGCGTGCCAAGGCGTTGCTCGAGCGCGTCGGCCTCGGCCATCGCCTGGAACACAAGCCGGCCGAACTGTCCGGCGGTGAGCGCCAGCGTGTGGCGATTGCCCGTGCCCTGGTGAACAACCCGGGCCTGGTGATGCTCGACGAGCCCACCGGCAACCTCGACTCCCACACCGCCCAGGGCATCAAGGACTTGATGCTGGAACTGAGCACCCAGATGCGCACCGCGTTCCTGGTGGTGACCCATGACATGAGCATGGCCCGCCAGATGGACCGCGTGCTGCACCTGCAGGAAGGTCATCTGGTCGCCATCTGACCTGTTTCAAGCCCGGTGCCTGACGCCGGGTTTTCTATTTTTCCAACGGTGCCCGCGAATGTTCAGACCGTTATCGATTTTCATCGGCACGCGCTATACCCGCGCCAAGCGCCGCAACCGTTTTGTTTCGTTCATCTCGATGACCTCGATGATTGGCCTCGCCCTGGGCGTGCTGGCGATGATCGTGGTGCTGTCGGTGATGAACGGCTTCCAGCGTGAAATGAGCTCGCGCATCCTTGGCATGGTGCCCCACGCCACTATCGTCGGGGTGAACCCGATCGACGATTGGCAGCCGCTGGCCGCTGCGGCGATGAAAAATCCGCAAGTGACTGCCGCCGTACCGTTCACGCAGATGGACGGCATGTTCTCCTACAAGGGCGCGATGCAGCCGATTGAGATCAGCGGTGTTGACCCGGCCCAGGAAGGCAAGGTGTCGATCGTGGCCCAGCATATCGTGCAGGGCAAACTGGAAGACCTGAAGCCCGGTGAGTTCGGCGTGGTGGTCGGCGAAATCACCGCCCGGCGTTTTCGCCTGAATGTGGGCGACAAATTGACCCTGATCGTCCCGGAGATCAGCAGTGCACCCGGTGGTATCACCCCGCGCATGCAGCGTCTGAACGTAGTGGGTATCTTCAAGGTCGGCGCCGAGCTGGATGGCTCCATGGCCTTGATCCACATGGCTGACGCCGCCGAGATACAGCATTGGCAGCCGAACCAGGTGCAGAGCGTGCGCCTGGCGTTGAAAGACCTGTACGCAGCGCCCAAGGTCTCGGCGGACATCGCTGCCAGCCTCGGCAGCGGCTACAAGCCCGATGACTGGACCCACACCCAGGGCAGCTTGTTCAGCGCGATGAAGATGGAAAAGACCATGATCGGCCTGTTGTTGCTGATGATCGTCGCCGTCGCGGCGTTCAACATCATCGCCACGCTGATCATGGTGGTGAACGACAAGGGTGCGGACATCGCGATCCTGCGTACCATCGGCGCCACGCCACGGCAGATCATGGCGATCTTCATGGTGCAGGGCACGGTGATCGGCATTGTCGGCACCTTGATCGGCGGTGTGCTGGGGGTGATTGCGGCGCTGAACGTGAGTGAGCTGGTGGGCTGGCTGGAACGGGTGAGCGGGCAGCATATCTTCAGTTCGGATGTGTACTTCGTCAGCAACCTGCCTTCCGAGCTGCAAAGTGGCGATGTGGTGCTGATTTGTACGGCCGGGTTTGTGTTGAGCTTCCTGGCGACGATTTACCCGGCGTATCGGGCGGCGAAGATTGAGCCGGCGCATGCCCTTAGGTATTCGTAGTCTTTAAGACCGCTATCGGGGGCAAGCCCCTCCCACATGTGAATGTATTCACGGATCAAAGTGTGGGAGGGGGCTTGCCCCCGATAGGCATGAGTATCTACACAACTTCCAGTGAATATGGAATCTATGGCAATTAGGCTTCTGTGGTGAGCGGGCTTGTCGAATCGTCGCACCGCCCGCGCTGGGTTGCGAAGCAGCCCCAAAACCTTCACCTCGATTGATTCTGGCACTCTGCGGTGACCTTATTGGGGCCGCTTCGCAGCCCAGCGCGGGGCAAGCCCGCTCACCACAGAGTTATGTGTCAGCCTTTAAGAGTTGTGTAGATACCTATGCCCCGATAGGGCCGGCCCGGCTTGCATCAATTTCCCCTGGGCAACTCAATCACAAACCTTGTCCACCCCGCCGCGGATTCACAAAAAATCCTCCCCCATGGGCTCGCACAATCGACTGGGTAATCGCCAATCCCAGCCCCGCATGCTCGCTGCTGCCCTCATGGCGCGCCGGGTCGGCTCGGTAGAACCGGTCGAACAGCCTCGGCAACACGTGCGCTGGAATACCTTCCCCGCTGTTTTCTACCGTCAGTGTCACGCCCCGTGCGCCTTCAACCATCCGCACGCGCACTTGGCCGCCGGCCGGGGTGAACCTGAGGGCGTTATCCAGCAGGTTCGACAGGGCCCGGCGCAGCATGCCGCAATCGCCGGCGGTTTGCGCGCCGCCTTCGCGTACCAGCGAGACCTGTGCGTCTTCTGCCAGCAACGCGAAAAACTCCAGCAACGTCTCCACTTCATCCGCCAGTACCAACGGCTCGCGCTTGGGCACCAGCAAGCCGTGGTCCGCCTTGGCCAGGTACAGCATGTCATTCACCAACTGCGCCATCCATTGCAGCTCTTCCAGGTTGCTGTGCAGCGCTTCGCGGTAATCCTCCAGGGGGCGCGGTTGGGTCAGGATGACCTGGGTCTGGGTCAGCAGGTTCGACAGGGGCGTGCGCAGTTCATGGGCAATGTCGGCGGAGAAGGCCGACAGGCGTTGGAAGGCGTCGTCCAATCGCCCGAGCATGGCATTGAAGGCCTGGGCCAATTCGGCCAGTTCCGCCGGCATTTGCTGTTGAGGCAGGCGTTGGGTCAAGGAGTGGGCCGATACACTGGCAGCCACTTCGCCCATGCGCCGCAACGGCCGCAAGCCACTGCGTGCAGCCCAGGCGCCCAGCAGCGCGGTGGCCAGGGCCGACAGGCCGACGGTGAGCCAGATCAAATGTTGCATGCGTTGCAGGAAGTGCTGGTGATGGGTGATGTCGAGCATCAGGGTCAGTTGCGGTGAGGCGGGCTGGCCGGGCCTCAAGGGGGCGTTGTAGACGCGGTAGTCGGTGCCGGCGTTCTGCAGGGTGTGCAGGCCAGGCGCCTCGGGCAGGCTGACGCTTGGCGCATCGTCCAGCCAGCGCTGGCCGGCGGCGGTGATGCGCAATGTCAGATCAGGCTGGCGATTGAGTTCGGCTCGCAGCTGCGCTTCGCGTTGAGCGAATGAGTCCAGTGATTCGACGCCCTGCAAGGTGCTGCGCAGCGCCACCAGCTTGCTGTCGAGTTGCTGTTGGTCCAGCTCAATGAAGTGCGCCTCGCTGGCACGGTTGAACAGCACGCCCGCGAACAACGAGACCACCGCGGTGCACGCCGCAAACAGCAGGGCCAGGCGGCTGGCCAGGGACAGACGCTGGATCAATGGCTGCGCTCCTCCAGCACATAACCCATGCCGCGCACGGTATGGATCAGCTTGGTGGGGAAAGGATCGTCGACTTTCAGGCGCAGGCGCCGGATCGCGACTTCGATGATGTTGGTGTCACTGTCGAAATTCATGTCCCACACCTGGGAGGCAATCAGCGACTTGGGCAGGACTTCGCCCTGGCGGCGCAGCAGCAGTTCCAGCAGGGAGAATTCCTTGGCGGTGAGGTCGATGCGCTGGCCGTCCCGTTCGACGCGGCGGCGGAGCAGGTCCAGGCGCAGGTCGGCCAGTTGCAGGGCGGTTTCCTGCGGCGTGCTGCTGCCACGGCGCAACAGGCTGCGTACCCGCGCCAGCAGTTCGGAGAAGGCAAAGGGCTTGACCAGGTAATCGTCGGCACCCAGTTCCAGGCCGTGCACCCGGTCTTCCACGGCATCCCGGGCGGTCAGAAACAGCACCGGGATCTCCAGGCCGGCACTGCGCACTGCTTGCAGGATTTGCCAACCGTCGCGACCGGGCAGCATCACATCCAGGATCAACAGGTCATAATCGCCGGTCAGCGCCAGGTGCTGGCCGCTGGTGCCGTCGGCCACCAGTTCGGTGGTAAAGCCCGCCTCGGCCAGGCCTTGGCGCAGATAGTGGCCGGTTTTCGGTTGGTCTTCGACGATCAGCAATTTCATGGGCGGCTCTTGGCAACAGTTCACGAGGGGCTTTATACCCTGGGTGCCAGGGGAAGGGCGCAACCTGACAAAGTTGTAATCTAGCAGTCAGCTGGCTGGCAGCGGCGCATTCTTAGAGTGCTGTCCAAGCAGGTTGCACACTTTTTGGAGAATCGAGATGGCATTGCGTACACCCCTGTTGTTGGCGGGCTGCCTGTTGGCGTTGAGTTTCAATGCAATGGCGGATGCGGCCCATACCTACGCGTTCGGCCAGCCGGCACCGGCGGATAAGGCCACACGCACCGTGGAGGTGACGCTGCAGGACATTTCCTTTTCGCCCAAATCCCTGGACGTCAAGGCCGGTGAGACGGTGCGCTTTGTACTGGTCAACAAAGGCCAGTTGCTGCATGAATTCAACCTCGGTGACGCGGCGATGCACGCCGAACACCAGAAGGAAATGCTGCAGATGCAGGCCAGCGGCATGCTCACCTCCACGGGTATGGGCAAGATGGATCACAGCGCCATGGGCCACGGTGAAATGGGCGGCATGAAACACGACGATCCCAACAGCGTGCTGGTGGAACCCGGCAAGACTGCTGAGCTGACCTGGACGTTCACCAAGGCCACCGGCCTGGAGTTTGCCTGCAACCTCCCCGGGCATTACCAGGCGGGCATGGTCGGCAAGCTGACCGTTGAGTAAGGCGTTTCTTAAGGGCGGGGGCAAAGGCTGGTAGACTGGCGCGGTTTATTTAGCCAGGTTTTCCGCCATGCATCCCGCAGCCGAACATTCGCCGCTGGGCAAGTCCAGTGAATACATTTCCACCTACACCCCTTCGTTGCTGTTCCCGATTCCACGCGCCGCCAAGTGGGCCGAGCTGGGCCTGAGCGCCGAGACCCTGCCGTACAAGGGCGTGGACTTCTGGAACTGCTTCGAGTTGTCCTGGCTGCTGCCGTCGGGCAAGCCGGTGGTGGCCATCGGTGAGTTCAGCATCCCGGCCGACTCGCCGAACATCATCGAGTCCAAGTCGTTCAAGCTGTATCTCAACTCGCTCAACCAGACAGCGTTTGCCGATGTGCAAAGCCTGGAAGCGACCCTGCGCACCGACCTCAGCGCCGCCGCCGGCAAGCCTGTTACCGTGCGTATCCGCAGCTTGGCCGACATTGAGGCCGAAGGCGTGATGGCGTTGCCGGGCACGTGTGTTGACGATCTGGATATCAGTGTCAGCAACTACGAACACCCGCGCCCGGAGCTGCTGCGTTGCGATGACTCGCGCATTGTCGAGGAGAGCGTGCACAGCCACCTGCTCAAGTCCAACTGCCCGGTGACCAGCCAGCCCGACTGGGGCAGCGTGGTGGTGGAGTACCGTGGTTCGGCGTTGGATCACGGGAGTTTGCTGGAATACCTGGTGAGCTTTCGCCAGCACTCGGATTTCCATGAACAGTGCGTGGAGCGCATCTTCCTTGACCTGCAGCGTTTGCTGAAGCCGGAAAAGTTGACGGTGTATGCGCGCTATGTGCGGCGCGGCGGGTTGGATATCAACCCTTACCGCAGCACTGAAGATGTGGCGTTCCAGAACGTGCGCCTGGCCCGTCAGTAAACAAAGATGGGAGGGGGCGAGCCCTCTCCTACCTTTTGGTTCTGCGCCTGGCTTGGGCTCGGGTCAGATCCCCATATTGCCCAAGGTGATCATGATATTGCGCAGTGTCCCGGAAATCACCGGGTGCTCAGCGTCGAACTCTATGGCAGCTTGGCTCACATCGTCGGAAATACTCGGCGTCTGAGTGGCCGGTTCAAGTTCAAGTTGCAATTCAAACTTGGCAATCAAGGCTTGCAGCGCTTCACGTTTTTCTTCCGACAGCGGCGGTTCCTGTTCCAGCTGCCCGCGCAGGATCTCGACCTGTTCTTCCAGTTTTTTGCGATCAGGCATGACGTTCTTCCTTTTATCGATAGGCACTGGCATAGACCACGGCACGCCGTGAAAGGTCTACGGACTGACCTGTAGATTAATCCACGGGCGCCGACTGTGCATGATCTCGATCAGGGCTTCTCGCCTTTGAGCTGACGCAGGCTGATGTCGGCCAGGCAGGTGCCGAGTTCACCGAGGTGATCGATCACCGAGTGGACCCCCAGGCCATAGAGCTCAACGGTGGCTTTGCCGCGCTTGTGCTCGCGTTCCTTGTCGCTCAGCGCCTGCCACTGCTCGGGCGCCAGGCCGCACAGCGAACCACAGGAGGCCAGGCCAATGGTCCACAAGCCGGCATTCAGGCCCGATTGCAACAGGCGCGGCTCGCCGCTGACCAGTACGCAACCTTCCAGGCGTTCAATGTTGAGTTCCATCAAGGCTTGCCAGCAGGCATGAGGGGCGGGCCAGCGGATGGAGGAGGGGGATGCGGCCTTGAGCCAGTTGGGCAGTACGGCGGCCAGTGGTGTGGTTACCGACGGCGGCAGTTCATCCAGCCAGGCACAGGGGACGCCTTGTTCCTTGAGGCTGCGCAGGATTTTCAGGGCGCCGGGTGTGGCTTGGGAGTCCGGGGAGGGGGAATCGGTGCGCGCCCGGGAACCAAAGTCCACCAGGCAACCACTCAGGCCAAACAGAACAGCAGTCAAGGCGGGCGCGTTGGCGATGGCTATCTCGGCGTGAGGCATGTCGACATCCCTGAAATAGCTGTGACGCTATCGGGGCAGGATGACAAGCAGATGACAGCGGGGTAATTGTAGGAAAATTGTCCATTTGTGTTAGGACGATTCCTGGCAGCTGCCTAATTGGGTACTTCCGTCATATACTGACGGCCTTATTCAGGGCATAGCGCCCATGACAGACCATTCAAGGAGCAAAAGCTATGCGCTGGAGCCACTACTTCGCTCAGCTATCGGTGTGTGCCACTGTCCTGCTGGCGCCTTTCGCTGCACAGGCTGCATCGGAAGATGATCCATGGGAAAGCGTCAACCGCCCGATCTTCACCTTCAACGACACCGTTGATACCTACGCCCTCAAGCCATTGGCCCAAGGCTATCAGTGGATCACCCCGCAATTTGTCGAAGATGGTATCCATAACTTCTTCCGCAATATCGGTGACGTCGGCAACCTGGCCAACAACGTGCTGCAGCTCAAACCCCACAATGCCGGGGTCGACACTGCGCGCTTGCTGGTTAACACCACGTTCGGCGTGCTGGGCTTTATCGACGTCGGCACCAAAATGGGGCTGCAACGCAGTGATGAAGACTTTGGCCAGACCCTCGGTTACTGGGGCGTGGGCAGCGGTCCCTACGTGATGATCCCGCTGCTGGGCCCGAGCACCTTGCGTGATGCACCGTCCAAATACGTGGACAGCTACACCCAACCGTACCGCTATATGAACGATATCGGCTGGCGCAACAGCACCATGGGCCTGAACATCGTTGACACCCGTGCCAGCCTGCTCGACAGCGAGAAACTGATCACCGGCGACAAGTACACCTTTATCCGCAATGCCTACCTGCAGAACCGCGAGTTCAAGGTCAAGGATGGCAAGGTCGTCGACGACTTTTAAGCTGTGATGTTTTGAAATGAAAAAAAGGCGACCCTGGCGGTCGCCTTTTTTATGCGCGGGTTTCAGCGCATTTTCAGGATCCTAAGCCCGAGTTGTTGCTCGTCGCCCACGGTTTTGGTCCAGACCACTTCCGTGTCAGCCTCCAGGCCCTTGAGCGCCGCGTGCTCTGAATCAATGCGCACGGTGAGCAGGTCTCCCACCGCGAACTGGCGCGGTGCCTGCACCTGCATCCCGGAGCTGGAAAGGTCCACGCAAACGCCGGCAAACTCCTGGCCTTCGTGGAGCAAAGATACTTCGGCATCCACCCGCATGCGGATGAAATCGCGTTTTTCGGCGTAGTCGCGCTCGTGTTCGCCCATCGGTTCCATCCTTACTTTGTGTTGTGGTCTTGGCTGTTCTTATAACTCCCGGTGATTTGCGATGTAAAGACGCCCGGCGACCATCGGCATGAGCTTGAAACCCCCGGCGGATGGGAGTACCGTCTGCGCCTTAGAAGGGCACCTCTGCTTTACAGTTGTGCATGGGAAAAATCCCATTGCGTTGTAGTACAGAGAGGCTAGAAAGCGAATCCAGTACGTGAGCCCGGCCATTGCCGAGCCACCTACGCCAACCTAATTCTGGCGCCGTTTGCCCACATGCAAAAAACCAGTGCCACGCTGCTGATAATCGATGACGACGAAGTAGTGCGCGCGAGCCTTGCGGCCTATTTGGAAGACAGTGGCTTCAGCGTCCTGCAGGCCAGTAATGGCCAACAGGGTCTCCAGGTATTCGAGCGCGACCAGCCCGACCTCGTGATCTGCGACCTGCGCATGCCCCAGATGGGCGGCCTGGAGCTGATTCGCCAGGTGACCGAGCTTGCCCCGCAGACGCCGGTGATTGTCGTGTCCGGTGCCGGCGTCATGAACGATGCCGTCGAGGCCTTGCGTCTGGGAGCTGCCGACTACCTGATCAAGCCCCTCGAAGACCTGGCGGTACTGGAGCACTCTGTGCGCCGCGCCTTGGATCGTGCGCGCCTGCTGGTCGAGAACCAGCGCTACCGCGAAAAGCTCGAAACCGCCAACCGCGAACTCGAAGCCAGCCTTAACCTGCTCCAGGAAGACCAGAACGCCGGTCGCCAGGTGCAGATGAACATGCTGCCGGTCAGCCCCTGGACCATCGACGAATTCCAGTTTGCCCACCAGATCATCCCGTCGCTGTACCTGTCGGGTGATTTTGTCGACTATTTCCGAGTAGACGAGCGGCGTGTCGCGTTCTACCTGGCCGATGTCTCCGGCCATGGTGCTTCCTCTGCTTTTGTCACCGTGTTGTTGAAGTTCATGACCACACGGCTGTTGTTCGAATCCAAGCGCAATGGCACCTTGCCGGAGTTCACCCCCTCCGAGGTGTTGGGTCACATCAACCGTGGCTTGATCAGCTGCAAGCTGGGCAAGCACGTGACGATGGTGGGTGGCGTGATTGATGAAGAAACCGGTCTTTTGACCTACAGCATCGGCGGCCACCTGCCGATGCCTGTTTTATACACTCCCGACAGTGTGCGTTACCTGGAAGGGCGTGGCCTACCCGTAGGCTTGTTCAATGAAGCCACCTACGAAGACCACATCCTGGAGCTGCCGCCGACGTTCAGCCTGACGCTGATGTCCGACGGCATCCTGGACCTTCTTCCAGAGCCTACACTCAAAGAGAAAGAAGCCGCCTTGCCCCAGAAGGTCAAGTCGGCGGGCGGCAGCCTGGATGGCCTGCGGCAGGTTTTTGGATTGGCCACGCTAGGGGAGATGCCGGATGATATCGCCCTATTGGTGTTGAGCAGGAATCTTTGATGAGTACCGGAAGAATCCAATTCGCCGAGCAAGACGGGACCTTCGTCCTGAAGTTTGTCGGTGAAGTGCGCCTGACCTTGTGTTCGGCGCTGGATGCGACGATTGAGCGGATTTTCACGGCGTTGAATTTCTCGGCGATCGTGATCGATCTGACCGAAACCCGCAGCATCGATAGCACCACCCTTGGGCTGTTGGCCAAGTTGTCCATTCTGTCCCGGCAGAAGGTCGGCCTGTTGCCGACCGTCGTCACCACCCACGAAGACATCACCCGTCTGTTGCAGTCCATGGGCTTCGACCAGGTGTTCAACATCGTTGATCGCCCGATCCCGTGCCCGGAATGCCTCACCGACCTGCCGTCCCAGGACCAGTCCGAGGAAATCGTACGGGTCAAGGTGCTGGAAGCGCACAAGATCCTGATGGGCCTCAACGAGTCCAACCGCGAAGCCTTCCACGACCTCGTCAACGCCCTCGAGCGTCACTGATCCCAGGGATCGCCTGCACGTAGGGGACAACAGAGCAAAAAAAGGGCGGTACCCTCACAGGTACCGCCCTTTTTGCCGCCTGCGCCGTTTACAGCTTGGCGGACAACAGTGCCTCAAGCTTCTCCTGGTCCCGGGCAAACTGACGAATCCCCTCCGCCAGCTTCTCAGTCGCCATCGCATCCTCGTTGGACTCCCAACGGAACTGCGCTTCAGTCAGATGCACTCGCGCTTCTCCGGCGTGCCCTGGCGACAACTTGCGTTCCAGCTTGCCGTCATCCGCCGCCAGCTTCTCCAGCAGGTCCGGGCTGATGGTCAGGCGATCACAGCCGGCCAGCTCTTCAATCTGGCTCAGGTTGCGGAAACTCGCACCCATCACCACGGTCTTGTAGTCATTAGCCTTGTAGTAGTTGTAGATGCGTGTCACCGACTGCACGCCGGGATCATCAGCGCCGGTGTAGTCGTTGCCATTGGCTTTCTTGTACCAGTCGTAGATACGGCCTACGAACGGTGAAATCAGGAACACGCCGGCTTCTGCGCACGCCACCGCCTGGGCAAATGAGAACAGCAGGGTCAGGTTGGTCTGGATGCCTTCTTTTTCCAGCTTCTCCGCCGCGCGGATGCCTTCCCAGGTGGACGCGATTTTGATCAGCACGCGGTCACGGCTAACCCCGGCTTTGTCGTACAGGTCGATCAGACGGTGCGCGCGCTTGAGTACGGCATCAGTGTCGAACGACAGGCGGGCATCCACCTCGGTGGAGATGCGTCCTGGCACGACCTTAAGGATCTCCTGGCCCACGGCCACCGCGAAACGGTCGCTGGCCAGGCCGACATCACCGTTGCAATCCTGCACGCACTCATCCAGCAGCTTGGCATAGCCTGGAATCGACGCGGCCTTGAGCAGCAGAGAAGGGTTGGTAGTGGCGTCTTGGGGCTTGAGCTTGGCGAGGGTAGAAAAATCGCCGGTATCGGCTACGACAGTAGTGAATTGCTTGAGTTGTTCCAGCTTGGAAGTCATGGGCGTGCTCTGTCCTATGGGTCTGATGACATTACCCGAGCGCTGGCAGGCGCTCAAGGGCGCAAATGCGTTCGATCGTTTGCGAGGGCAACAACCTGAAAACAGCCGTTTGAATGCCCGGCGGTACTGCTGAATAGGAGGCCAAAACCGCCAGCAGGTTCAACCCAATTGCCCCATGACTGGACACTCAGCGTCCTTCTAACAAAGCGCCGGCTTGATCCAGCAACGCCAGCGGATCACTGGCCTTGTGAATATCCACTGACAATAACTGCCGAAACTTCCTCGCCCCCGGAAACCCCGTCCCCAATCCCAGCACGTGGCGGGTTATATGGTGCATCGTCCCGCCGTTCGCCAAATGCTCCGCAATATAGGGTCGCAACTGCGCCAACGCCTCCGCCCGACTGATCACAGGCTGCGCGCTACCAAACAACTGCTGATCCACCTTCGCCAGCAGATACGGATTGTGATAAGCCTCACGGCCCAGCATCACCCCGTCAAACGTCTGTAAATGCTCATGGCATTGCTCCAACGTCTTGATCCCGCCATTGAGAATAAACTCCAGCTCAGGGAAATCCTGCTTCAACTGCGCCGCCACGTCATACCGCAACGGCGGAATGTCGCGGTTTTCCTTCGGCGACAAGCCCTCAAGAATCGCAATCCGCGCATGCACGGTGAAACTGGTGCAGCCGGCGTCCTTCACCGTCCCGACGAAATCACACAACTGGGCATAACTGTCCCTGCCGTTGATGCCGATACGGTGCTTCACCGTCACCGGAAGCGACACCGCATCACGCATCGCCTTCACACAATCGGCCACCAGGGCCGGGTGAGCCATCAGGATCGCGCCGATCATGTTGTTCTGGACGCGGTCACTGGGGCAGCCGACGTTCAGGTTCACTTCGTCGTAACCGGCAGCCTCGGCCATACGGGCGCAGGCGGCCAGGTCTGCGGGGACACTGCCGCCGAGCTGGAGCGCGAGCGGGTGCTCGGCTTCGTTGTGGCGCAGGAAGCGGTCATGGTCGCCGTGGAGGATTGCGCCGGTGGTGACCATCTCGGTGTAGAGCAGGGCGCGTTTGGAGAGCAGGCGCAGGAAGAACCGGCAGTGGCGGTCGGTCCAATCCATCATCGGGGCGACGGAGAAGCGGCGGGAGAAAGTAGCAGTGTGTAGGGACATTGGGGATCTGAGTCAACGAGGCGAATTGGGCGCAGTTTATCAGGGATGGATCTAGGCTGTGGGAGACGCTTGTTTTGCGGTATTCACCACTTCGAACGCGGACATTGCCGTGTATGGAATATGCCGAGGATTTATAGGCGATCACTGCGAGCCCGACATGCGATCAGGTAGGACCAGTTGGCTACTGCCCATTCGCGGTTGTGTTTGACCCGGCCTCCGTCGATCAACCAGCCGGCAACCTGAACCCTCCCTGTCCCCCAGCAAAGTTTCATAATTCCTTCCGCCGTTGAGGTCTACGATCTTTCTCAAGAGAAGCCCCCACGGTCCAGTCCACAGGGAACTGAAAAAATGATTTCGAACCTCGTCAAAGTCGTGATGATTACGAGCACGTTGCTGTTGGGCGCTTGTTCTTCGGGTGCGCCGGGCATGAGTGGCGACCCTTGCTTTTCAAGCGGATGCCAGGCGTTTGGTGACCACAGCTCCAGCAAGGCTGCCAAAACCAATTTTGGCGGCAGTGGCCTGGGGAGTAGTTATGGGGAATATGGGACGGGGTTGTTGCATGATGATTGATGGCGCATATGGCCCGGCGGGGGGCAGGCGCCCTTGTCGCCGGGGAGGTGAGTCAGCTCGTTACCACAACCCCATTATGGAAAATCTCGCGCCTGGCGCGGCGGCTGATGTTCTCATGTTTGCTTGAGGTGTAGATTTCGTCAAAACGACGGCGATCAATGCCGTCGTAGTTGCCAAGTTCTTGCAGCACCCTCCGGTCGTAATCCTCTTCGATCATGAACCGGAAAATTTCCCGCCGATAATAGAACCCGAATTGAAACGCCAGTACCTCGGTCAAGTAGTCCGTTGGCGTGAGAAAGCAGTTTTCCAGGTCGATGGCCTTGGCGTGCGTCGGCTGCTCCAGGTTGATCATCACATTGTTTGCCCAGAAGTCCATATGCACCACGCCTTTGCTGTGCAGGCAGTGCAACAGTTTGAACGACGCGGTGATCAGGCTCTGGATGGCACGCTCCTGCTTGAGCCATTCCAGGCCATTGAGGTGGCCCTCCAGCATCTCGGTAAAGATGAAGAATTCCTGGATCAGGCCAAGCGCTGACTTTCGATAACCGAACCCATATAAGCCAGCAACCGGCGCACCGCGTTTCTGGGCGCCGAGGGTGTTGATGACTTCTTCGACCGGCCAGTCAAACGCACCGTCCCGCTTGGCGCGCCCGAAGGTCACGCGCAATTTGGGCCTGAGGCTGTCCAGCGGCTGGGATTTAGCGAACAGGTTGGCTTCCATCCCTTTGAGCGGTGCGCTGATGCGATCTGTCAGTTGGTGGCGCGTGTCGATCAGGTCCTGAATCGCCTGTTGCGTTTTGTGGTCGGCGGTGTCGGTGGTGAAGATCGTCGCATTGCGATGAGTGAGGGTCGTCGGAAAACTTTGCAATACACCTGTGTCAGGAAAGCTCAAAACACGTCCTTGTCATTGGGAATAAATATGACGGATATGTTACAGCTTGTGCTTATTGGATCCAACCTGAACTTTACCTGAACGGAAATGAAATAGTCTCATTGCGCCGATTCTTCACTGTTCATGGCGATTGAAATGTGCTTATAGCCCTGGGGCTCGAGCTTAATGCCCTCCCTGCATCCGCCGTGCTATCAGGTAAATGCCCAGCCCGACCAGTGCCGTCGCCGCGCCGATGTAGCCGGTGCTGGTCCAGCCAAACCCAGCCGTAATCGCCATCCCGCCGAACCATGGCCCCAGCGCATTGGCCAGGTTGAACGCCGCATGGTTGGACGCTGCCGCCAGGCTCGGTGCTTCGTGGGCGATGTCCATCAGGCGGATCTGCAGCGGTGCGGCCAACGAGACCATGGTGCCGACCAGGCCCATACTCAGCAGCACGCCCCATAGCGAGGCCGCCGCGAAGGGGAAGAACAGCAACACGGCCATCGACCACACCAATATCCAGCCCACGGCGCGAAACTGCATGCGATCAAACAGCTTGCCGCCGGCGATGTTGCCGACAATCCCGCCCACGCCGAATGCTGCCAGCCCAAATGGAATCCACTGGGGGGATACCTTGGTTACTTCCAGCATGGTCGGTGCCAGGTAACTGAACACGCAGAACATACCGGCAAAGCCGATGGCGCCAATGGACAGCGCCATCCACACCTGGGGTTTGGTGAAGGCGCGCAGTTCCTTGCGCGGGTCGCTGCGTTGTTCGTCGTGGCGATGGGGCACAAATTGCCAGACCAGGGCGATGGTGCACAGGGCGATCACGCTCACCAGTGCAAACGCCGAGCGCCAGCCTAGGTGCTGGCCGAGGAAGGTGGCGATGGGGTTGCCCAGCAGCATGGCCAGGGTCAGGCCCATCATTACCCGCGCCACGGCGCCGGCGCGTTTGTCGTTGGGCACCATGCTCGAGGCGACCACGGCGGCAATCCCGAAGTAGGCGCCGTGGGGCAGGCCGCTGATAAAGCGGAACGCCACCAACGAGCCGAAGGTCGGGGTGAACGCAGTGGCGAGGTTGCCCAGGGCATACAGGCCCATCAGCAACAGCAGCATGTGTTTGCGCAGCAGCTTGGCGCCGAGGATGGCCAGCAGTGGGGCGCCGACCATGACGCCGAGGGCATAGGCGCTGATGGCGTGGCCAACCTGGGGTTCGCTTAAACCCAGGTTTTGCGCGATGTCGGGCATCAGGCCCATGATGGCGAATTCGCCGGTACCGATCGCGAAGGCGCCCACGGCCATGGCGGCTTCCATTTTGGCGGCGCTGCGCGCGGGCAGTACGTGCCCGGGAGTTTGGTGGATAGACATGGATCGCTCTGTGATGAAAGGTGGTACGAGGGAGTGCGTCGATGCTACGCAAGCAGCGACGAAGGAGTCTAGAACAGCCTTTTGCCCGAGAGTTCCTGCCCTGTGACCTCAGGTCGCGCTTGCCACACTTGACACTCGCGCGTTAAAACCGGCGATTTAGAGTTGTCAATTGGTCAAACGACGCATAAACGCCGTGTGGCGTGATATTCTGCGCGCCGTCTTGGTCTGGTCTTTCCCCGGTACGTACACCCGTATACGTCCCGGCGTTTGGCTGTCGCCCAGGTAGCTGAAGCCAATAATGATAAGAAGTCAGCGCAGAAGGGACATAAAAGTGAGGTCGATACGTCGGCCTTGTGTGCCCACCCTGCGGTCCCCGAGTGAATGTGCAAACCCCGCGGTGCGTTGCCTGGCGCAGCGTGATTGAGGGTTGCCCATGATCAGGGGCGGTGGGGCGGATGGCGTTTTATCATAGGTGCTACTGATGTTTAAAAAAGTAAACACTGCCCTGCTGGGGCTGGCTTTGTCGATGGGGATCACGTCCGTTCACGCGGAAGAGACAAAGAAAGTCGATGTGCTGCTGATCGGCGGCGGCATCATGAGTGCAACCCTGGGTGTCTGGCTCAATGAGCTGGAGCCGGGCTGGTCGATGGAAATGGTCGAGCGCCTCGATGGCGTCGCCGAAGAAAGCTCCAACGGCTGGAACAACGCCGGTACCGGTCACTCGGCCCTGGCTGAGCTGAACTACACCCCGGAAGACAAGAACGGCAACGTTGAGATCCCGAAAGCGGTCGAGATCAACGAAGCGTTCCAGATCTCCCGTCAGTTCTGGTCCTGGCAGGTCCAGCAGGGCGTGCTGAAGAACCCGCGTTCGTTCATCAACTCCACGCCGCACATGAGCTTTGTGTGGGGCGATGACAACATCAAGTTCCTCAAGAAACGCTACGAAGCCCTGCAAGCAAGTCCGCTGTTCGCCGGCATGCAGTACTCCGAAGACCCGGCGCAGATCGCCAAGTGGGTTCCGCTGATGATGGAAGGGCGTGACCCGAACCAGAAAATCGCGGCCACCTGGAGCCCGCTGGGTACCGACATGAACTTCGGCGAGATCACCCGCCAGTTCGTCGCTCACCTGCAAACCACGCCTAAGTTCGACTTGAAACTGTCGAGCGAAGTGCAGGACATCACCAAGAACGCCGACGGTTCGTGGCGTGTCAGCTACAAAAACCTGAAAGACGGCACCAAGACTGAAACCGACGCCAAGTTCGTGTTCATCGGCGCGGGCGGCGGTGCACTGCACCTGCTGCAAAAGTCGGGCATTCCTGAAGCCAAGGAATACGCTGGCTTCCCGGTCGGCGGCTCGTTCCTGGTGACCGATAACCCAACCGTCGCCGAGCAGCACCTGGCCAAGGCCTACGGCAAGGCTTCGGTTGGCGCGCCACCGATGTCGGTTCCGCACCTGGACACCCGCGTGCTGGATGGCAAGCGCGTGATTCTGTTTGGCCCATTCGCCACCTTCTCGACCAAGTTCCTGAAAGAAGGCTCGTACCTGGACCTGCTGACCAGCACCACCACCCACAACATCTGGCCAATGACCAAAGTCGGTATTCGTGAATACCCACTGGTCGAGTACCTCGCCGGCCAACTGATGCTGTCGGATGACGACCGCTTCAAGGCGCTGCAGGAGTACTTCCCGAACGCCAAGCAATCCGACTGGCGCCTGTGGCAGGCCGGCCAGCGCGTGCAGATCATCAAGCGTGACGAAGAGCAGGGCGGCGTCCTGAAACTCGGTACCGAGGTGGTCAGCTCCGCCGACAACACCATTGCAGGCCTGTTGGGTGCATCGCCAGGCGCGTCCACCGCGGCTCCGATCATGCTGACCGTGCTGCAGAAAGTGTTCAAGGACAAGGTTGCGACCCCTGAGTGGCAGGCAAAACTGCACCAGATCGTGCCTAGCTACGGCACCAAGCTGAACGACAGTCCTGAGGCTGTTGCCAAGGAATGGGCCTACACCGCCAATATCCTGCAACTGCCTGCACCGCCTGTGATTCCGCAAAAGGCTGCTGTCAAGGCGCCCGAGGCTGCCAAGCCTGCGGCTGAGCCGAGCAAGCCGGCGTCTGACCTGGCGCTGTAAGCCGCTGGGGAGGTCCTGGGTCAGGACCTTGCCGGTAACAAAAAGCCCGCTGAACCGGTAACGGTCAGCGGGCTTTTTTGTGCGTGTCTAACGGCGGGTGCGTTCGACAGGCGGCAGTTCAACCGTACGCTCGGCGGCGGCCAGCGCTGCTTTCAAGCCAGCCTGGTCCAGCGGGACGCAATAGGCAGGCTTGCCGCGTTCCAGCCGCCAGCTGTCATCCAGGCTGCCGGCATCCACGGCGTCGAAACCCAATTCGTCGAGTAGCGTGATGACGCGTGCCTTCGCTGCGGCGTCATCCGCTGCCACCGGCAACGCCCGGCGGTCGGGGGCACCGTGGGGGCGCGCGTCCTGCGTCAGGTCGGGAGCGAAGATCGCGTTGAACACTTTCACTACATGTGAATGGGGCAGATGCTCGGCGAGCAACCGGCTGGTGGTGGATTCGAAGCGATCCAGTACCGGGATATGGCCGTCGCGGTTCGGGTAGTAATTATTCGCATCCATCACAGTCTTGCCCTCCAGCCATTGCGCCGGGACGCTGCGGTAATGCTCCAGGGGGATCGCCACGAGCACCACATCGCCGAATTTGGCGGCGTCGTCGGCACTGCCCACCTGCACGCCGAGTATGCCGCTCACTACGCTGCTCATGGTGTGGGGGCCACGGGAGTTGCTCAACATCACTTCGTGCCCGGCCGCCAGCGCCAGTTGGGCCACGGCGCGCCCGATAAAGCCTGCTCCAATAACACCAATCTTCATGGTCTTGCTCCAATGAATGGGGGAGCGGTTATGATGATTGGCAACCAATCGGCGATAAATTGTCGTTTTAGTGTGGATGTTGTTACTGGGAGTAGGGAGTGATGGATCGCCTGTCGAGCATGAATGCCTTTGTGATAGCTGCTGAGTTGGGCTCGTACGCGCGGGCTGCCGAGCGCTTGGGCATGTCGCCGCAGATGGTGGCCAAACATGTCACCGCGCTGGAGCAGCGCCTGGGCGCTCGCTTGCTTAACCGTACCACACGAAGGCAAAGCCTGACGGAGCTGGGGAGCGCGTACTACGAGCGTTGCAAACATATCCTGGTAGAAGCCGAGGCTGCCGATTCACTGGCGCAGATCATGAACGACACGCCGCGCGGCAAGCTGAAAATCACCGCGCCCGTCACCTTCGGATCCTACAGCCTGATGCCGTTGATTACCGGGTTCCTGCGCGACAACCCGGATGTGGAAATCGACCTGCACTTGACCGACCGTTTCGTGGACCTGGTGGAGGAGGGCTATGAAGCCGCTTTTCGTATCGGCCCCCTGGCGACCACCGGCCTGACAGCCAGGCCACTGGCACCTTACCGCCTGGTGGTCTGCGCGTCGCCGGAGTACCTGGCGGCACGCGGTACCCCGCAGGCCCCGGCGGACCTTGAACATCACGAATGTCTCGGCTACGCCTTCTGGTCGCGGCCGGCGGATCGCGAGTGGGTGTTCTACCAGGCTTCGACGCCTTATAAGGTGCAGGTTGCCAGTCGCTTGCAGATCAATGAAAGCAGGGCCTTGATGTCCGCCGCGCTGGATGGTTTTGGCATCGTGCTCGGTCCGGAAGACTTCTTGCGCCGGGCATTGGCCGGGGGCGAATTGGTGAGAGTGCTGCCGAACTTTGAAGCGCCGAGCCGGCCGATGCACCTTGTCTACACGGCGAACCGCCAGCGTACGGCCAAGTTGAGACGCTTTGTCGAAGCGGTGTTGGGACGCTTCGGTCACCCTTGATGCGTGCTGCTTCAGCAATCCGACAGACACAACCTGTTAAAAAAGTACCCAGGCCTGAGCAGGAGCACGGCTGAAACACGGGGGCATTTTTTACCGGTGCAGGTGTTGGGCGATAACGCCCGAGGGGGTTGTATGTTGTTACGTTACGCGGCATTAGCTGCCGTTGTGGTCGCGGCGTCCGGGTGTGTGCAGGAGCGCGTGGTGCATGAGCGCCGGCCTGTACAGCGTGAATATGTCGAGGTGGTTGCGCCACAACCGCCGCCGACCCAGATCATCGAAGTCGAGCCTGCCGTACGTGAAGGTTACATATGGTCACGTGGTTACTGGCGCTGGGAAGGCGGGCGCTACGTTGCCGTACACGGCCATTGGGAGCCGGTGCGAGAAGGCTATCGTTATGTGCATCCGCATTGGGTGCAGCGCAATGATGGCTACCACTGGCAGGTGGGGGGCTGGGTTCGTTGAACCCCGACTAGGAGGGCTTTTTTGTACCCAGGAGCCGTACTTCCCGCAGCAGCGCGGCACCGAGTTGATCGGTGCCCAGTTCCTTGTATCCCACGGCCTTGACCTCTCCGTTCTCTTCGGCCTGGATGATGATCACCGGTGTCTCTTTGCCGCTGGCTTCGTCGATGTGAAAAGCATATTGGGGAATATCCACCTTGATCGGCGTACCTGCGGCCTTGCCTTGCACATTGATCAGGAACGCTGCGCAGCCGGCGTCCACATCCACACTAGTGGCAGAACGCCCGCTGACGAAGCAGCTCTTTGGCAGGTCGGGCCAGATGATCTCGGCCAGGGCGAGGGACGGCGTCAGGGCCAGGGCAGCAAGAAGAAGCGTGCGCACGTGGGGCGTTCTCTCGTTCAGGGATTAGCGACTTTTACCAAAGCCTGCCCCTTGCCGCAATGTTGCCGCTCAGCCCAGACGCTTCATACCCGCTGCCTTGGCCGCACCGAGGTCAAAGGTAGCGGTGTATTCGCACCCGGCCGCGTGGGCGCAGCGCTCTATCAGGCAATCGGCAAAATCGGCGTTGTTGGCCGTGAACCATCGAAGCGCCTGCCAGATGACCTCGGCATGTTCGACGGTCAATTCACGGGTGCGCAGCAGTGTTTCCAGAACGACGACAATGTCATTTTTGGCACATTGGTAGCAGCTCTGTAATACCCATACCAACTCCACCACGGACACCAGGCTGACAAACCCTGGCGAAAGCGTGGTGAGGGATTCGATCAATTCGCAGGCCTTGGGGGATTGAACGGGATCATCCTGGGTGACGTAGCGCACCAGTACATTGGTATCCAGCCCGATCATCCAGCCTTCGCTCCCTGTGCTGCGATGGCGCGGTTCATGTCGTCAATGGACACGACCCTTGCAGGCTTCCGGACCAGCCCCTTGAGGTCATGGACAGTCTTGCTCGCTGCAATGATGGAAAACTTGCCATCTTCCGTTTCGACGAACTCGACGCGGTCGCCTGTTTCCAGGCCAAGTGCGGTCCTGACTTGGACGGGGATGGTGATTTGCCCTTTTGAGGTAAGTGTGGCGGTCGCCATGGTAAAGATCTCCAACATGATGCTCCTTACCTTAGGGTAAGGAGTGGTGGAGGACAATATCCGTTGGTCCATAGGTCGCTCTTCAGGTGGAGGATGAGTCGGGGTCATGAAAACCTAGTCCGAACTCAGCCCTCCCGCACGCTTACTCATGCCGCAAAGAGATACAAACTATGACCGACCGCCATTAAAGCCTGGCGGCTGTAAGCAAATTACCTGGCGAGCTCACTGCACTACGCGATAACACGGCACATACGCCGCGCCACCCGGCAACTTCATGCGATGCTGGGCAACGAACGCCTGCAACAGCTCATCCAGTGGCTTCATGATGGCCGGGTCGCCGTGGATCTCGTACGGGCCATGTTCTTCGATCAGGCGAATGCCCTTGTCCTTCACGTTACCCGCCACGATTCCCGAAAACGCACGGCGCAGGTTGGCTGCCAGTTCATGGGGCGGCAGTGCGTGGCTCAGTTGCAGGCTGGCCATGTTTTCGTGGGTCGGGTCGAACGGGCGCTGGAAGCCTTCGTCGATCTTCAGCAGCCAGTTGAAGTGAAACGCGTCGTTGCGCTCACGGCGGAACTGCTTCACCGCCTTGAGGCCGACAGTCATCTGGCGGGCCACTTCGGCCGGGTCGTCGATGATGATCTGGTAGTGCGCCTGCGCGGCTTCGCCGAGGGTGGCGCCGACGAAGGCATGCAATTGTTGCAGGTACGGCGCGGCTTGTTTCGGCCCGGTGAGAATGACCGGGAAGGGCACGTCGCGGTTGTCCGGGTGCATCAGGATGCCCAGCAGGTACAGGAACTCTTCGGCCGTACCGGCGCCGCCGGGGAAGATGATGATGCCGTGGCCCACGCGCACGAAGGCTTCAAGGCGTTTTTCGATGTCCGGCAGGATCACCAGTTCGTTGACGATGGGGTTCGGCGCTTCGGCGGCGATGATGCCCGGCTCGGTCAGGCCCAGGTAGCGCCCGCCGGTAATGCGTTGTTTGGCGTGGGAAATGGTCGCGCCCTTCATCGGGCCTTTCATCACGCCCGGGCCGCAACCGGTGCACACGTCGAGGCTGCGCAGGCCGAGTTCGTGGCCGACTTTCTTGGTGTATTTGTACTCTTCGGTATTGATCGAATGCCCGCCCCAGCACACCACGATCTTCGGCTCCACGCCCGGACGCAGGGTGCGGGCATTGCGCAGCAGGTGGAATACGTAGTCGGTGATGCCCTGGGAGTTGCTCAGGTCGATGCGCTGGCTGTCCAGCTCGTTCTCGGTGTAGACGATGTCCCGCAGGGCGCTGAACAGCATTTCGCGGGTGCTGGCAATCATTTCGCCATCGACGAAAGCATCGGCGGGGGCGTTCAACAGCTCCAGGCGCACGCCACGGTCCTGCTGGTGGATGCGCACTTCAAAGTTCTTGTAGGCGTCGAGGATGGTCTTGGCGTTATCGATATGGGCGCCGGTGTTGAGGATCGCCAGGGCGCACTGGCGAAACAGGGTGTAGATGCTGCCGGTACCGGCTTCGCTCAGTTGCTGGACTTCACGTTGGGACAGGGTTTCGAGGCTGCCCTTGGGGCTGACGGAGGCATTGATGACTTGGCGTTGGGGCATTCTGATTCCTTGAAAACGCAGCCACCGCACCTGTCGAGGTGCGATGACGTGAGAATGGTGGGCGCAGGTTAGGGCGCACGAGCCGGATATTTACCTCAGGCGCAGGGCCGAGCGCAAATACCGTCCAACACCATCATGCCGCAGAACTTACTCAATCAGCTTCCAGTTTTTGTAGAAAACCCGACGCAGGGTAAAGACCAGCCCGGCAAAACCCGCGATGACGGCGTTAAGCACCGACGGCAGCGGCGTTGGCCGTACGATGTCGATAAACAGGCAGTAGCGCTTGGCGTCGTTCTTGTTGAAGGACGCATGCATCAGCGTGTCATCAAAGATAAACAGCGGGTCGTCGTGCCAGTAGTGCTTGTGCTTGCCGACCTGGATGTACACGCCATCGTGATGGGGCGCCGGTGCCATGTTGTAGAGCACGCGGAACATCATGCGCAGGGGGCCGAAGTGAAAGGACGTCGAGCGGTTCTCGTTGAACACCGACACGCCGATGGTTTTCACGAACGGCAGTTTTTTGCGCAGTTCAGGAATATCCAGGGTGGTTTCGATCGGTCGCCCGTACCACTGGAAAAACAACATGCCGCGCTTCTTCTCGGCCATGCGTTCATCCAGGTAGCCGATGATTTCATCCTTGTGGGCCATGGCGTCATCGAGCACCTGTTGCAGGTCTGTGCGCCAGGCCGGTGGCAGGTCGCCCATCGTGTAGACGTGACGGTTACGCGCGCTCAGCAGGTCGAACAGGGTGTTGAACGGGGCCAGCAGCCAAGTGTTGCGACCGCTGCCGATAAAGTATTTCTTGACGGTCGGCTTGTCATACAGGCCGTTACGCAGGAAGTCGTAAACGCCGCACACCAGTACCAGGCAGAGGAACACCAGCGTGGTTTCGGGGAACACATCGATAATCAGCAACACGCCGAGTACCCAGGCGACCGATACCGCTTTCTTACGCAAAGCAGACTTGTTCATGCAACTCAGCTCCAGAAGGACGCCATTCGACAGGTCCGGATCCGTGGCCGCGAGTGGTGGGGTTTTGAAACATAATGAAACATCTTCGTCATGATAAGGCGTCCAGCAGCGGATTGGCGTTTTAAATAGTGCAAAATTGTGAAGGCTCGACACAGTCTTTAAACCTGGTGGGCTCGTGTGGATTGGATTTTGTAAACAGAAGATTTGCGACTATCGTGACGCTTCGGTTTTTCGGACGTCATAGACCGGTACGATTGAAGTTGAATGGCCACCATTGGCCTTCGGCACCTTGGAAGAGGCAGAAATTTTATGATCATCAAACCGCGGGTTCGTGGCTTTATCTGTGTGACCGCTCACCCTGTTGGCTGTGAAGCGAACGTCAAGGAACAGATCGACTACGTAACTGAGCACGGCGCCATCAAAGACGGCCCGAAGAAGGTGCTGGTCCTTGGCGCTTCCACCGGCTACGGCCTGGCCGCGCGCATCAGTGCAGCGTTTGGCTGCGGCGCCGACACCCTGGGCGTGTTTTTTGAGAAAGAAGGCGAAGAAGGCAAGCTGAGCTCCGCCGGCTGGTACAACAGCGCTGCGTTCGAGAAGTTTGCCGTTGAAAAAGGCCTGTACGCCAAGAGCATCAACGGCGACGCGTTTTCCGACGAGATCAAGCGCCTGACCATCGGAACCATCAAGAAAGACCTGGGCAAGATCGACCTGGTCGTCTACAGCCTGGCCGCGCCACGGCGTACTGATCCAAAAACCGGTGAAGTCTACAACTCCACCCTCAAGCCAATCGGCAAGGCTGTGACCCTGCGCGGTATCAATACCGACAAAGGCGTTGTGGTCGACACTACCCTCGAGCCTGCAACCCAGGAAGAAATCGACGGCACCGTCAATGTCATGGGCGGCGCCGACTGGCAGCTGTGGATCGACGCCCTGCGTGATGCCGACGTACTGGCCGAAGGCGCCAAGACTACCGCGTTCACCTACCTCGGTGAGAAGCTGACCCAGGACATCTACTGGAACGGTTCCATCGGCGAAGCCAAGAAAGACCTGGACAAGAAAGTCCTGACCCTGCGCGACAACCTCGCTGCACTGAAGGGCGACGCCCGCGTATCGGTTCTCAAGGCGGTGGTCACCCAGGCCAGCTCCGCGATCCCGATCATGCCGCTGTACTTATCGTTGCTGTTCAAAGTGATGAAAGAGCAGGGCACCCACGAAGGCTGCATCGAGCAGGTCTACGGCCTGTTCAAGGACAGCCTGTACGGCAGCGAACCGAAGCTTGACGCCGACGGCCGCCTGCGCGCCGACCTGGCCGAACTGGAACCGAAGGTCCAGGACGCCGTGGCGGCACTGTGGAATCAGGTCACCGACGAGAACGTCGACGAGATCAGTGATTTCGCCGGCTACAAGGCTGAGTTCCTGCGCTTGTTCGGCTTTGAAATCGATGGTGTGGACTACGAGGCTGACGTCAACCCGACCGTGAAGATCAAGGGTCTGGTCCAAGCCTAAACGCGGTTAAAAATGTGGGAGGAGGCGTGTCCCCCTCCCATATTTGTTTTTTTGGTTTTTCAGATCCGTCTTACGCTCCGGCGCGCACCTCCCTCCTTGTAAATCTGCCAGACTCCCTCAGCTCTCAAACCACGCTAACGGAGGATCTGATGACGATTCGTGCAGTCGTTTTTGATTTCGGCGGTGTTCTCTTCGATTGGAACCCGCAGCACCTCTATCGCAAACTGATTGCCGACGATCAAGAGCGGCAATGGTTCCTCGATAACATCTGTACCCAGGCCTGGAACACCGAGCAGGATGCGGGGCGGCCGCTGGCCGAAGCCACACAGATCCTGATCGATCAATACCCCGAGCATGAACCCTTGATCACGGCCTATTACGGCCGCTGGCACGAAATGCTGCGTGGCCCGTTGCCCGAAGGCGTGGCGATTCTCAACGCGCTGCATCAGGCCAACATGCCACTGTTCGGGCTCACAAACTGGTCGGCCGAGACCTTTCCCTATGCGCTCGCCAATTACCCCTTCCTTCGGAAATTTCGCAACATCGTGGTGTCTGGCGAGTTGAAGCTGATCAAGCCCGACGCGGCGATCTACCACGCGAGCCTCAGCCAGGTACGGGTGTACCTGCCGGATATCCAGCCGGGGGAGGTGGTGTTTATCGATGATGTCGCCGGCAATATCGAAGCGGCCGTCGCCCTCGGCTGGCAAGGCATTCACCACGTGTCTGCCGAGCAGACGGCGGCGCGATTGCGCGAGTTGGGCGTGGGCTTCTAGCGCGCCCACTTTTCCATGGCGAAATCCACAAAGGCGCGCAGCTTCGGCAAGCGATAACGGTCCTGGCCGTACAGCAAATGCATGGGCCGGCTGGGCAGTTGATAGGTGGTCAGCAAGGCCACCAGCTTGCCGGTTTGCAGGTCGGGCTGCACGAGGGCATCCGGCAGCATGACGATCCCCATGCCTTGCACGGCGGCCTGGCGCAAGGCCTGGGAGCTATTGATGGTCAGCGAGCCGGACACCGGGATTTCCACTTCGCCTTCTGCGCCGGTCATGCGCCACAGCTTGTCGGCGTTGCGCCAGTCATCGGTGGAAGGGTAGGCGAATGCCAGGCAGTCGTGCTGTTGCAGGTCCTCGGGTGTCTGGGGTGTACCACGTCGGGCCAGATAGTCCGGTGAGGCGCACAGGGTGATGGTGTAGTCCTGCATTGGTCGGGCGATCAGGCTTGAGGGTTCCAGCTCGCCCAGGCGGATAGCCACGTCAAAGCCGCTGTCGACCATGTCCATGCGCTGGTTGCTGAGCACCACGTACAGCTTGATCAGCGGGTAGCGTTGGGAAAACTCGCTCAAGGCCGGCGCCAAGCGTTCAGTGCCGAACGCCGGTGGCGCGGTGATGCGCAGGGTACCTTTGGGGATGTCGCCGTGGGCCTGTTCGGCCCATTGCTCGGAGTCTGCCACCAGCCCGAGTACTTCCAGGCAACGCTGGTAATACTGGCCGCCGAACTCCGTGAGGCTCTGTTTGCGGGTGGTGCGCTTGAGCAGGCTGACGCCCAGGCGTTGTTCGAGGGCGCGCAGGTGGTTGCCGACCATGGTGGTCGACATCCCGCAGGCGTGGGCGGCGGCGGTCATGCTGCCGCTCTCCACCACTTTCACGTACACCGACATCGCTTGGAACAGGTCCATTATCAAGTCCTGGTTTAAAGTCATTGCAGGATGGCGCAGTTTATCCAGCTGGGATGGCTAACGATACTGTTGCTATCTCAACGATGCACTGGAGTCCGCCACCATGACCGCCGCCTGCCTGATGACCACCTATCAACCCCTGGCCCTGAGCTTCACCCGTGGCCTCGGCACGCGCCTGTGGGACCAGCAGGGGCGCGAATACCTGGATGCAGTGGCGGGTGTGGCGGTGACTAACGTCGGGCATTCCCACCCGAAACTGGTGACGGCCATCAGCGAGCAGGCCGGCCTGTTGTTGCACACCTCCAACCTCTACAGCATCGACTGGCAACAACGTCTGGCCCAGCGCCTGACGCGGCTGTCCGGCCTGGACCGTGCCTTCTTCAATAATTCCGGCGCCGAAGCCAACGAGACGGCGCTGAAACTGGCGCGGTTGCATGGCTGGAAAAAAGGCATCGAAGAGCCCTTGGTGGTGGTGATGGAGAATGCCTTTCATGGTCGTACGCTGGGTACCATGGCGGCCAGCGATGGACCCTCGGTGCGCTTGGGTTTCCAACGTTTGCCGGGGGATTTTCTCAAGGTCAGGTTTGGTGATCTGGCGGCGATCGAGGCAATCACCCAGACGTTTGGCACACGGATCGCGGCGGTCTTGCTGGAGCCCATCCAGGGCGAAAGTGGTGTACTGCCATCGCCGCCGGGTTACCTGCAAGTCCTGCGTGACCACTGCACACGGCACGGCTGGCTGATGATGCTCGACGAAATCCAGACCGGCATCGGCCGCACCGGCGCCTGGTTTGCCTTCCAGCATGAAGGCATTGTCCCGGATGTGATGACCCTGGCCAAAGGCCTCGGCAATGGCGTGCCCATCGGTGCGTGCCTGGCCAGGGCAGCGGTAGCCGCGCTTTTCACGCCGGGCAGTCATGGCAGCACCTTTGGCGGCAACCCGCTGGCGTGCCGGGTGGGCTGCACGGTGTTGGACATTATCGAAGAGCAAGGCTTGTTGCAGAACGCTGCACAACAGGGCGAGCGCTTGCTGGCGCGGTTACGCATGGAATTGGAAGAGCATCCGCAGGTGCTGGCGATTCGGGGGCAGGGCCTGATGATCGGTGTTGAGTTGGCCAGCCCCTATCGCGACCTGGCCCAGCGTGCTGCCCAGGAGCATGGGCTGCTGATCAACGTGACGCGGGGCAAGGTCATTCGCCTGCTGCCGCCGTTGACCCTGGATGCCAAGGAGGTGGAGATGATCGTGCGGGCCCTCACTCGGCTATTGAACTAGATTCCTGACCGCAGCTGTCGAGCCTCGGGCTTGAATCGGCAGTGCGTCTGACGCAGCCTCGCTAGGGCTCGACAGCTGCTACGGCAGGACCGTTGAGCCACTCCTGGTTCATGGTTTCGGTATCCCCCAGGTATTCCAGCAACCACGCCATGGCCGGGGACAGTTTGCTCTGTGCCCAGGCCACACACGATGGGCTGGCCGGAAAGGGGCGCGTCAGTTGCAGCGCCACCAATTCACCGCGTTCGATCCACGGCAATACCTGATGCGCCGGTGCCATGCCGACGCACAGGCCATCGCGCAGGCAATCGATGGCAGAGGCCCAGTTGGGGACTACCAACCGGCGTTGGTTATCCAGGGTCCAGGTGTCGCGCTTGGGCAGGTTGCGCGAGGTGTCGGTCATGCACAGCGAGGCGAAGGGGCGCAGTTGGTCGTCATTGAGCAACCCTTCCATGGCCGCCAACGGGTGCCGTGCGCTGACCACGCACAGCCAATTCAATAAGCCCATATCGCGAAAGGTGAAGTGACTGGCCACTGGCACGGCGCTGGTGGCACCGATGACAATATCGGTGCGCTCATCCGCCAGGGCATCCCACACACCGTTGTACACCTCGTATTCCAGCAGCAATTCCACCTCGGGAAACTGTCGATAGAAATCCAGCACCAACTGTCGGCAGCGCTGGGGTTTGACGATGGAATCCACGGCCACCTTCAACTGGCCACTCCAGCCATTGGCCACCTGCTGGCACAGGCGCCGTGTGCCGAGCATTTTTTTCATTACCCCGCGGGCCTCGTCGATAAACAGACGGCCGGCGGGTGTCAGCTCCACATCACGATGCCGGCGCACAAACAACGGCACCGCCAGCCACTCTTCAAGTTGACGTACGGTATAACTGATGGCTGACGGCACGCGGTGCAATTCCTGGGCGGCGGCGCTGAAGCTGCCATGGCGCGCTACCGCATCGACGACATCCAGGGAGTATTCGGACCACATGAGGGTTGCCTTCAAAATTATTGATAACAGCCGCCAATTATTATCGCTTCACAGCAAAACTGTCAGCTTCATAATGGGCGGCAATCAGCAAATAGTTTGATGGCAGGATTAACAAGGTTTCAATGAAAAATTCTTTTGGTTTCACCTGGTATCTGGCGGGGCTGAGCATGCTCGGTTACCTCGCAATGGACATGTATTTGCCGGCGTTCGGCGCCATGGGCGAGCAGTTGCAGATTGGTGCGGGCGCGGTGGGCGCCAGCCTGAGTATTTTTCTCGCGGGCTTTGCCGTGGGGCAGTTGCTGTGGGGGCCGTTGTCCGACCGCCTGGGGCGCAAGCCGATTCTGCTCGCAGGCTTGAGCCTGTTTGTGGTGGGTTGCGCGGGGATGTTTTGGGTCGAGACCGCGCCGCAGTTGCTGGCCTTGCGCTTTATGCAGGCGATTGGCGTGTGTTCTGCGGCCGTGAGCTGGCAGGCGCTGGTGATCGACCGCTACCCGGCCAACAAGGCCCACCGCGTGTTCGCCAGCATCATGCCGTTGATGTCGTTGTCACCGGCGCTGGCGCCGCTGCTGGGTGCGATGGTGCTGAACCACTTCGGTTGGCAAGCCATCTTTGGCGTATTGCTGGGGGTGTCGTTGCTGTTGTTGCTGCCGACGTTGTTCCTGCGCTCCGTGTCGAAACCTCAGACGCGGGAAGACGAACCTTCGCGCCTTGGCTATTGGCAGTTGCTCACCTCCCGGGTGTTTACCGGCAATGTGATGATCTTCGCCGCCTGCTCGGCCAGTTTCTTCGCCTGGCTGACCGCTTCACCCTTCATCCTCGGCGACATGGGCTATAGCCCGAATGACATCGGCCTGAGCTACGTGCTGCCGACATTGGCGTTTCTGGTGGGTGGCTACAGTTGCCGTAGCGCTTTGCAGCGTTTCCAGGGCAAGACGCTGTTGCCGTGGTTGCTGCTGGCCTATTGCATCAGCATGGTGGCGCTGTACCTGGTCGCCACCTTGACCGTGCCGACGCTCACCACCTTGCTGATTCCGTTCTGCCTGATGGCGCTGGTCAACGGCGCCAGCTACCCGATCGTGGTGGCGAATGCGCTGATGCCGTTTGCAGAACATTCCGGCAAGGCGGCGGCACTGCAAAACACCCTGCAATTGGGCCTGTGCTTTCTCAGCAGCCTGTTGGTGTCATCGATGATCGAGCAACCGTTGCTGATCACGGCGATCGTGATGCTGGCGACTGCGCCCTTGGCCGTCTTGGGCTATTGGCTGGCGCGGCCGAAAGCAGACAAGTCGGAACTGGCCGCCGCCTAGAACGTCACTTCCATGTTCACCGTCGGCGTTGACGTACGGCTGCCCCGGCCGCCGTCCACGCCGAACTTGTTGTGCCAGTACTCGTAACCCACCCCGAGGTACAGGTTCGGCTTCACGCTCTTGCCCGGTCGCACCGCGACCATCAGCGCGCTGCGCATCAGGGTTTCCGGTGCCGTGTCACGGCCATGGTAGTCCGCGCCTTTTTCCCCGACGTAGTTCACAAAGCCCTGGAATTTCGCCGCATGGTTGGCGATCTCGAAAGGGCGCATCCACGTCAGGTTGAGCATGTAGGTGTCGTCAAACGTGTGGTTCGACTCCCGTGCACCGGGGATGCCGGTGTGGTTGCGCTCCTTGTAGTACAGAAGGCTCAGGTCCAGCACGCCCACGGTGTTGAACTTCAATGTCGGGCCGAGCACCAGTGCGCGTTTTTTCGCCGACGCGACGTTGTTGTTGCGGTTGGCATCAAAGCCCAGGGTCAGCGCGTAATCCTTGATCAGCCCGGTGCCCAGTGGCACATCCAGCACCCGTGACGCATACAACTGATGCCGGTACACCGCGTACACCTCGCTGCCACCGTGGTCGGTGCCCTTGCGCGTGTCGCGGCTGTCGGACAGGAACACGTCCAGGTTCAGGAAGTTGCTGCCATACCGGTAGCCGCTGGCGTGGGTAACGCTGTAGATGCGCTTGCTGAATTCGTCGGGGTTATTTGGATTGGTGAACTGCTGGCCATAGCGAAAACCTACGCTGTTGTTCATCCATTCCACCGCGACGGCCTCCCCGCCGCCGAGGAGGGTGAGTGCAACGGTGGCTCCCTGTAATGCCTTTTTCATGGTTTCTGTGTCCTTTGGCGTTCTGGCTCATCACGGCCAGATTGTTTTTGTAACGCCGATGGAGGGTATCTTGTTCGAGTGATTGTATACAACTCTATGGACATCCAGTCTAAACATTGCATACAGTGTCACCACAACAAAAACAGAGAACCTCTCACCATGACTATCCCGAAGGCGTCACCGCAGCGGCCGGAAGATGAGAATCTAGGCGTCGCCGCCAACATGGCTTACGGCCTGCAGCATGTGCTCACCATGTACGGCGGCATCGTCGCGGTACCGTTGATCGTGGGCCAGGCGGCCGGGTTGTCACCGGCGGATATCGGCCTGTTGATCGCCGCGTCGCTGTTTGCCGGTGGCCTTGCCACCCTGTTGCAAACCCTTGGCCTGCCGTTCTTTGGCTGTCAGTTGCCGTTGGTGCAGGGTGTGTCGTTTGCCGGTGTGGCAACCATGGTGGCGATTGTCGGCAGCGATGGCGCCGGCGGGGTACCGGCGATTCTCGGCGCGGTGATGGCCGCGTCGTTTATCGGGCTGTTGATCACCCCGGTGTTCTCGCGGATCACCCAGTTCTTCCCGCCGTTGGTGACCGGTATTGTGATCACCACCATCGGCCTGACCCTGATGCCCGTGGCGGCACGCTGGGCCATGGGCGGTAACAGCCGCGCGGCGGATTTCGGCAGCATGCCCAATATCGGCCTGGCGGCGTTGACCCTGGTGCTGGTGCTGCTATTGAGCAAGATCGGCAGCGCGACCATCTCGCGCCTGTCGATCCTGCTGGCGATGGTGATCGGCACGGTGATCGCGGTGTTCCTCGGCATGGCGGATTTTTCCGGGGTCAGCCAGGGGCCCATGTTCGGTTTCCCTGCGCCGTTCCATTTCGGTATGCCGACCTTTCACATCGCGGCGATCATTTCCATGTGCATCGTGGTGATGGTGACACTGGTGGAAACCTCGGCCGACATCCTGGCGGTGGGGGAAATCATCGATACCAAGGTCGACTCCAAGCGCCTGGGTAACGGCCTGCGCGCCGATATGCTGTCGAGCATGTTCGCGCCGATCTTCGGTTCGTTCACCCAGAGTGCCTTCGCCCAGAACGTTGGCCTGGTGGCGGTGACCGGAGTGAAGAGTCGTTTTGTGGTGGCAACCGGCGGCTTGTTCCTGGTAATCCTCGGATTGCTGCCATTTATGGGGCGGGTGATCGCGGCGGTGCCGACCTCGGTACTGGGCGGTGCCGGGATTGTGCTGTTCGGTACCGTGGCGGCCAGTGGTATTCGCACCTTGTCCAAGGTGGATTACCGCAACAACATGAACCTGATCATCGTCGCCACGTCCATCGGGTTTGGCATGATCCCGATTGCCGCACCCAGTTTCTACGACCAGTTCCCCAGCTGGTTCGCGACCATTTTCCATTCGGGTATCAGTTCGTCGGCGATCATGGCGATCCTGCTGAACCTGGCGTTCAACCATTTCACCGTAGGCAATTCGGACCAGCAGTCGGTGTTTGTAGCGGGGACTGAGCGCAGTTTGTGTTTCCACGACGTAGCGGCGTTGCGTGATGGGGACTATTTCAGGGGTGGCAAGTTATTTGATGCCGAGGGCAAGGAAATTCCATTGGTGGCGCAGGAGCCAAGGAAAGCCGCACACGCTGAAACCACAGAGGTCTAAAAATGTGGGAGATTGCTCCCGATAGCGGTGGGTCAGTCACAAATACAGTGGCTGACACTCTGCTATCGGGAGCAAGTCGAATCGTCGCACCGCCCCTCCCACATTTGGAACTCAACCAGCCTTGCGGACTGTGTGCGGAACAGAGCACGCCTCATCCAGAAACTTCACCACGGTGCCCATGCACGCCTGGCGTTCTTCCACGTGGGGCATGTGGCTGGAGTCTTCGAACAGCGCCCAGCGCACATCCGCGATCTCATCCAGGAACGGCTTGACCACCAGTGGCGTGGCCTCGTCATGCCGGCCGGAAATCACCAGGGTCGGCACCTTGATCGCCGACAGGCGGCCAATGGATTTCCAGTCCTTCAGGCTGCCGATCACGTGGAACTCGGTCGGGCCGCTCATGGCGTGATACACCGTGGGGTCCGAGTCGACCTGGGCGAAGGTGCGCGCCACTTCTTCCGGCCATGGGTTCACCCGGCACACATGCTGGTCATAGAACACCCGCGAGGCGGCGAGGTATTCCGGGTCGAGGTAGGTACCGGCGGCTTCATGCTTGAGCAGGGTTTCATGCACGCCTTGGGGCAGCAGCTTGCGCAGGCGGTTGGCTTCGCTGACCCAGGTGCGCATGCAGGTCGGTGAGTTGGCTGGGATAAACGCACGCAGGCCCTTGGGTTGCAGGATTGCGTGCTCGCTGCCGAGCATGCCGCCCCAGGACTGACCAAGGATCGCGTAGTTATCGCTGATCTGCAGGTGGTCCAGCAGGTTGTCCAGTTCTTTAAGGAACAGATCGACGGTCCAGAAGGACGGGTCTTTCTCAGGCAAGTGCGTGGAGCGGCCGTTGCCCAGTTGGTCGTAGTGGATGACCGCATGACCGCTGGCCGCGACGTCCTTGAACGCGTCGACATAATCATGGGTGCAGCCCGGGCCGCCGTGGATGACCACCAGCGGCGTGCGGCCGCTGGCCAGGTCGCCAGTGACACGGTACCAGGTCTGGTAGTCGCCAAACGCGGCATACCCTTTGCGGATTTTTTCGATGAAGTCCATTTCCTGCCCTGCCCTGAAAAAATGATCAGGGACACGATAGTCTGCGGACGAGATTTAGGTAACTAGCAAAACAGCTAGGTTTTGCCGGTGGATCAGTCTTCCAGCAGGCGGTAATGGGTGGCGCGGACCACCGCCTGCACACGGTTCTTGGCGCCCAGTTTGTGCATCGCCGAGGCCAGGTGCAGGGTGACGACGGCCAGTGAGCGGCTCAGTTGCGTGGCGATTTCGGCGGCGGTCAGGCCGTCGGCGGCCCATTTGAGGCATTCGCGTTCACGTTTGGTCAGGTGAATGTGCGGGTAGGTGCGCAGCTCCTTGCCGAACAGCGGGTAGGCCGCTTCCTGCAACGCGTGGGAAATCAGGCTGAAGTCCGACAAGGTCTGCTGCGCGTCCTGCAGCACGGCAGGCGTTTTGCCAGTGCGCAAGCCGGTCAGTGACGCGAAGCCGCCACGGGGCAGATGCATCGGCACGCTGACGCCGCAGGTCAGTTGCTGGTCGTGCAGGTAGGACGAAACGGGGGCGTGGCAGGGGTCGATGATGGTTTGCAGGGCCGTGTCAGCCTGGGCTTCGTAGGACCACACGAACGGCGATACCGTGCGCAGAGCCAGGTGTTGCACCGGGTCGATCTGGTAGAAACCCTTGCTGCACCACAGCGCATGCCAATCGGTCGGCGTGTTGCGCAGCTCCAGCACCGAGGGGGTGATCAATGCACCATCCTGGTCGATCGGCACCGGGGTGTAGTCGTATACCAGTGCATCGAAGCCCAATTGCTGGGCGAGGATAAAAGTGTTGTCCATCTGCTCATCCAGGCTCCTGCCCGGCATCAGACGTTGATTGAAGGCAGTTAGCTTGGCCAGCATCCGTTCTGCTCCCGAATTCATTTGAATCTCCACTTCCTGCAAGTAGAATGCCACGCCCCGGCGAAGGACTGCCAGGCCAAACCTATAAGAAATACCAGGTTATGGACGCGCGGCATCCTCGGTAGTGTTGGCCTGATAAACGGCCGCTGCCCGCCAGGCCGATACAACACAAGGAATGTATGCATGTGGCGTGAAATTGCCCCCGACCAGCAGTACAACGTGCAAGTCGATGGCCACAACCTCGTGGTCTACAGCTTCGGCGAAGGCGATGAGGTGCTCTTGTGTCTCAACGGCGGGCCGGGCCTGCCGTGTGACTACTTGCGCGACGCCCATGGCTGGCTCAAGGACCATGACCTGCGAGTGGTTGCATTCGACCAGCTTGGCACAGGCGCATCAGCCAGACCGACCGATGTTTCCCTGTGGGAAATCCGCCGTTATGTCGAAGAAGTCGAAACCGTACGCCAAGCCCTTGGCCTCGGCCGCGTGCACCTGCTCGGGCATTCCTGGGGCGGCTGGCTGGGCATCGAATACGCCATCCATTACCCCGACAGGCTGAAAAGCCTGATCCTCGAGAACACCGTCGGCGACATTCCGCATCTTTCTCAAGAACTCGAACGCCTGCGCGGCGCGCTGGGCAGTGAGACCGTGGCGATGATGCAACGCCACGAAGCCATGGGTACCCTGGATCACCCGCAGTACCAGGCCGCGATCACCTTGCTCAACTATCGCCACGTCTGCCGCCTGGACGAATGGCCCGAACCGGTCAAGCGCTCCCTCGGCGACTGGAACATGGGCCCCTATGAAACCATGCAGGGCCCCAACGAATTCCTCTACGTCGGCAACCTCAAGGACTGGAACCGCATCCCCGAGATGGCCGCTTTCAACATGCCGATCCTGATCACCACCGGCCAGCACGACGAACTCACCCCAGCCTGCGCCATGCGCATGAAGATGGCGGCCAGACACGCCGAACTGCATGTATTTCCCAACAGTAGCCATATGCCGTTCTATGAAGAGCCACAGGCTTATTTTCCGGTACTGTTGGACTTTCTCGCTCGCCACCGAGGCTGACAGATGAACCTGGCGCGCTACCGTTTTGTACTGTCCCGGCCGCTGCAATTGCTGCCGGTACTGTTTGGCATCAGCCTGATCACGTTTGTGCTGGTGCGCTCGATTCCTGGCGACCCGGCGCGGGCCCTGCTGGGCTCGCGCAGCACGCCGGATGCCTTGCTGAAAATCCGCGCCCAGTACGGCCTCGACCAGCCTTTGTGGCAGCAGTATTTCTATTTCCTGAAGAACCTGCTCAAGGGCGATCTCGGCCAATCACTGCTGTACAAAGTCGACGCCTTGAAATTGATCGTCACCCGCATCGAACCCACCCTGGTGCTGGTGCTTGGCAGTGTGGTGCTGGCACTGCTGATTGCGGTGCCGCTGGCGACGTGGGCGGCGCGCAATAAAGGCGGGTGGGCGGACAACCTGATCCGCGTGTTCACCACCGTGGGCCTGGGCATGCCGGCGTTCTGGCTGGGCCTGATGCTGATCCTGCTGCTCAGTGTGCAATGGGGCCTGTTCCCGGTGTCCGGCTACGGCCGTACCTGGCTGGACAAGGCGCACCATATGGTCTTGCCGTGCCTGACCATCGCCCTGGCGCTGTCGGCGGTGCTGGTCCGCAACCTGCGGGCGAGCATGTTGATGGAGCTGCAGGCCGACCACGTCACTGCCGCGCGGGCCCGTGGGCTGTCGGAAGCTGCGGTGTTCCGTCGCCATGTGTTGCCCAATTCCCTGGTGCCGGCGGTCAACCTGCTGGCGGTGAATATTGGTTGGCTGATCAGCGGCACCGTCGTGATCGAAAGCCTGTTCGCCATTCCCGGCATCGGCCAGTTGCTGGTGCGCGGCATTTTTACCCGCGACTACATGGTGGTGCAGGGCGTGGCGATGGTGCTGGCGTGCGCGACGGTGGTGGTCAACTTTATCGCCGACGTGGTCACGGTGGCCCTCGACCCTCGGGTGAAAATGCAATGAGCAGCCGTCCACTGATTGCCCCATGGCGCCTGCGTCTGCGGTTTGGCTTTCGCAATGGCCGCCTGACGGCCGCGTGGGGGCTGTTGATCCTGCTGGTATGGTTGGTCCTGGCGCTATGTGCGCCGTGGATCGCGCCCTATGACCCGATCGCGCAGAACACCGACATCAGCTTGCTGGGGCCGAGCCTGGCCCATCCATTCGGTACGGATAACTACGGTCGAGACATCCTTTCGAGGGTGATCTGGGGCGCGCGCGTCGATCTGCAACTGGCCATTATCGGGGTGATTTTCCCGTTCATGATCGGCACGTTTGTCGGCGCGGTTTCCGGCTATATCGGCGGGCGCTTCGACAGTTTCTGCATGCGCGTGATCGATGTGATCCTGGCGTTCCCGTTCCTGGTGTTGATGCTGGCGATCATGGCTATCCTCGGTCCGGGCCTGAAGAGTTTTTATATCGCCATGGCGCTGGTGGGCTGGGTGTCGTATGCGCGGCTGATCCGCTCACAGATCCTGGTGCTCAAGGAAAGCGACTTCGCCCTGGCGGCCAAGAGCCTGGGCTTTGGCCATGGGCGCATTCTGTTCCGACATTTGCTGCCGAATGCGATGTTTGGCTCGATTGTGTTTTCCATGTCTGACGCGGTGCTGGTACTGCTCAACGGTGCCGCCGTGAGCTACCTGGGCCTGGGCGTGCAACCGCCGACGGCAGAGTGGGGGACGATGATTGCCGAAGGGCAGGCGTTTATCACCACGGCCTGGTGGATCTGCACCTTTCCGGGGCTGGCCATCGTGACCCTGGCCATGGGCTTCAGCCTGCTGGCCGATGGTGTGGCGCAAGTGCTGGGGGATCGCTCATGAGCCTGCTGCAGGTGCAAGATCTCAGCGTGATCGCCAACAACGCCGGGCGCGATGTGACCTTGGTCGACCGCGTGTCCTTTGACCTGGCCGAAGGCGAGATCCTCGGCCTGGTGGGTGAAAGCGGCTCGGGCAAGACCATGGCCTGCCGTGGCTTGATGCGCCTGTTGCCGTCGCCCAACCTGCGCGTGCAGGGCGGTGCGGTACGCCTGGCGGGCCAGGACCTGCTGCAACTGGATGACGCCGGCATGCGGGCGGTGCGTGGCGGGCAGTTGGGCATGATCTTCCAGAACCCCAGCAGCCACCTCGACCCCTTGATGCGCATCGGCGATCAGATCGCCGAAGGCATCCGCCTGCATCAGGGTGCGTCGAAAAAAGACGCGCGCCGACAAGCCATCGAAGTGTTGCGCCAGGTGGGCATTCCCGATCCCCAGGCACGGGTCGACAACTATCCCCATGAATTTTCCGGTGGCATGCGCCAGCGCGCGATGATCGCCGTGGCCCTGGGCTGCAACCCGAACGTATTGATCGCCGACGAGCCGACCACGGCGCTGGACGTGACCGTGCAGGCGCAGATCCTGCGCCTGCTGCTGGACCTGCGTGACCAGCGCGGCCTGTCGCTCATCATGATCACCCACGACCTCGGCGTGGTTGCGCAAACCTGTGATTCCATCGCCGTGATGTACGCCGGGCGCCTGTGCGAGCACGGCAGCAAGTACGACGTGCTCGCCCATCCGCAACACCCCTACACAGCCGGCCTGATTGATTGCCAACCGACCCACGGCAGTGGTCCTGGGTTGCTGCGTACCATCCCCGGCCAGCCGCCCTTGCTCGATGAGTTACCCGACGGCTGCCGCTTCAACCCGCGTTGCCCGCAGGTCGGCGCGTTGTGCACCGAACGGTTGCCCGAAGGCGCGCGCGTGGCCTGTCACTACCCGTTGGGAGCACGCCCATGAGCCTGTTGCAGATCAAGAACCTCGAGGTGCGGTTCGCCGCGTCCGGCACGGGGGTGTTCGGCCTGAACAAGCAGTGGGTGAAGGCGGTGAACGGTGTGTCGCTGGACCTTGCAGCCGGCGAAACCCTGGGGTTGGTGGGGGAGTCCGGCAGCGGCAAAAGCACCCTGGGCCGCGCGATCCTGCACCTCAACCCGATCAGTGCCGGGCAGGTGCTGTTCGATGGCATCGACATGGCCCATGGCAGCGCGATCGACATCGTGCGCCTGCGCCAGGAAACGGCGATGATCTTCCAGGATCCCTACGCCGCGTTGAACCCGCGCCACACCATCGGCGAAACCATCGCCGAGGTGCTGCGGGTGCAGCGCAAAGTCCCGGCAGAGCGTATCCCGGCTCGCGTCAACGAACTGCTTGACCTGGTCGGCCTGCGCCCCGAACTGGCCAGTCGCAAACCCGGCGCCCTCAGTGGTGGCCAATGCCAGCGTGTCGGTATTGCCCGGGCGCTGGCGGTGGAGCCGCGCTTGATCATCGCCGATGAATGCGTGGCGGCCCTGGATGTATCGATCCAGGGCCAGATCATCAACCTGCTGTTGGAACTGCAACAGCGCATGAACCTGGCGATCCTGTTTATCGCCCACGATTTGGCCATCGTGCGGCGCCTGTGCGACCGCGTGGCGGTGATGTACTTGGGCAAGATCGTCGAGGAAGGGCCGGTGGAAGCGGTCTTCACCTCGCCGCGCCATCCGTATACGGCGGCGTTGATCGAGGCGATTCCGGAGATCGATCCGCACCGGCCCTTGCCGACGCAGCCGTTGCCTGGCGAGCCGCCGAGCCCGCTGAATTTGCCTACGGGCTGTGCCTTCCACCCGCGTTGCCGGTACGCCCGGACGATGTGTTCCGTGGTATTGCCGCCTACCCATTCCCTGCACGAGCATCGATACAGTTGCGTGCTTGAAGAACCGTTGACCCTACCTGCCCATCATGAACAAGGAGTTATGACATGCAATCGCGCCACTTGAAGTTGCTCGCCGCTGCTACGTTGACCGCGTGGTCCCTCACTGCCGGATTGGCGCAAGCCGCCGGCGTCCTGACCATCGGCTGCCGTGAAGACAGCACCACGTTCGACCCGATCAAAAGCGCGCAAAACCGCGATACCTGGGTATTTGCCAACGTCTACGACACCCTGGTACGCGTGGACAACCTGGGCACCAAGATGGAACCGGGCCTGGCTGAAAGCTGGGATATTTCCAAGGACGGCCTGACCTACACCTTCAAGCTGCGCGATGCGAAGTTCTCCGATGGCTCGGCGATCACCGCCGAGGATGCAGCGTTCAGCCTGTTGCGCATCCGCGATAACAAGGCTTCGTTGTGGGCTGATCCCTTCAACCTGATCGACACCGCCAAGGCGACGGACTCGAAAACCCTGGTTGTCACACTGAAGACTCCGGCGGTCGCCTTCCTGTCGCAACTGGCTTCGCCGACGGTGTCGATCCTGTCGGAAAAAGCCATGACCAAAATGGGTGAAGACGCCTACTCGGAAAATCCGGTGACCTCCGGCGCGTTTACCGTGGACGAATGGCGCAAGGGCGACCGGGTCATCCTGAAGAAGAACCCGAACTTCTGGCAGGCCAAGAAGGTCAGCCTGGATGGCGTGGAGTGGGTCTCCGTGACCGACGACAATACGCGGATGCGCATGGTGCAGAACAACGAGCTGGACACGGCGATCTTCGTACCGTTTTCCCGGGTTGAAGAGCTGAAGAAAGACAAGAACGTGGTGATCCACTCCGACCCGTCCACCCGTGAAGATCACCTGCTGATCAATCACGCCCACGGTCTGCTGGCCAAGCAGGAAGTACGCGAGGCGCTGGACATGGCCATCGACAAGCAGTCGCTGGTGAAAACCGCGACATACGGTCAGGGCACTGTGGCCTATTCCTACATTCCGAAAGGCTCGTTGTTCCACTACGCCAACAACCTGCAACGCCCGTATGACCCGACCGCCGCCAAGAAACTGTTGGAAAAGGCTGGCGCGAAGGACTTGAAGCTCAACTATGTGGTCAACGCCGGCAACGAAGCCGACGAGCAGATCGCGGTGATCATCAAGGACCAGTTGGCCAAGGTCGGCGTGACCGCCAACCTGCAGAAGGTCGACCCGACCCAAAGCTGGCAGATGCTGGTGGACGGTGAGTACGATATTTCGGTGATGTACTGGACCAACGACATCCTCGACCCGGACCAGAAGACCACCTTCGTGCTCGGCCACGACACCAACCAGAACTACATGACCCGCTACAAGAACGACAAGGTCAAGGACTTGGTCGCGGCGGCGCGCATTGAAGCCGACCCGGTCAAGCGTGAGCAGATGTATGTCGAGTTGCAGAAACTGGCGAAACAGGATGTGAACTGGATCGACCTGTACTACAGCCCGTACATCAACATCTCACGCAAGAATGTGAGCAACTTCCTGCAAAATCCGTTGGGGCGCTTCACCCTTGAGGAAGTGGTGAAGAACTAAATAAGTAAACCCAATGTGGGAAGAGACCTGTGGTGAGCGGGCTTGCCCCGCGCTGGGCTGCGAAGCAGCCCCACAGTTCAGCCAGCGCGATCTGACAGAGAGATTACGTTGGCAGGTTTTGGGGCCGCTTCGCAGCCCGGCGCGGGGCAAGCCCGCTCACCACAAAAGCCAACTCCCACAGCGGGTAGGGTGTCAGGGATTACTGCGCGTCAAACGCCTGCCCATTGATGCCGGTACTGTCCGGGCCCATCAGGTACAGGTACACCGGCATGATCTCTTCCGGTGCCGGCCTTTCCATCGGGTTCTCCCCTGGATATGCCTGGGCCCGCATGCTGGTGCGCGTGCCGCCCGGGTTGATGCTGTTGGCTCTTACTGCAGCCACGTCTTCGAGCTCATCCGCCAGGGTCTGCATCAAGCCTTCAGTGGCGAATTTCGACACCCCATAAGCGCCCCAATATGCCCGGCCCTTGCGCCCGACGCTGCTGGAGGTGAACACCACCGACGCATCCTGGGACAGCTTGAGCAGTGGCAACAACGTGCTGGTGAGCATGAACATCGCATTGACGTTGATGTGCATCACCCGCATGAAGTTCTCGCCGGACAACTGCTCGATCGGCGTGCGTGGGCCGATGATCGAGGCGTTGTGCAGCAGGCCATCGAGGTGGCCGAATTCTTTTTCGATCATCGCTGCCAGCTCATCGTATTGATGGGGCAGGGCGGTCTCCAGATTGAAGGGGATCACCACCGGCTGCGGGTGGCCGGCCGCTTCGATCTCGTCATACACCTGGGCCAGGTTGGCTTCGGTCTTGCCCAGCAACAGCACGGTCGCGCCATGGGCGGCGTAGGTTTTCGCCGCCGCCGCGCCAATCCCGCGACCGGCACCGGTTACCAGGATCACCCGGCCTTTGAGCAGTTCTGGACGTGCGGAGTAATCAAACATAAACAACCTCGACAGAATTCACAGAAAATCCAAGCACCCCTTGTAGGAGCGAGCTCGCTCGCGAAAAACGTCAACGATAACGCGGGGTATCTGGATCAACGCGGCGATCTCGGGTTCTTCGCGAGCAAGCTCGCTCCTACAGAGGGGAGCGAACCATCAGCAACTGCACAGTGCGTTATCCAGCACCTTGCGCAGTTCCAGTGGATGATCCACCACCACATCCGCGCCCCAGTGGCGTGGGTTGTCATCCGGGTGGATATAGCCATAGGTGACCGCCGCCGTGCGGGTGCCGGCGTCGCGGCCGGACTCGATGTCGCGCAGGTCATCGCCCACGAACAGCACGCTGGCCGGGTCCAGGCCGAGCATCTTGCACGCCAGGATCATCGGCTCCGGGTCCGGCTTGCTGTTTTTCACGTGGTCCGGGCAGATCAGCAGCGCCGAACGCTCGGCCAGGCCCAGTTGCTGCATGATCGGCTCGGCAAAGCGCAGTGGCTTGTTGGTGACCACGCCCCAGATCAGCTTGGATTTCTCGATGTCCTCCAGAAGCTCGGCCATGCCGTCGAACAGTGTGCTGTGGACCGCACAACCCTTCAGGTAACGCTCGAGGAATTCCAGGCGCAACTCTTCAAAGCCGGGGGATTCCGGGTCCATCGAGAAGGTCACGGCCACCATCGCCCGCGCACCGCCGGAGATTTCATCGCGGATATGCTGTGGGTTGATCGGTGGCAGGTCGCGGTCGGCGCGCATCGCCTGGCAGATGGCGATAAAGTCCGGCGCAGTGTCCAGCAGGGTACCGTCCATGTCGAAGAGAACCGCTCGCAACTTCACAGGCTTACTCCTCGCGCAGGGTCTGGATCATGTAGTTGACGTCAACGTCGCTGGCCAGTTTGTAGTGCTTGGTCAGCGGGTTGTAGGTCAGGCCGATGATGTCCTTGACGGTCAGCCCGGCCTGGCGGCTCCACGCACCCAGTTCGGACGGGCGGATGAATTTCTTGAAATCGTGGGTGCCGCGCGGCAGCAGCTTCATGATGTATTCGGCGCCGATGATCGCGAACAGGTAGGCCTTGGGGTTGCGGTTGATGGTGGAGAAGAACACCTGGCCGCCCGGCTTGACCATGCGGAAGCAGGCGCGGATCACCGACGATGGGTCTGGCACGTGCTCCAGCATTTCCAGGCAGGTGACCACGTCGAACTGCTCAGGCATTTCCTCGGCCAGGGCTTCGGCGGTGATCTGGCGATATTCCACGCTCACGCCGGATTCCAGCTGGTGCAACTGGGCCACGGCCAGCGGCGCTTCGCCCATGTCGATCCCCATCACGGTGGCGCCGCGCTGGGCCATGGCTTCGCTGAGGATGCCGCCGCCGCAACCGACGTCCAGCACTTTCTTGCCGGCCAGGTTGACGCGTTCGTCAATCCAGTTGACCCGCAGCGGGTTGATGTCGTGCAGGGGTTTGAACTCGCTTTCGCGGTCCCACCAGCGGTGGGCCAGGGCTTCAAACTTGGCGATTTCGGCGTGGTCGACGTTGCTCATGGTGAATCCTCTAAATCTGATAAATCGGTTTGTCGGTCCTGAACACGCAGGTTCAGAGCCAGCGTTATTCGGTGTGCCCGCTGATGCGTTTTCCCCAGGCGATGGCCGTGGCGGTCAACTGTTGTTCATCCATGCGGGTGAGTTGCCGGTCGTCGAGCAACTGCTTGCCGGCGACCCAAAGGTGTTTCACGCAATCGCGTCCGGTGGCATATATAAGCTGTGAGACCGGATCGTAGATCGGTTGTTGCGCCAGCCCGGTCAGATCGAAGGCGACCATATCCGCCGCCTTGCCCACTTCCAGGGAGCCGATTTCACTTTCCAGGCCCATGGCACGCGCACCGTTGAGCGTAGCCATACGCAGCGCACGGTGGGCGTCCAGGGCGGTGGCCGAACCCGCGACGGCCTTGGCCAGCATCGCGGCGGTACGGGTTTCACCCAGCAGGTCCAGGTCGTTGTTACTGGCGGCGCCGTCGGTGCCGATGGCCACATTGACGCCCGCCTGCCATAGACGCTCCACCGGGCAGAAGCCACTGGCCAGTTTCAGGTTCGATTCCGGGCAATGGATCACGCTGGTGTTGCTTTCTACCAGCAAAGCCAGGTCGTCCTCGCTGATTTGGGTCATATGAACGGCCTGGAAGCGCGGGCCCAGCAAGCCGAGGCGTCCCAGGCGCGCCAACGGCCGCTCGCCGGTCTGTTCGACGGCCTGTTGTACCTCGAAAGCGGTTTCATGCACATGCATATGGATCGCGGCGTCCAGCTCTTCGGCGATGACCCGGATCTTTTCCAGGTTGGCATCGCACACCGTGTAGGGCGCGTGGGGGCCGAAGGTGATCTTGATGCGCGGATGGTGCTTGAGGTCGCCGAACAGCTCGATGCCCTGGCGGATCGCCTCATCGGCGGTGCCGGCGCCGGGAATCGGGAAGTCGAGGATCGGAATCGCGATCTGTGCACGCATGCCGCTGTTGTGCACGCAATCGCTGGCGACCTTGGGGTAGAAGTACATGTCCGAGAAGCAGGTGATGCCGCCCTTGAGCTGCTCGGCAATGGCCAGGTCGGTGCCGTCACGCACGAAGGCCTCGTCGACCCACTTGGCTTCGGCGGGCCAGATGTGTTTTTCCAGCCAGGTCATCAAGGGCAGGTCATCGGCCAGGCCGCGAAACAGGCTCATCGCCGCATGCCCGTGGGCGTTGATCAGGCCGGGACTGAGCAGCATGCCCGGCAGTTCGCGCACTTCAGTGGCCGACAGCTTCAACGCCGCAGCCCGTGGACCGATAAAGGCGATACGCCCATTGCGGATGCCCACGCCATGGTCCTTGAGCACCACGCCGGCGGGTTCGACAGGTACCAGCCAGGTTGGCAGTAGCAATAAGTCGAGCGGGGCGGCAGTGGAGGTCATCGCAGGCTTCTTCCCGGGCAGCTATAAAAGAAGCGCGAAGTATACCCGAGCGTCCTGGCTGGCGGATCGCTATAATCGGCGGCTTTTGTTGATGAGTACGGGGTGACGGATGCGCGATCGACTGTTGGCAGCGGAGAAAGTGAAGGCCATCGATTGGCGTGATGGCACGCTGCACCTGCTCGATCAACGCGCCCTGCCGTCCCAGGAGCGCTGGGTGGCCTGCTCCACGGTCGATGCAGTGGCTGCGGCCATTCGCGCCATGGTGGTGCGTGGCGCATCGGCGATCGGCATCAGCGCGGCCTATGGCCTGGTGCTCGCCGCTCGCGAGCGTATCGCCGAGGGCGGTGACTGGCAGGCCGCCTGGGAAGAGGACTACGCACTACTGGCCGATACCCGTCTGACCGCCTCGAACCTGTTCTGGGCGCTCAAGCGCATGCGCGATCGCCTGGATCGCGTCAAGAAGCACGCCGATCCGCTGGCGGTGCTGGAGGCCGAAGCGATCGCTATCCATGAAAGCGACCGGGAAGCCAACCTCGTCATGGCCCAGTTGGGCGTTGAGCGGATTCGCAAGCATCAGGGCAATGCCCAGGCGATCTTGACCCATGGCAACGCCGGCGCCTTGGCAACCGGCGGTGTCGGCACGGCCCTCGGGGTGATTCGCGCGGCGTTCCTGGAAGGCTTGGTCGAGCACGTCTACGCCAATGAAACCCGCCCATGGCTGCAAGGCTCGCGGCTGACCGCCTGGGAACTGGCGGGCGAGGGGATCCCGGTCACCGTGAATGCCGACTCCGCCGGCGCGCATCTCCTCAAGACCAAGGGCATCACCTGGGTGATCGTCGGCGCCGATTGCATTGCCGCCAATGGCGATGTGATCAGCAAGATCGGCACCTATCAATTGGCGGTGTGCGCCATGCACCACGGCGTGCGTTTCATGGTGGTGGCGCCGAGTTCGAGCCTGGACCTGATGATGGCCACGGGTGACGATGTGGCCCTGGAGGAGCGCGATCCCGGTGAACTGCTGGAGGTCATGGGGCAGCGCTTGGAGGTCAATGCGTTTAATCCGGTATTTGATGTGACCCCGGCCGACCTGATCGATGTGATCGTGACTGAGAGGGGCGTGGTTGAGCGGCCGGATACGGCGAAATTGGCCAAGCTGATGTGCCGTAAGCGGCTGCATTGAGGGCTGTGGTGTCTGTTCACAATTAAAGTGTAGGAGGGGCTTGCCCCCGATTGGCCCTGAAAGTCAATAAAACCCTCGGATCCGCCCTCAAAAAAAAGGTTCATCACGGAATCCCGGGAAACACAGAAACAAGAACGCCGATTTGATTGATGATGTTCGTGCGAGCAAACACATCTAAAAAACCGGCGTTCTTATGCGTGATATTAATACTTTCCTTCCTTTTTGGGAGGGCTTTTCTGTCGTCACGATCAAGCCCGATGGTGACGCTCTAAAGATCGATCTGATTCCCCACGCCACCCGATTCCCTTCCTGCGGCGGCTGCCAAAAACCTTGTTCAACCACTCATGAGTATTGTGAGCGAACCGTTCGTGATCTGCCCATTCTCGGTCGCGCGGTGCGCCTCAGCATTTTGCTCAGGCGTGTTGGCTGCCGCGACTGTGGAAAACGCATGGAGGCCGTCAGTTGGCTGGATCGCTATGCCCGCATGACGCGCCGCTTGGCCGAGGCGGTCATTCAGGCCTGCGAGCGCCTTCCCACCCTGCACGTGGCCCAGATGTTTGGACTGCATTGGGACACTGTTCGGTTGCTGGAGCGTCGAGCCTTGCAGGCGGTGTTGAGTGAGTTGCCGAAGGCGCAACCACGACGCCTGATCATGGACGAGTTCGCGTTATTCAAAGGTCATCGTTACGCCAGCGTTGTGCTGGATGCCGATACACGACGAGTGCTGTGGATCGGTGAAGGCCGTAGCCGAGCGGCAGTCAGGCCGTTCTTCGAGGAACTGGGGCCGGAGGGCTGCGCTCGAATCGAAGCGGTGGCGATGGACATGAATACTGCTTTTGATCTGGAGGTTCGCCAGCATTGCCCGAAAGCGCGAGTGGTCTACGACCTTTTCCATGTGGTGGCCAAATATGGCCGAGAGGTGATTGATCGGGTCCGCGTCGACGAAGCTAATCGGCTGCGTCATAACAAGCCGGCTCGCAAGGTCATCAAGCAGGCACGATGGCTGTTGCTGCGTAACCCACAGAACCTGAAAACGCCGGAACAACAGGTCCATTTGCAGGATTTATTGGAGGCCAACCAATCGCTGATGACAGTTTATTTGATGAAGGCTGAACTCAAAACGCTCTGGACACCGAGCACTGCCTGGACCTGGAGATCGGCCTGGAAGCAATGGCTGCGCCATGCATATGAAAGCGAAATACCGGCTCTGATCCAGTTTGCCAAACGGCTAAAGGGTTATTGGCGGGGCATCGTCAGTCGGGTTCGCTGGCCGATGCACACCGGTCAGTTGGAAGGAATAAACAATCGAATAAAGGTCATCAAACGGATGGCGTACGGTTACCGGGATAGCGAATTCTTCTTCATGAAGATCAAGAGCGTCTTTCCCGGTAATCCGTGATGAACCAAAAAAAAGCACCACCCCATCTCTGAGCCCCTCTGGTCCTCTTCAAGCCTGTCATCCGTCAAATTACTAGTCTCCATGCGCATCAGGGGGATAGGTGCGTGGCGGCGATTGTGATAACATCCGGCGGTTTCCAGGGCCGCCCCCAGGGGTTGCCCATAACGTGCAGATCCGTGTCATAACTCGTTGATTTGTCGTAAGTCGTTGTCAGGCAGTGTGCCGGCGACGGCGAGCTTCGTTCGTCCCATATGGATGCGACGAGGTTTCACCCGAAAAAGGAATCAGGCTTCTCATGGGCGAACTGGCCAAAGAAATCCTCCCGGTCAATATCGAAGACGAGCTGAAACAGTCCTACCTCGACTACGCGATGAGCGTAATTGTCGGTCGGGCACTGCCTGATGCGCGCGATGGCTTGAAGCCCGTGCACCGGCGTGTGCTGTTCGCAATGAGCGAGCTGGGTAACGACTGGAACAAGCCGTACAAGAAATCTGCCCGTGTTGTCGGTGACGTGATCGGTAAGTATCACCCTCACGGCGACACTGCGGTGTACGACACCATCGTTCGGATGGCCCAGCCGTTTTCCCTGCGCTACCTGCTGGTAGACGGCCAGGGCAACTTCGGTTCGGTCGACGGCGACAACGCCGCGGCCATGCGATACACCGAAGTGCGCATGACCAAGCTGGCGCACGAGCTGCTGGCCGACCTGCATAAAGAAACCGTGGACTGGGTGCCGAACTACGACGGCACCGAAATGATCCCGGCGGTCATGCCGACCCGGATCCCCAACCTGCTGGTCAACGGTTCCAGCGGTATCGCCGTGGGCATGGCCACCAACATCCCGCCGCACAACCTCGGTGAAGTCATCGACGGTTGCCTGGCCCTTATCGACAACCCTGAGCTGACCGTCGATGAGCTGATGCAATACATCCCGGGCCCGGACTTCCCGACCGCTGCGATCATCAACGGTCGCGCCGGCATCATCGAAGCCTACCGCACCGGTCGCGGCCGTATTTACATGCGCGCCCGCTCGATCATCGAGGACATCGACAAGGTCGGTGGCCGCCAGCAGATCGTCATCACCGAACTCCCGTACCAGTTGAACAAGGCGCGTCTGATCGAGAAGATCGCCGAGCTGGTTAAAGAGAAGAAACTCGAAGGCATTACCGAGCTGCGCGACGAATCCGACAAAGACGGTATGCGCGTGGTGATCGAGCTGCGTCGTGGCGAAGTGCCTGAGGTGATCCTCAACAACCTCTACGCCCAGACCCAGCTGCAAAGCGTGTTTGGTATCAACGTGGTCGCACTGATCGACGGCCGCCCACGCATCCTGAACCTCAAGGACCTGCTGGAAGCCTTCGTACGTCACCGTCGCGAAGTGGTGACCCGCCGTACCGTGTTCGAATTGCGCAAGGCCCGTGAACGCGGTCACATCCTGGAAGGCCAGGCTGTAGCGCTGTCGAACATCGACCCGGTCATCGCCCTGATCAAGGCCTCGCCGACGCCGTCGGAAGCCAAGGAAGCCCTGATCAAGATGCCATGGGAATCCAGCGCCGTGGTGGCGATGGTTGAACGTGCCGGTGCCGACTCGTGCCGCCCGGAGACCCTGGACCCGCAATACGGCCTGCGCGATGGCAAGTACTTCCTGTCGCCGGAACAGGCCCAGGCTATCCTGGAGCTGCGCCTGCACCGCCTGACCGGCCTGGAGCACGAGAAGCTGCTGGCCGAGTACCAGGAGATCCTCAACCAGATCGGCGAGCTGATCCGCATCCTCAACAGCGCCGTGCGCCTGATGGAAGTGATCCGCGAAGAACTGGAAGTGATCCGCGCCGAATACGGCGACGTGCGCCGCACCGAAATCCTCGATGCGCGCCTCGACCTGACCCTGGGTGACATGATCCCGGAAGAAGAGCGCGTGGTGACCATTTCCCATGGTGGCTATGCCAAGACCCAGCCATTGGCTGCGTACCAGGCCCAGCGTCGTGGCGGTAAAGGTAAATCGGCTACCGGCGTGAAGGATGAGGACTACATCGCCCACCTGCTGGTCGCCAACAGCCACACCACGCTGCTGCTGTTCTCCAGCAAGGGCAAGGTGTACTGGCTCAAGACCTACGAAATCCCGGAAGCCTCCCGCGCTGCCCGTGGTCGTCCGTTGGTCAACCTGCTGCCGCTGGACAGTGATGAATACATCACCACCATGCTGCCGGTCGAGGAATACACCGAAGGTCACTTCATCTTCATGGCCACCGCCAAAGGCACCGTGAAGAAGACCCCGCTGGAATCCTTCAGCCGCCAGCGCAGCGTGGGCCTGATCGCCCTGGAGCTGGACGAAGGCGACGTGCTGATCAGCGCGGCCATTACCGATGGCGAGCGTGAAGTCATGCTGTTCTCCGACGGCGGCAAGGTCACTCGCTTCAAGGAATCCGACGTTCGCGCCATGGGCCGTACCGCCCGCGGTGTGCGCGGCATGCGCCTGCCGGAAGGGCAGAAGCTGATTTCGATGCTGATCCCGGAAGAAGGCAGCCAGATCCTCACCGCTTCCGAGCGTGGTTATGGCAAACGCACCGCCATCAGCGAGTTCCCGGAGTACAAGCGTGGCGGCCAGGGCGTTATCGCCATGGTCAGCAACGACCGCAACGGCCGTCTGGTCGGCGCGGTCCAGGTGCTCGATGGCGAGGAAATCATGCTGATTTCCGACCAGGGCACCCTGGTGCGTACCCGTGTGGCCGAAGTGTCGAGCCTGGGCCGTAACACCCAGGGTGTGACCTTGATCAAGCTGGCCAAGGACGAAAAACTGGTCGGCCTGGAGCGTGTCCAGGAACCATCGGAAGTCGAAGGCGAAGAGCTGGAAGGTGAGGAGTTCGAAGGCGAGGTGATCGCAACCGGCGATGACAGCGTCGACGAGCCAACCCTCGATGCTGCCGCAGACGAAGAAGAACCGCAGGAATAAGCGGACACACAGGGGGCGGATGAAGATTCGCCCCCTTGTTGTTTGTCCCCTTTGAAAGAACAACGCCGCCCCCTGTAGGAGCGAGCTTGCTCGCGAAAATCGTCAACGATAACGCGAGCTGCCTGATGCGCCCTTGCGCTCTCGGGTTTTTCGCGAGCAAGCTCGCTCCTACCGTGTTTGATTTCAGTCCCACCAGATCAGAGAGATTGGATGTGAGCAAGAGAGCCTATAACTTCTGTGCCGGTCCCGCGGCGCTTCCTGAAGCAGTCCTGCAGCGTGCGCAGGGTGAACTCCTCGACTGGCATGGAAAAGGCCTCTCCGTGATGGAAATGAGCCATCGCAGCGATGAGTTCGTGTCCATTGCCACCAAGGCCGAGCAGGATCTGCGCGACTTGCTCGACATTCCATCCAACTACAAAGTGCTGTTCCTGCAAGGCGGCGCGAGCCAACAGTTCGCCCAGATCCCGCTGAACCTGCTGCCGGAAGGCGGCACTGCCGACTACATCGACACCGGTATCTGGGGGCAGAAGGCTATTGAAGAGGCTTCGCGCTACGGTCATGTCAATGTGGCCGGCACTGCCAAGCCCTACGACTACTTCGCCATTCCCGGTCAGAACGAATGGAAGCTGTCCAAGGACGCAGCCTACGTGCACTACGTCGCGAACGAAACCATTGGCGGCCTGGAGTTCGACTGGGTGCCGGAAGTCGGCGACGTTCCGCTGGTGTGCGACATGTCCTCGGACATCCTCTCGCGGCCTATCGATGTGTCGCGCTACGGCATGATCTACGCCGGCGCGCAGAAGAACATCGGCCCGAGCGGCATCCTGGTCAATATCGTGCGTGAGGACCTGCTGGGTCGCGCCCGTTCACTGTGCCCGACCATGCTCAACTACAAGGTCGCGGCCGACAACGGCTCGATGTACAACACCCCGCCGGCCTTCGCCTGGTACCTGTCGGGCCTGGTGTTCGAGTGGCTGAAGGAGCAGGGCGGCGTGGCGGCCATGGGCAAGCTCAACGAAGAGAAGAAGCGCACCCTGTACGACTTCATCGACGCCAGCGGCCTGTACAGCAACCCGATCAACCTCACCGACCGCTCGTGGATGAACGTGCCGTTCCGCCTGGCCGATGACCGCCTGGACAAGCCATTCCTGGCCGGTGCCGACGCCCGTGGCCTGCTGAACCTCAAGGGTCACCGTTCGGTAGGTGGCATGCGCGCCTCCATCTACAACGCTGTGGACATTCACGCGATCAATGCGCTGGTTGCCTACATGGCAGAGTTCGAAAAGGAACACGGCTAATGTCTGAACAAGAACTCAAGGCCCTGCGTGTACGCATTGACAGCCTGGACGAGAAAGTCCTGGAGCTGATCAGTGAGCGTGCGCGCTGCGCCCAGGAAGTGGCACGGGTGAAGATGGCGTCCCTGGCGGAGGGCGAAGTGCCGGTGTTCTACCGGCCGGAGCGTGAAGCCCAGGTGCTCAAGCGCGTCATGGAGCGTAACAAGGGCCCACTGGGCAACGAAGAGATGGCGCGGTTGTTCCGTGAAATCATGTCGTCGTGCCTGGCGCTCGAGCAGCCGCTGAAAGTGGCCTACCTCGGCCCGGAAGGCACCTTCACCCAGGCGGCGGCCATGAAGCACTTCGGCCACGCGGTGATCAGCAAGCCCATGGCGGCCATCGACGAGGTGTTCCGTGAAGTGGCGGCCGGCGCGGTGAACTTTGGCGTGGTACCGGTGGAAAACTCCACCGAAGGCGCGGTCAACCACACGCTGGACAGCTTCCTTGAGCACGACATGGTGATCTGCGGCGAAGTCGAGCTGCGCATCCACCATCACCTGCTGGTGGGTGAGAACACCAAGACCGACAGCATCAGCCGCATCTATTCCCACGCCCAGTCCCTGGCCCAGTGCCGCAAGTGGCTGGATGCGCATTACCCGAATGTGGAGCGCGTGGCGGTGTCCAGCAACGCCGAAGCGGCCAAGCGGGTCAAGGGTGAATGGAATTCGGCGGCGATCGCCGGTGATATGGCGGCAGGCCTGTATGGCCTGACGCGCCTGGCCGAGAAAATCGAGGATCGCCCGGACAACTCCACGCGTTTCCTGATGATCGGCAGCCAGGAAGTGCCGCCGACCGGCGACGACAAGACTTCGATCATCGTCTCCATGAGCAACAAGCCCGGCGCGCTGCATGAGCTGCTGGTGCCGTTCCACGACAACGGGATTGACCTGACGCGCATCGAGACGCGTCCTTCGCGCAGCGGTAAATGGACTTACGTGTTCTTTATCGACTTCATTGGCCACCACCGCGATCCGCTGGTCAAGGGCGTGCTGGAGAAGATCAGTCAGGAAGCCGTGGCACTCAAGGTGCTGGGCTCTTACCCGAAAGCGGTTTTGTGAGGCTTTAACATGAGTGGCAACTTCCTCGCCCTGGCCCAGCCGGGCGTGCAACAACTGTCGCCTTACGTTCCGGGCAAGCCTGTGGACGAGCTGGCGCGTGAGTTGAACCTGGACCCCTCCAAGATCGTCAAGCTGGCGAGTAACGAGAATCCACTGGGCCCAAGCCCCAGGGTATTGGCGGCGATTCGCGAAGAATTGGCCGAGTTGACGCGTTACCCGGACGGCAATGGCTTCGCCCTCAAGTCCCTGTTGGCAGAAACATGCCGGGTCGAGCTGAACCAGGTCACCCTGGGCAACGGTTCCAATGACATACTCGAGCTGGTCGGGCGTGCCTACCTGGCGCCGGGCCTGAACGCCGTGTTCAGCGAGCACGCGTTTGCGGTCTACCCGATCGTCACCCAGGCGGTCGGTGCCGACGCCCGCGTTATCCCTGCCAGGAACTGGGGCCATGACCTGCCGGCCATGCTGGCCGCCATCGACGCCCAGACCCGCGTCGTGTTTATCGCCAACCCGAACAACCCGACCGGCACCTGGTTCGATGCGCAGGCGCTCAACGACTTCCTGCAGGACGTGCCTGAGCATGTGCTGGTGGTGCTGGACGAGGCCTACATCGAGTACGCCGAAGGCAGCGACCTGCCGAACGGCCTGGATTTCCTGGCGGCCTACCCGAACCTGCTGGTGTCGCGCACCTTCTCCAAGGCCTATGGCCTGGCCTCGCTGCGGGTTGGCTATGGCTTGTCGACAGCGGTGGTGGCCGATGTGCTGAACCGCGTGCGCCAACCGTTCAACGTCAACAGCCTCGCCCTGGCGGCAGCCTGTGCGGCGGTGAAGGATGCCGAGTATCTGGAAGAAGGTCGCCGCATCAACGCAAGCGGCATGCTGCAGTTGCAGGATGGCTTCCGTGCGTTGGGCCTGGGCTGGATTCCCTCCAAGGGCAACTTCATCTGTGTCGACCTTGGTCAAGTGGCCGCCCCGGTATTCCAGGGGCTGCTGCGCGAAGGTGTGATCGTGCGGCCGGTGGCCAACTATGGCATGCCGAACCACCTGCGGATCACCATCGGCTTGCCGGCTGAAAACAGCCGCTTCCTGGAGGCGCTGGCCAAGGTCCTGGCTCGTGGTTGATGTCACTGCATTGCAACCTGCCGTGCCTATGATCGGTCGCCTGGTGGTGGTCGGCCTGGGCTTGATCGGTGGCTCCTTCGCCAAAGGCCTGCGCGAAAGCGGGCTGTGCGGCGAAGTAGTCGGTGTGGACCTGGACCCGCAATCGCGCAAGCTGGCGGTGGAGTTGGGTGTGGTGGATCGCTGCGAGGCGGACCTGGCGCTGGCGTGCCAGGGGGCTGACGTCATCCAGCTCGCTGTGCCGATCCTGGCCATGGAGAAACTGCTGGCGGTATTGGCCGGCATGGACCTGGGCCAGGCGATCCTGACCGACGTCGGCAGTGCCAAGGGCAATGTGGTGCGGGCCGCGCAGCAAGCCTTTGGCGGCATGCCGTCGCGTTTTGTGCCGGGCCATCCGATTGCCGGTTCCGAGCAGAGCGGGGTGGAAGCGTCCAATGCGCAGCTGTTCCGCCGCCATAAAGTGATCCTGACGCCGCTGGAGCAAACCGATCCGGCCGCGCTGGCGGTGGTGGATCGTCTCTGGCGTGAGCTGGGGGCGGATGTGGAACATATGCAGGTCGAGCGCCACGACGAAGTGCTGGCGGCGACCAGCCATTTGCCCCATCTGTTGGCATTCGGCCTGGTGGACTCCCTGGCCAAGCGCAACGAAAACCTCGAGATTTTCCGTTACGCCGCCGGTGGCTTCCGCGATTTCACGCGGATTGCCGGCAGCGATCCGGTGATGTGGCACGACATCTTTCTCGCCAATCGCGAAGCGGTGTTGCGCACCCTGGACACCTTCCGCAGTGACCTCGACGCCTTGCGCGACGCGGTCGATGCCGGGGATGGCCATCAATTATTGGGCGTGTTCACCCGTGCGCGTGTGGCGCGTGAGCATTTCAGCAAGATCCTGGCTCGCCGGGCCTATATGGAAACCGCTGTGAACGCCGATGACCTGACTTTCCTCGCCAACCCGGGCGGCCGCTTGAGCGGGCGTATCCGGGTGCCGGGTGACAAGTCGATCTCCCATCGCTCGATCATGCTCGGCTCGTTGGCCGAGGGCGTGACGGAGGTGGAAGGGTTCCTTGAGGGTGAAGACGCCCTGGCGACCCTGCAGGCGTTTCGCGACATGGGCGTGGTGATTGAAGGGCCGCACCATGGGCGCGTGACCATTCATGGTGTGGGCTTGCACGGCTTGAAGCCGGCGCCGGGGCCGATCTACCTGGGTAATTCCGGTACGTCCATGCGCCTGCTGTCCGGTTTGTTGGCGGCACAACGCTTTGACAGCGTGTTGACCGGCGATGCTTCCCTGTCCAAGCGCCCGATGAACCGCGTGGCCAAGCCATTGCGGGACATGGGTGCGGTGATCGAGACCGGGCCGGAAGGGCGTCCGCCGCTGACCATTCGTGGCGGCCAGGCGCTCAAAGGCATGAGCTATGCAATGCCGATGGCCAGTGCCCAGGTCAAATCCTGTCTGTTGCTGGCGGGGCTGTATGCCGAAGGTCAAACCGCAGTGACCGAGCCTGCGCCGACCCGTGACCATACCGAGCGTATGTTGCGCGGTTTTGGTTACCCGGTTGCGGTGGAAGGCGCTACCGCATCGGTGGAATCGGGTCATGTACTGACGGCTGCCCATATTGAAGTGCCGGGGGACATCTCCTCTTCGGCATTCTTCCTGGTGGCGGCTTCGATTGCCGCGGGCTCCGAGTTGTTGCTGGAGCATGTCGGCATCAACCCGACCCGCACCGGGGTGATCGATATCCTGCGGTTGATGGGGGCCGATATCACCTTGGAAAACCCGCGCGAAGTGGGTGGCGAGCCTGTCGCTGACCTGCGGGTGCGGGCAGCTGTATTGAAGGGTATCGAGATTCCAGAAGCGCTGGTGCCCCTGGCTATTGATGAATTCCCGGTGTTGTTCGTCGCGGCCGCCTGCGCTGAAGGCCGGACCATTTTGCGGGGCGCCGAAGAGTTGCGTGTTAAGGAGTCCGACCGTATCCAGGTCATGGCCGACGGTCTGCAGGTGCTGGGAGTGAAGTGTGAACCGACCGCCGATGGGATTATCATTGACGGTGGCCTGATGGGCGGTGGTGAAGTCCATGCCCATGGCGATCACCGGATTGCCATGGCCTTCAGCGTGGCTTCCCTGCGGGCGGCTGCGCCGATTCGTATCCATGACTGCGCCAATGTTGCTACGTCTTTTCCGAACTTTCTTACACTGTGTGCCCAAGTCGGCATCCGTGTTGCCCAAGAGGCTCAATTGTGAATATCAAAGCACCGGTGATTACCATCGACGGGCCAAGCGGCTCGGGCAAAGGCACGATCGCCGGCATCCTGGCCAAGCGCCTGGGCTGGTGCCTGCTGGATTCCGGCGCGTTGTACCGCCTGCTGGCGTTTGCCGCACGCAACCATGGCGTCGACCTGACCAACGAAGAATCCCTGAAGCTGCTGGCCGCGCACCTCGATGTGCAGTTCGTCGGCGCGACGGAAGGTCATCCCCAGCGCATCATCCTGGAAGGGGACGATGTGACCGATGACCTGCGTAACGAGCAGGTCGGCTCCTGGGCCTCCCAGGTTGCCGCGCTGCCGGCGGTGCGTGATGCGCTGTTGCAGCGTCAGCGGGCTTTCCAGGAGCCGCCGGGGCTGGTGGCCGATGGCCGCGACATGGGCACGGTGGTGTTTCCCGAGGCGCCGCTGAAGATTTTCCTGACCGCCAGCGCCGAGGAGCGGGCTCGCCGCCGCTACTTGCAGTTGAAGGGCAAAGTCGATGGTGTTAGTCTGTCGAGTCTGCTAGATGAGATCCGTGCACGCGATGAGCGTGATACCCAGCGCGCAGTAGCCCCGCTCAAGCCGGCGGCTGATGCCATACAGCTGGATTCCACGGAGTTGTCCATCGAGCAGGTGCTGGAACGCATCTTGAGTGAAATCGCCATTCGCGATATCGCCGGGTGATCAAGAAGGCCGCAGGGGACCAGTCATAGTCCTGCGGTGGCTTCTTTTAACTGAAACTGACCCACACCGTCTGGGGTGTGGAGATGGGCGTATTCTTCGCCCTTATCAACAGGAATTAAAATGAGCGAAAGCTTTGCGGAACTCTTTGAAGAAAGCCTAAAAACCCTGAACCTTCAGGCAGGCTCCATCATCACCGGTGTTATCGTTGATATCGATTACCAAGCTCGCTGGGTAACCGTTCACGCTGGTCTGAAGTCTGAAGCTCTGATCCCGCTGGAACAGTTCTACAACGATGCTGGTGATCTGACAATCAATGTCGGTGACGAAGTTCACGTTGCTCTGGACTCGGTTGAAGACGGTTTCGGTGAAACCAAGCTGTCCCGTGAAAAAGCCAAGCGCGCTGAATGCTGGATTGTTCTCGAAGCAGCCTTCGCAGCTGAAGAAGTGGTCAAGGGCGTTATCAACGGTAAGGTTAAAGGCGGCTTCACTGTCGACGTTAACGGCATCCGTGCGTTCCTGCCAGGTTCTTTGGTCGACGTTCGTCCTGTGCGCGACACCACGCACCTGGAAGGCAAGGAACTCGAATTCAAGGTCATCAAGCTCGACCAGAAGCGCAACAACGTTGTCGTTTCCCGTCGCAGCGTCCTGGAAGCAGAGAACTCCGCCGAGCGTGAAGCTCTGCTGGAATCCCTGCAGGAAGGCCAACAAGTCAAAGGTATCGTCAAGAACCTCACCGATTACGGCGCATTCGTCGATCTGGGTGGCGTCGATGGCCTGCTGCACATTACCGACATGGCTTGGAAGCGTATCAAGCATCCTTCCGAAATCGTCAATGTTGGCGACGAGATCGATGTCAAGGTTCTGAAATACGATCGCGAGCGCAACCGTGTTTCCCTGGGCCTGAAGCAACTGGGTGAAGATCCATGGGTCGCTATCAAAGCCCGTTACCCAGAAAGCACTCGCGTCACCGCACGTGTTACCAACCTGACCGACTACGGCTGCTTCGCTGAGCTGGAAGAAGGCGTTGAAGGCCTGGTACACGTTTCCGAAATGGACTGGACCAACAAGAACATCCACCCTTCGAAAGTCGTACAAGTCGGCGACGAAGTGGAAGTCATGGTTCTGGACATCGACGAAGAGCGTCGTCGTATCTCCCTGGGCATCAAGCAGTGCAAATCTAACCCATGGGAAGATTTCTCTGGCCAGTTCAACAAGGGCGATAAAATCTCCGGCACCATCAAGTCGATCACCGATTTCGGTATCTTCATTGGTCTGGACGGCGGCATCGACGGCCTGGTTCACCTGTCCGACATCTCCTGGAACGAAGTTGGCGAAGAAGCTGTTCGTCGTTTCAAGAAGGGCGACGAGCTGGACACCGTTATCCTGTCGGTTGACCCAGAGCGCGAGCGCATCTCCCTGGGTATCAAGCAACTGGAAAGCGATCCGTTCTCCGAGTACGTTCAAGAGAACGACAAAGGCGCAATCGTTAAAGGCACTGTGAAAGAAGTTGACGCCAAAGGCGCCATCATCGTTCTGGCCGACGATATCGAAGCGACTCTGAAAGCCTCCGAAATCAGCCGTGACCGCGTTGAAGACGCGCGCAACGTTCTGAAAGAAGGCCAGGAAGTAGAAGCCAAGATCATCAGCGTCGATCGCAAGAGCCGCGTGATCCAACTCTCCATCAAGTCGAAAGACGAAGTGGAAGAGAAAGAAGCCATCCAGAGCCTGAAATCGGCTCCGGAAGCTGCAACAGGCGAGACCACCATGGCCTCCCTGCTGCGCGAAGCAATGGCTAAACAGAACTAAGTTCTGTAAGGCTGTTAAAAAGGGCGACTTCGGTCGCCCTTTTTTGTGCCTGAAATTCGCTGAATCAACACGCAAGAACCAAGGCAGACGCCTTGGTGTCAGAGCTGAATAGAGTATTGATAAAGGCGCTCCCGTGTTTTTAAGGATTTCGATGAACAGGCTTATCGTGGTGTTCGCAGTGGTAATGCTTGCAGGCTGTTCCGTTACCAGCGCCAAAACTCACGCGAGGCGCGGTGTCAGCGGCATTGAGGTCGATTGCTCGGGGTTGGGCAACAACTGGGATAAGTGCGAGAAACGCGCCGCCCGCGAATGCAGGATGCAGGGCTATAAGGTCATCACCAGGTCCAGCGACGCTAAGGACGAAGAGGGTGATTACTTGTTCGGTTGGAACCCTGCAGGAGCGGTCACTCGTACCATGCTCGTGATCTGCAATTGAGAGTGTGGGTCGCTCATGGCGGCGTTATTCAAACGGCAGATAAGTTGGTAGATGGGCTGTTCAAATTCATCAAGTCATGCTAAAACCTTCGAAGCGCTTTTCCTAGCTGCTTGAAAAAGAAGGGAAAAATATGACCAAGTCGGAATTGATCGAACGCATCGTCACCCATCAGGGCCTGCTCTCGTCCAAGGACGTCGAGTTGGCCATCAAGACCATGCTTGAGCAGATGTCCCAATGCCTGGCCACCGGCGATCGCATCGAGATTCGCGGTTTTGGCAGCTTTTCTCTACACTACCGCGCCCCCCGCGTGGGGCGTAACCCCAAGACCGGTCAGTCCGTCAGCCTAGACGGCAAATTTGTCCCGCATTTCAAGCCGGGCAAGGAGTTGCGGGATCGGGTGAATGAAGAGGAAGAGTAGAGGGTAGCAATAAGATATCGGCCACCTTTAACGCTAGTTTCAAATGGCATCTTGGATCTTTTCCGGTCCGATGCAGTGAGTTAACGAGCGCCATCTGTTCGGCAAATTTAAGGGCCTTGAGCCCTGCAGTTTCAATCTTCCCTGCTTTCGAGTGCCGGGGCACTAAAGATAAAATTTCAATACTAGTATAATAAAGTGTTGTTATTTTCGCGGCTGGACTATTTTATTTTTCTGTGATAATGGCCTGCTAGGGCTTTTTGTTTTTAGTGAGAATGGTTTTCATCCTTTGTGCATCTGCGGGATGAAAGCATGAGGGTAAAATGGCTTTATAAAAATCGCAGAGGCGATTTTTACGACAACGGATTAATGGAAATACACATGCTAAAACTGGACGACATCAAACTGGCTGTAATAGGCCTTGGTTACGTGGGTTTGCCACTGGCTGTTGAGTTTGGCAAGCAGCGCCCGGCGATCGGATTTGACATCAACCAGGCAAGGATTGACGCGCTGAAGGCCGGGCACGACGCCACATTGGAAGTCTGTACTGCGGAGCTGAAAGAGGCTGGTTTTTTGTCGTTCAGTTCGAATCAAGAAGATCTAGTGGCTTGTAATACCTATATTGTCACAGTGCCGACGCCGATCGATAGTTACAAGCAGCCGGACCTGACGCCTCTGATCAAGGCTTCGGAAATGCTCGGTAAAGTGTTAAAGAAAGGCGATATTGTTATCTATGAGTCTACGGTTTATCCCGGTGCCACCGAAGAAGTCTGTGTTCCTGTGCTGGAGAAAGCTTCAGGCTTGAAATTTAACAGTGACTTTTATGCTGGCTATAGCCCGGAGCGGATTAATCCAGGTGATAAAGTTCACCGATTGACAACTATCAAGAAGGTGACTGCCGGTTCGACTGCAGACGTCGCCGAGTTGGTGGATAGGCTTTATAATCAAGTTGTGATAGCGGGCACGCACAAGGCTTCCAGTATCAAAGTGGCTGAAGCTGCCAAGGTGATTGAAAATACTCAGCGTGACTTGAATATTGCCTTGATCAACGAGTTGGCAATTATATTCAATAGGATGGGAATTGATACCGAAGCGGTCTTGGAGGCGGCGGGAACGAAGTGGAACTTCCTACCATTCAGGCCAGGGTTGGTTGGCGGGCACTGCATTGGTGTCGACCCTTACTATCTCACGCACAAGGCGCAATCGATCGGATATCACCCGGAAATTATATTGGCCGGACGCAGGTTGAATGACGGAATGGGGGCGTACGTTGTCTCGCAGATGGTCAAGGCCATGCTCAAGAAGCAGATTCAGGTAGACGGTGCGCGTATTCTTTTGATGGGTCTTGCGTTCAAGGAAAATTGCCCAGATCTGCGGAATACCCGCATAGTCGATATCGTTAACGAGTTGGCTGAATACAACATCGCTGTCGACGTTTATGACCCTTGGGTGAGCAAGGAAGAGGCTGAGGAAGAGTACGGCATTTGTCCTATAGCCGCTCCCGACGAGTCTGCGTACGATGGTGTGATATTGGCAGTAGCACATGAAGAGTTCCGTCAGGCGGGCGTAGCAAAAATACGCAGTTACGGCAAGACAAAGCACGTACTTTATGACCTGAAGTATCTATTGACGGCCGAAGAGTCTGATTTGCGTCTATAGAACGCTCGGTTGAGATAATTACTAGGGTAGGTGCAGCATGAATGGATATAGGAAGCTTCTTTCGGAAATTTCGACGTCACCAAAAAAATGGTTGGTGACTGGCGTTGCCGGTTTTATTGGCTCGAATCTTCTGGAAACACTACTGTTGGCCGAGCAGTGGGTGGTAGGAATAGACAATTTTTCTACGGGGCACAAGAAAAATCTTGAAGAAGTGCAAGGTCTTGTCAGCGCCGAACAATGGGCACGCTTTACCTTTGTCGAAGGTGATATAAGGTCTCTGGAGGACTGCAACTCAGTTTGTCAGGGGGTTGATTACGTCTTGCATCAAGCGGCCTTGGGCTCTGTTCCGCGCTCGATCGATGACCCGATTAATACTAATAACACCAACATTGATGGTTTTCTCAACATGTTGGTTGCTGCCAAAGGTGCAGGGGTGAAAAGCTTCACTTATGCAGCCAGTAGCTCCACTTACGGCGATCACCCTGGGTTGCCTAAGGTTGAGGCTATCATCGGCAAGCCTCTTTCTCCCTACGCTGTGACAAAGTATGTAAACGAACTCTATGCTGATGTATTTTCCCGCTGCTACGGTTTCAACACTGTAGGTCTGCGTTATTTTAATGTTTTCGGTAAGCGCCAAGATCCCAATGGTGCTTATGCAGCGGTTATCCCGAAGTGGATTTCCTCGATGATATCCGGTGAGGATATCTATGTTAACGGCGATGGTGAAACCAGTCGGGATTTCTGTTTCATCGAGAATACTGTCCAGGCCAACTTGCTCGCGGCGACCAGTACAAACGCTGAATCCTTGAACCAGGTCTATAATGTCGCTGTGGGTGACCGTACGACATTGAACCAATTGTTTGCGTTGCTGGCTGCAGAACTTTCCAATAATGCTGTTGTTTACCAGTGTAGTCCGGTATATCGAGACTTCAGGGCGGGCGATGTCAAGCACTCGCAAGCTGACATAGGGAAAGTCAAGGCGCTGTTGGGGTACGCCCCCGAGTATAGCGTGGAACAAGGTATTGCTGTGGCCATGCCTTGGTACGTTAACGCCTTGGCGCAAGGTGTGAAATGAATAGCTTAGAGTGGGTCAGCTTTCCACCCCTGGGCGATGATCGGGGGTCTCTGGTTGCGATAGAGGCGGAGAAGACCGTTCCCTTTGAGATTAAAAGGGTCTATTACATCTTCGGTACACAAAAGGGTGTGGCTCGAGGTTTTCATGCGCACCGCAATCTGAAGCAAGTAGCGGTTTGCGTGATAGGTCATTGTGAAATGATACTGGACAACGGCTCCGTCCGGAGTATGGCTAGGTTGGACTCGCCGACCAAAGGGTTGGTCATTGGGGATCTGGTTTGGCGAGAAATGCATAACTTCAGCGAAGATTGTGTATTGCTGGTCTTGGCCAGTGAGCATTATGACGAGGGTGATTACATAAGGGATTATGCCGAGTTTTTGGCCGTCGTAGCGGATAGCCAGCCATCGGTCTGATGTAAACACCTGAGTCAATTTATTAAATAAGATGTTTCCTAAGTATCAAGTGAATGCGAGTGACTTTATCATGGTTGAGTTTTTGAATCTTAAATCTGCCAACGCATCGATGCGTGACGAGCTGATTGGCGCGTGCACAAGGGTTGTAGACTCTGGTTGGTACGTAGCAGGTCAAGAACTGCACCAATTTGAGGCTTCGTTCGCCGAATACTGTGGCGCAAAGCATTGTGTTGGAGTGGCCAATGGCCTCGATGCGCTAGTTTTGACACTGCGTGCCTGGAAGTTGATGGGGAAACTGCAGGATGGTGATGAAGTCATTGTGCCAGCAAATACCTATATTGCCAGTATTCTCGCAATTACAGAAAACAACCTGGTGCCTGTACTGGTTGAGCCAGATGAGCAGACGTTCAATCTATCGCCTGAACGCACGCGTGCTGCTTTGACTTCTCGAACACGAGTTATCCTTGCCGTCCATTTGTACGGGCAGCTTGCGTGCATGCCTGAGTTGATGGACATCGCCAAATTCAACAAATTGCTTGTACTGGAGGACGCAGCGCAAGCACACGGCGCTAGCTCAAATGGGAAGAAGGCTGGTAGCTGGGGCGATGCAGCAGGGTTCAGCTTCTACCCAGGAAAAAATTTGGGCGCATTGGGCGATGCAGGCGCTGTTGTGACTAGCAGTGATGAGTTAGCGAATGCGCTCCAAGCACTTAGAAATTATGGCTCGCATCAGCGCTACCATAATATGTACCAAGGCGTTAATAGTCGGCTTGACGAAATTCAAGCGGCCATGCTGAGTGTCAAACTCAAGTATTTGGATGCGCAAACCGCGCACCGGCGGGAAATTGCCCAGTTCTACATGGACCATATCGAGAATCCGACTATTGCGTTGCCCTTGCGACCAGGTGTGGACGTGCGGAATATGAAGTCTCATGTCTGGCATCTTTTTGTGGCGCGCAGTGAACAGCGAGAGGCACTCCAGTCACATTTACTGAAGCACGACATACAGTCGTTGATTCACTATCCTATTCCACCGCATAAGCAAGCAGCCTATCAAAGCCTGAATGGACTATCCTTGGAGATAACAGAAAATATCCATCGAACAGTCCTGAGCCTGCCGATCGGGCCGACTCTGAGCATCGCGGAGGCAACGCAGGTTGTCGAGGCGTGCAACAGTTTCAACGGCGTCAGCGCATAATGACTTTTGTAAGAACCAGTCTGCTCAATGCTGTCGCGGTTGTAATTAAAATGCTTACCTTGCTAGGGATAAATAAAATATTGGCCGTGTATGTCGGTCCTGCAGGGTATGCGGCATTAGGGCAGTTTCAAAATTTGGTTCAGATGATCACCACCTTTGCCGGTGGTTCAATGAATACGGGGGTGACAAAGTACACAGCGGAATACGCAGGAGATACCGATCGGCAACACCGGATATGGGCCACAGCGGGCATTGTCTCTTTAATTGGAGCTTGCATTGCAGCCTTGCTGATCGCTCTATTTGCCAGACCTCTGGCGCGTTACTTCTTGAGCGCTGAAACCCATTACACGGTCTTTTATTGGCTTTCCTGCGGTTTGATTTTTTTTGTTCTAAACTCATTGTTGTTGGCGATACTGAATGGTAAGAAAGAAGTGGCGGCCTACGTGACTGCCAATATTATTGGTAGTCTATTGAGCTTTGTAATTGTCGTTGTTTTATCCGTTTATTTTGGGCTATACGGTGCGTTGGTGTCGCTCTCGGTCTACCAGTCTATCGCCTGTGTCGCAACGGCCTATATCTGCTCACGTAAATCCTGGTTCAGCTTTCGATTGCTGGTCGGTGCAATTGATCAACAGACGTTGTTTAATCTGTTGAAGTTTTCGCTTATGGTCGGAGTATCGGCTACGTGTGTACCCTTGTCGAGTATGCTGGTCCGTGATTATTTGATAGGCGCCTACGGGATTGATTTTGCCGGCTACTGGGAAGCGTTGACCAGACTTAGCGGCGCCTACCTGATGCTGGTCACTACGACCTTAAGTTTGTATTTTCTCCCTAGATACTCGGAAATTAAATCGGTCACTAAGCTTAGGCTTGAAGTTATAAAAGCGCTGTGCATGATCGTTCCAGTTGCACTGTTGGGAAGTGCCAGTGTTTATCTGTTAAGGGAGTGGTTGATAAGGCTGCTATTTTCCAGTGATTTTTTACCGATTGAAAGTATGGTCGCTTGGCAGGTAGTTGGCGATGCATTGAAGATAACTAGTTGGGTTTTGGGTTTTTTGTTATGGGCGAGAGCGTTGGTCATTCCTTTTATCGTTACTGAAGCTATATTTTCATTTGGTTTTTTCTTTGCGACAAAGTTTTTTTCGGCCCATTATGGCAGCGATGGAGTGGTCATAGCTTACGCGGTTAACTATTTTTTGTATTTGATAGCGCTTGCGCTGTTTTTCTTTTTGTGGTTTCGAAAACATAAAATTCTTGAAGCTGGTGAGGGGCATAAGGAATGTTGAAGGTAAGTATTATAGTACCCTCGTACAATCACTCGAGTTTCGTCTGTGCGACAATTGAGTCGATAATGAATCAAACGGCAGCGCGCAGCAGCTATGAGTTGATAGTTGTTGATGATTGTTCTCCGGATGACAGTGTTCAGAAAATTAGGTGTCTTCAAGAGAAATATGATTTTGTATTTATTGAGAGTGAAGTAAATACTGGTGTGAATGGTGCTATCGAACGCGCCTTGGAAGTGTGCAGTGGTGCATATATATCGCTGATTGGTTCGGACGACGTGTTGCTGCCTAATAAAGTAGCAGCTCAACTGAGCTTTCTACTTGAAAATGATGTTGATTGTGTTTATTCGTTGGGAGAAATAATCAACGAACAAGGTAATGTTTTTACCAGGCAAAACCTGTCTGAATTCGAGCGCGCTTTAAATTCCGGTCAAGGCTACACATTTTGTGCCATCGATGACACCTCTGCACCTTTGCTACAGTCTGCGATGATGAAAGCAGATTTGATGCGAGAGGTTTCGGGGTTGAGAAGAAAGTTTAAATCAGATGACTGGGTTGTGTTGTTGTATTTTTTAAGAGGCTATAAAGTTGGTTTTCAGAACTTGGCAACGTTTCAATATCGAATTCACCCTGGCAATACCCATTCGGACTGTTGGAAAACTCTTCCAATGAGACTTGAAGTTCCCTGCATGTTTTTTTCGGTAAAAGAGTCAGGTTTACGTAATAAGTCTATATCTAATATATTTTTTTCGCACTCTGCAAGCCTGTTTAGAGGGCATAGTTATTTGGCTGGTTTACGCTTTTTGCTGGCCGGCCTTTGTTTTGGTTTTTCCTTGAAAAAACTGGTTCGGTTTGTGAGTAAGAGGCTTTTAGGGTGAGTGTGCTATCAGTTTCTATTATTATTCTTACCTATAATCACGAGTCGTTTATTTTGGAGGCGTTGCAGTCGGTTGCACTCCAGGAATATCCTGGCGTTCAACTGGTTATCGGTGATGATGCGTCAAGCGATCGAACGTGTGATGTAATTGATAAGTTCGAAAAACATTCCGGAATGAATATTGATAAAGTTTATTTCGATGCAAATGTTGGTATTACCAGGAATTTTAATGCGTGTCTGGAACGTTGTCAGGGAGATGTGATTTTTGTACTGGGTGGAGATGATGTTTTCTGCCCTGGAAAGATCGCAGCGCAAGTGCAGCATCTTGAAGATAATCCAAGTATCACAATTTCGTATCATGATGTTGAGGTGTTTGACTCTGACTCAAATCGAGTCATGTATCTCTATAATGAAATGCATGGTAAGCACGAAGGTGGCGCGGCAGAGCTGGTCCGACGCGGGGCATTTAGTTGTGGTTGTTCGGTAGCGATCCGAAATAAAAATTTGCCAGCCTGCGATGAACGCATAAAGTTTGCGTCAGACTGGCTTTGGTATATTGAAGTTTTGATGCTTTCTGGTGGCGAGATTAAGTATCTTGAAGGTGTCTACGCGCGTTATCGCAGGCACGCCAATAACATCACAGGTGGTAGTCATTTGCAGCAGCAGTATGCAGAAGTTATGCAGACGCTGGATATCGTTGCTGGGAAGTATCCCTCGCTCAAGGCGGTCGCTAGTAAATCTGTTTCCGAGCGAAACATAGCATTCTCTATGAAATTTTTTATTGCTGGTGAGTATTGGCGAGGATTGTTGTTGTTCAAAATGGCCATGTCTAAGAACAGTCTTGCGCCCCTGTTTTTTTTGCGTATTAGGATTAGGCGTATATTGAAATTGTTTCGCTAGTCGGTAGTTGGGGTGTTTGTTTTTGATTTGTTTTGTAATTGATGCTGGTAATATAACCCGTCGGGGGCATAGATGGACGTCAAAAAAGTTAAGAAAATAGTTGGTGCCGTCGTTTCGTTGTTTTTACTGACAGGGCTTATGTTTTACTTGAGTCCTGCGGATATTCTGTCCCACGCACAACAGTTTCCTCCTACCTTGTTGGTGTTGGTATTTGCTCTTATGGTTGGGAACGTGGTCGTGGTGACCTTCAGGTTCTGGCGTATTTTATCTCATTTTGATCATCCTCTGTCCTGGCTATTAGTATTTAAAGCCAGTGCGGCTGCCAATATTGCCTCTTTATTAGTGATTCCTTTATTTGGACAAATGGCCGGCCGTCAGGCAGTTTTACAATCTGCGGGTGTATCGGCGGTTGAAAACGCAGTCATTGCAGCCTATGAGCGGACAGTCGTGGCGGCAATCAGCGCTGCTTTTGCCATGCTTGGCGCTTTGTATTTACTCGAAGGGGTTGTTAGCAAGTATCTAGATGAATTACCGGTTGTCGAGATTTTCTCAGTACTGCTGTTCGCGTTGGCTTTAAGCTTGGTGCTGGGCATCAGTAGGTTTGAAATTAAAATTGGCAATAGTTTACTGGCAAAAAGAAATGCCAAGCGACTGTTGGAGGTTGCGTTGATATCATCCACAAGCAATCTTTTGATGCTAACGTGTTTTGTTTGCCTTTTTTCTGTGGTGGCTCCAAATGTCAGCATGTTGCAGTTGTTTTCTGCTGCTGCCATTGTATCGTTTGCTGCAGGTTTACCTGTTAGCTTTGGTGGCTGGGGGCTGCGCGAAATCGTTTCGGTTTCTGTCTTGGGGACATTCGCTGTGAGTGCCGAACAAGCCCTTGCAGCTTCTATACTGTGTGGTCTCTTATCTGTGCTTTCGGTGATTAGCTTGGCGCCATTCGCCTTGCGTAAAGGTAAGCATACAATGGCCCAGCCAGTGGAAGGGGGCGAGGTGGAATCCACTTTAGCCCGGCGTAAGCTTGGGGGGGCTTACCTTGAGCGCTCTGCGGCGTGGGTGCTTTGTTTCTGTGTATCATTGTTTATTTTTTTCCAAATAATAATCAAATACGGTGAAAGTGCTATCAGTGTGAACTTGGCTGACCCATTTGCGATACTTGCGCTTTCGGTTGTTCTCTTGAATGCAGTCTTTAGTCGTTCAGCCCCACGCTGGCGATTTCTTCGGGTCAATTCTTTGTTGTTACTTGTTACGCTTGTTATGTTCCTAGGTTATGCCCATGGCTTCTATAGTATTGGAGCTAACGGTTGGGCAATGGGTAAGATGTTCGGCTGGTTTGTTTTGCTGGGTTTTGCATCCGCGGGTTACCTCGCTGCCGTATACTATGGTTTGCCTGGAGTAAGGCGAATAGTCGAAACCATGGTTGCAGTTATCTGTGTGATCATCATCTTGCAGATTGCACTTAGGATTCTGCATCTGTACGGAATAATTCATTGGTCCGGCTTTACCTACTCAATTGATGGTTACGTCGGTAATAGGAACGCACTGGCATTTCAGATCATCTGTGTTGCTGCGGCGTTTATTAGCTTGTCGCCGCTTTATCAGGGTGGGTGCTTGCGGGCGTTTCCGACCATTAAGTGCAGTGTTTTTGCCGTTGTGGCGCTGGCGATAATGATAACCGGAATTTTCTATACATCTTCGCGTTCAGGTATTGTTACTATCCTGGTGCTGCTGTTTTTCGCTGGAATCTTCAATATGATGAAGCGTTCTCATTTACTGGCATCGCTTATCGTTTCCTGTGTCTTCTATGCTGTCATAATTTACTTTCCAGTGGCGCTTGATTTTTTTGATGATCTGCTCTATTTCGTGCTTGGCGATAGTTTTTCATTCCCACATATACAAACTCAACCCGAATTTTCAATGTCTGAGAGTGACGCAGGTAGGATCTCTATCAATAGTGCGGCAATTACCGCCTGGCTACAGTCTCCCTGGTGGGGTAACGGCTTGGGCTACTTTTTTGACAAGAGCAGCCAGCTTGTCGGTTTTCCTGTGATTATTCACAACACTGCGCTGTGGGTGCTCACTGAATTTGGCGTTGCTGGATTGAGTTGTTTTGCCTTGATGTTTGTTTATCTGTGTGCCAGTGCATTCTTTAAAAAGAAGCGAAGTGTCAGAGATAATGCAATTATTTTGTTGCTGTTAGGTTTTGCTTTAATGAGTCTTTTTCATGAGGTTATGTATCAGCGAGTATTTTGGTTTTTGCTCGGTCTTGTGCTTGCGTCGCAGTTTGTTCGTGCGCCAATCAAGCTAAGTACAGCCGCTCTCGCGACTTCCCCAGCTTAAACGGATTAGTAGGTATTCTTCATGTGTGGCTTAGTAGGTTATCTGGCACAGAGCAGCGTCCCATTGGATGAGGCAGTGTTGCAACGAATGACATCAACCCTGACCCACCGCGGTCCGGACGCTGCCGGCTACTGGACGGCTAGCGAAGACGGTGTTGCCTTGGGGCATAGAAGGCTGTCAATTCTGGACCTGTCTCCCGCGGGCAGCCAACCTATGGTTTCTCCTTGCGGTCGCTACGTTATCGCTTTCAATGGCGAGATTTATAACCATCTTGATCTTAGAGCCACATTGCAGTCGATTGATCCAGGCCTGCAGTGGAGAGGGCATGCGGATACTGAGACCTTGCTCATCGGCTTTAGTCTATGGGGGGTGGAAAAGACGCTTCAGGCAGCTGTAGGTATGTTTGCAATCGCTTTGTGGGACAGGCAGGAAAAACTGCTCACCCTGGCCAGAGATCGCAGTGGTGAAAAGCCACTCTATTACGGATGGCAATGCGGTATTTTCCTCTTCGGCTCCGAATTGAAAGCCCTCAAGGCACACCCTGCTTTTTGCGGGGATGTTGATCGAAACGCCTTGGTGCTGTTGTTGAGGCATAATTGTGTGCCCGCTCCCCATTGTATTTATGAGGGAATGTTCAAACTGATGCCGGGCACTTACATGCAGCTTCGGCTTGATCTTCAGGGAAGAGCTGAGACCTTAAGGACCCATACATACTGGAGCCTCAACACTGTAGTTGCGCAAGGCTTGTCGGCACCCTTTGTCGGTACTGATAGCCAAGCGGTTGATTTGCTAGAATCTCGGCTTTTGCAGAGCATTGAAGGACAAATGCTGTCTGATGTTCCGTTAGGGGCCTTTCTCAGTGGGGGAGTCGACAGCAGTACTATCGTTTCTCTGATGCAGGCACAATCCGCCAGGCCCATACGCACGTTTACCATAGGTTTTGAAGAGGGCGGGTATGACGAGGCCGTGCATGCCAAAGACATTGCTCGTCACCTTGGCACGGAGCACATAGAACTCTATGTGCGTCCGGAAGATGCGTTAGATGTTATCCCTCAGCTGCCATCCATATACTGTGAACCATTCAGTGACAGTTCACAGATTCCCACTTATTTGCTCAGCAAAATGGCGCGTGAGCATGTGAAGGTCTCCCTTAGCGGTGATGGCGGTGATGAGCTGTTTGGTGGCTATAACCGCTATTTGAGTGCGCGCAAGGTATGGGGGGCCATGCAGCGTTTGCCACGGCCTATGCGGGCAGCGGCTTCGTCGATGTTGAAAGCAGTGCCGCCCGTCACTTGGGACAAGCTGTTCAAGTTAGGCAAACCACTGATACCCAAGCGGCTGCATATCACGACCCCCGGCGACAAAGCGCATAAGCTGGCTGATGTTCTGGGGTTGAGTACCGGGGAGGAGTTCTTCTATCGCTTGGCAAGTCACTGGGACGATCCTGCAGGCATAGTGTTGGGGGCATCCGAGCCAGAGACGCTTTTTACTCGATCATCTGACTGGCCTGTTACTGATAGTTTTGAGCATTGGATGATGGCTATGGATGCCCAGACGTATATGGCTGACGATATCCTGGTCAAGGTGGATCGTGCGGCGATGGCCGCCAGTCTTGAAACGCGTTCCCCATTGCTCGACCATCGTGTGGTGGAGCTGGCTTGGGCCATGCCATTGCACTATAAGATTCGTGCGGGCGAAGGTAAGTGGCTGCTCAAGCAGGTTCTATATCGTCATGTGCCTAAAAACATGATCGAGCGCCCAAAGCAGGGCTTTGGTATTCCCCTTGATAGTTGGCTGCGAGGACCGCTTAGAGAATGGGCTGCTTCCTTGCTCGACTCCTCCAGACTTGAGTCGGAGGGGTATTTCAGATCTGCTCCGATTCGAAAAATGTGGGAGGAGCATTTACTGGGCGTGCGTAATTGGCAGCATCAGCTATGGACTATCCTGATGTTTCAGGCTTGGCTGGAGGAGCAGCGAGCATGAGCATTCTGGTCATCGCCAGCTATCCTGACTCACTGGTCAATTTTCGTGGGCCATTACTGGATGCTTTGCTTAGCAAGGGGTTGGCTGTGCATGTTGCTGCCCCCGACCTGACTTCAAGTCACCCCGTGCGTTCTTTATTGGAACGCAAAGGCATCACCGTTCATTCAATCTCATTGAATCGCACCGGGATGAACCCCGTCTCTGATTTTTTCACTTTAATTCAACTGTGGAAGTTGCTCAGGGTCTTACGTCCTGATTACGTATTGGCCTATACCGTTAAGCCAGTTGTCTACGGTTTGATTGCAGCCCGTTTCGCCAGTAAAAAAATAATACGAATAGCGCTGATTACCGGCCTGGGTTATGCGTTCCAGAAACAGCACACTGGCGGGTGCTTGAGCCTGATAGTCAAAACGCTTGTGCAGCGTCTCTATAGGTATTCTTTGTCTGGAGCACAGGCTGTTTTTTTCCAGAACCCGGATGACCGGGCATTGTTCCAGAGCATGGGTATTCTCAGTGCAGAATCGAGATCTACGGTAGTCAACGGTTCTGGCGTTTGTCTGGATGATTTTACGGTTGCTCCTTTTCCTGAGCAGACACGGTTCCTGTTGATCGCCAGGTTGTTAGGTGACAAGGGGGTGCGGGAGTACGCGATGGCTGCACGGAAAATACGCATGCTTCACCCAGACGTGGCTTTTGATCTGGTGGGTTGGATCGACGATAACCCTGATGCCATCAGTGAGCAGGAGCTTCAAGGCTGGATTGCTGAAGGAACGCTGGAGTATCACGGCAAGTTGAGCGATGTCAGGCCTGTTATTGCAGCTAGTAGTGTTTATGTTCTGCCTTCCTACCGGGAGGGAACGCCGCGTACCGTGCTTGAGGCCATGTCCATGGGGCGGGCTATCATTACAACAGATGCTCCTGGTTGTCGTGAAACAGTAATCGAGGGTCTCAACGGTTTTATGGTCACGGTCCAGTCGGTTGATGAGCTGGTGAACGCAATGTCTAAATTTGTTCAATGCCCACAACGGATTGTCAGTATGGGCGCAGCCTCGAGAAAACTTGCCGAAGACAAGTATGACGTTAATAAAGTCAATAACGTTATGCTCGCCGTGATTGGCCTGTAATTTTCATGGCTACGACCCATTGTTCATTCGGCTGATTAAAGTACAGGGTGTTAGAGTGCAATCATGTTAAAACGTATATTTGATGTTATCAGTGCTGGGCTGGCAATTATCTTGCTGTCACCTGTTATCCTGGTTGTGGCCCTGCTCATACGCAGGAAGCTCGGTTCGCCGATCATCTTCCGGCAAATGCGCCCGGGGTTGGCGGGTAAGCCTTTCGAAATGATCAAATTCCGCACCATGAAAGACTCGGTCGATCGCTCCGGCGCCCCTTTGCCCGACGCTGAACGGCTTGGCCCCTTTGGTCGACTTTTGCGCTCTTCAAGTCTGGATGAGTTGCCGGAGTTGTGGAACGTACTCAAAGGTGAGATGAGCCTGGTAGGGCCACGACCTTTGTTGATGGAATACCTCCCGCTGTATTCCGCTAATGAATTTCGGCGACATGAAGTTCGCCCCGGTATCACTGGCTGGGCGCAAGTAAATGGCAGGAACTCCCTCGGATGGAAGGAAAAGTTTGAACTGGATGTTTGGTATGTTGAAAATAAAAACTTCTGGCTTGATCTGAAAATTTTGTTCCTGACTGTGAAGAAGGTTATTAAGCGAGATTGTGTAAGTGCAGAGGGTGAAGCGACAATGTCCAAATTCAAGGGAGGGCAGCAGTGATGCGCCTTGCCATCCTCGGTGCCGGTGGCCATGGTAAAGTGGTTGCGGACACTGCTGAGGCTTGCGGTTGGAAGGAAGTAGTGTTTTTTGACGACTCATGGCCGCAATTGACCCGTTGCGGTGTCTGGCCTGTACTGAGTGACTCCGCATGTCTGCGCAATACACTTTCTCAGTTCGACGGTGTTGTGGTGGCCATTGGTGACAACAAAACCAGGTTGAGAATTACGCTGGAGCTACAAGCGTCCGGTGCAAAAATTGCGACTGTTGTACACCCGCGGGCGAACATTAGCCGCTACGCAGAAATTGCTGCTGGCAGCGTGATATTTGCCGGTGTTTCGGTCAACGCTGGTGCGGTGGTTGGGCGAGCCGCGATACTCAATACGGGGTGCAACGTGGACCATGACTGTCGATTGGGACAGGGTTGTCATGTCAGTCCGGGTGCGAGCCTTGCGGGAGCAGTAGTGCTGGGCGACCTCTGCTGGGTTGGAATCGGGGCTTCTATCCGGCAGTGTATACATGTCGGTTCGGCGGTTGTGATTGGTGCTGGAGCAGCAGTAGTTGCTAATGTGATGGATGATGTCACCGTTGTCGGCGTGCCAGCCCGACGGCTCAAGTAACACAATTTATGCTCTAACCTTTGTATACTCAATGAGCTATATTTCATATTCGCTATTTTATCTACAGGGTCTTGACAGTGCTGAATTCTCCATTTTCTCCTTGGCCGTCCTTTTCGGAGGAAGAAGCCAATGCCGTTAAAGAAGTGATTTTGTCAAACAAAGTCAATTATTGGACTGGTCAGGAATGTCGAGAGTTTGAAAAAGAGTTCGCTGCTTGGGCAGGTACTTCATATGCGGTCGCACTTGCCAATGGTACTGTTGCACTGGACCTAGCACTGCGCGCACTAGAGATCGGCCCTGGTGATGAAGTCGTGGTTACTTCCCGGACTTTTCTTGCCTCTGTCTCCAGCATTATTAATGCCGGTGCCACGCCCATATTTGCTGATGTAGATCCTAACTCGCAAAATGTTACTGCGCAGACAATACAGGCGGTTCTTACGGCGCGTACACGTGCAGTTATCTGTGTGCACCTTGCAGGTTGGCCCTGCGACATGGATCCCATTATGCAGTTGGCACAAGCGTATCAACTCAAGATCATTGAGGATTGTGCCCAAGCTCATGGTGCTACCTATAAAGGGCGCCCGGTTGGTTCGATCGGTCATGTCGGAGCTTGGTCCTTCTGCCAAGACAAGATCATGACCACGGGCGGTGAAGGTGGCATGGTAACGACAAACGACCAGCATTTATGGTCGTTGATGTGGTCTTTCAAAGATCATGGTAAAAGTTGGAGGGCTGTTTATGAAGATTCCCACGCTCCCGGCTTCCGCTGGGTTCACGAGAGCTTTGGCACCAATTGGCGCATGCTTGAAGCTCAAGGTGCTATCGGCCGGATCCAGCTCAAGCGTATGCCTGAATGGCAGCGCCAGCGTCTGGCTTTCGCAGAGAAAATTTGGGCTTGTGCTCGAGATGTAAAAGCTTTACGTGTACCTGCGCTACCAACAGAAATTACTCACGCCGCTTATAAATGTTACGTGTTTGTTGAGCCTGCGGCTTTGGCGGATGGCTGGAGTCGTGATCGTATAATTCAAGAAATCAATGCGCTCGGCGTTCCGTGTTTCTCCGGTTCTTGCTCCGAAGTCTACCTTGAGAAGGCCTTTGAAAGAACTTCATTTCGCCCGCAACAGCGTTTGTCAGTAGCCAAGGAGTTAGGTGAAACGAGTTTGATGTTTTTGGTCCATCCAACGCTCAAAGAATTCGAAGTGGCCAAGACCTGTCAGGTATTGACAGAGGTAATGGCTTTGGCTGGTCATAGGGGGCTGGCGTAAAGCTGGTATTCAATAATTATAGGTTGGATTTCAGGAGCGGTGTTTAGTGTTTCAGGGCTTAATGGATAGACTGCGCCTTCAATTGCTGAGTCTCACTCGCCGTCAAAAGCGGGCGTTTCAGGTTTCTGCTGACATTTTGATTGTCTGGCTGGCGTTGTGGATGTCCTTCGTCGTTCGTTTGGGTATGGACGATTTTGCTTACCCTCTGGTATCTCACGGCTGGTTGTTCGTGATCGCTCCAGTCGTGTCCATTCCATTTTTTGTAAAGTTCGGCATGTATCGCGCTGTTATGCGGTACTTTGGTAACGATGCCCTGATTGCTATTTTCAAGGCTGTTACCCTCTCTTCATTGTCACTGACCGTTGTTATTTATTTATTTGGCAGTCAGCAAGCAGTTGTTCCCAGATCAATTGTTTTCAACTATTGGTGGTTGAGCCTGGTTGCCATCGGTGGGCTGCGCTTTGCCATGCGCCAGTATTTTATGGGCGATTGGTTCTCGTCATCCCAAGGTAATACGCTTTCCGGTGCTGACTCACGGATGACCAAGGTGGCCGTCTATGGGGCGGGTGCTGCAGGTAACCAACTAGTGGCGGCCTTGCGTGTTGGCAAGGCTATGCGTCCAGTAGCGTTTATTGACGATGATCCTGGTATTTGCGATCGCATTATTTCAGGTTTGCAGGTGTATAAACCTGATCATATTCAGAGGATGCTCGACGCTACTGGTGCTGAAGAAATACTCTTGGCCATTCCCTCTTCTACTCGCGCACGACGGAAGCAGATTTTAGGTTTTCTCGAGTCATTCCCGCTTCATGTACGAAGTGTTCCTGGATTCATGGATCTCGCCAGTGGCCGCGTCAAGGTTGACGACATTCAAGAAGTCGATATTGCTGATCTACTCGGTCGTGACGCGGTGCCAGAGAATCCAGATTTACTGGCTCGTTGTGTCACCGGCAAGACCGTATTGGTGAGCGGTGCTGGTGGCTCGATAGGTTCTGAACTGTGCAGGCAGATACTTTTACTCGGCCCTGTTTCGATCATTTTGTTTGATCACAGTGAGTTCAATCTATACAGTATTTTAACCGAGTTGGAAGGCCGCGTTTCCAGAGAAGCATTGGCTGTCAAGCTGGTGCCTATATTGGGGTCGGTAAGGAATCAGGCAAAGCTACATGAGATAATGTTGGCTTGGAAGGTTAGCACGGTCTATCACGCTGCCGCTTACAAGCACGTGCCGATGGTTGAGCATAATATCGCCGAAGGCATCTTGAATAATGTGGTTGGGACTTTGCACACAGCCCAGGCCGCACTGCAAGCCCAGGTAGAGAATTTTGTCCTCATATCAACGGATAAAGCGGTACGACCTACCAATGTGATGGGTAGCACCAAACGATTGGCAGAGCTCATTTTACAGGCGCTTAGTCGTGAAGCTGAACCTCTCTTGTTTTGCGGGCAGGCGTCCTGTCTCAATAAAACCCGGTTCACTATGGTTCGTTTTGGAAATGTCTTGGGCTCTTCGGGCTCTGTCATTCCTCTTTTTCATAAACAGATCAAGATGGGTGGGCCATTAACGGTCACCCATCCAAATATCACGCGCTATTTTATGACGATTCCTGAAGCTGCACAGTTGGTTATTCAGGCGGGGTCAATGGGGCAGGGCGGCGATGTCTTTGTTTTGGATATGGGGGAACCTGTCAGGATAATAGAGCTTGCAGAAAAAATGATTAATCTGTCGGGTTTCTCTGTTCGCTCCGAGAAGAACCCGAGCGGCGACATCTCTATTGAATGCACGGGGCTGCGCCCCGGTGAAAAGCTTTATGAAGAGTTGTTGATCGGTGACAATGTCATTTCCACTCAGCACCCAATGATCATGTGTGCCAGCGAGGATCATCTGTCTTGGGACGTTCTAAAAGGCAGACTTGACGAACTGTTGGCTGCCGTTGAACGTGGAGATTACTCGCTAGTTCGTCAATTGCTGCGACTTACCGTTACAGGCTACGTTCCGGAAAGTAATATTGTTGATTGGCTTTACCTGCAGGCATCGGGACCCAAACAAGTGGAATGACCTATATTAAATTTATTGGAGATCTTCGCGTTCGCCAGATATAGCCGGTGGGGCGTTGGAGTATTGAGTGGCGATTAATGCTCCAAGCATGAACCAAAAAAATCGTTGGTATAAAACTTCGTGCAACGGGCTCGTGATGATAAGTGTCATCAGTAGCAGAGTAACGGCTTTGTTTCTATAACCGATATTAATATTCTTCTTTAGTTGCCAGCCGATACCGATCAGGGTCACCAAGAGAGTGCTGGCTCCGACAATTCAAAAACCACAGTAGTGTATTGTGGATGGTGGCCTTGAAGCCCATTAGTTCATTGCTTTTTTCGAAATAGTATCCGAGTTCCTGCCCCCAAATAGGTTGTTTTAACCATTCCCTAATGACGCTGTTGATCAGTACCACGCGGGCTGTGTCACTTGATGTGCCCGTATGAGTCAAGGTCGATGTTTAAGGCGTTCTTTTTTTGGTAAAACCCCTGACGTCAGATTGTCTGTGCAAGAGTATATACAACGTCACCATCTCATCCCTCAAGCTCGACATGGTGCAGCTGCGCGGTGTGAGTTAAGATGGTAGATCCTTTACCATTTTTTTTTGCGAAAAAAATGGTGTAGTGGTGCTCACTAGGGGGCGATTTGCCTATTTGTTATGATGATCACTGCGTAAGTATGGAGGGTCATACTTGTACCTATGTTTTCAATATCTCTTGTGCACTCTGAAGCCGCTCCCCGTCAAAAAAATAGGCATTTGTCCAGACGATCGTAGTTATCCTTATCGGGTAGGTCAGTGCTCTCGGATCTACTCTGGTACCTGACTCTCTCTTTGTGCTATCCCCAAAAAAAGCCCCTTAGTCGTGGGGCTTTGTCACAACATCAATATTAGAATATTTGAGGTTGTCTTGGACGCTGGCTGACCACCTTAACTTAGTATCAGCCTCTCGTTGGTGCAGCTAGGATTAGGAAACGTAAACTCCGACGCGAAATTCAGAATCGTTGTGGGTGAATATTGCTCTAGTGCTTGTCTGGACATAAATCCACTCAGAACTGCGCAGGTATTGATGCCGAGCGAGTGTCCTGTATTTACGTCTTTTCCGGTGTCGCCAATCATCCAGTCGGATACTGATATATTTGATACTTGCTTGCTGATCAGAGATTCTTTCGAGTCATACTGCCCGGTGACTATAGCTTTTTTAAAATACTGCAGCAGCTTCAGCTCCTCCAGTTGAATCAACGCTTCTCTCTCAAACTGACGTGCGGTACAGATATAGAGGTCTGCTTGCGTTGAAAGTGTTTTTAGTGTGCGTTCTATGTTGGGGAATGGTTTGTCTAGTGCAAGATAATCTGGTGTCTCTATAAGGTTCATCCATTTGTCTGTAAAAATATCTATATTTGTATGTGTATACATCAGCTTTTTTGCAAGGATGTCTTGGTTGCTAAAACGTGCGTGCTTCAAACTCCAGTACTCATCAAAGGTTAGCTGAGATGAGCTGGCTAGCGCTTGGAATAGATTGTAGAGCCGATATTTTGAGTCTATTAGGGTCCCGTCAAGATCAAAAAAAATGTTCATTTGATCGCCTCGAAGTACTCGATTTCTGACTTTAATCCTAGTTCAAAATCTGTTTCTGTTGCCAGTAGGTATTTTTTTATGAGCGTTGTATCGAAAATAAAATCTCTTGTGGCGGCGCTGGATGATTTTTGCTTCACTTGTACGTCTCGGCCGCTTATCGATATCAGTTGATATAGCAGGTTTTTTATTGAGACGGTATGCCCCCCCACAATGTTTATTATATCAACGCGCTCGGCCAGCTCGACGCTGGCTAGTATTGCTGATACAACATCATCTATGTAAATGAAGCTTCGTAGCTCTGATCCGTCACCATAGAGTTCTACTTCTTCGCCAGCTAAGATTCTGCCAATAGTCTTGGGCAAGAATTTTTGATACTGCTCCTCTCCGGGGCCGTACACATGACCGATTCTGAGTGTGTGACTGTTTATGGACTTTTGCTGAGCATAGTTTGCTATGATCTGTTCACAATAAAGTTTTGACCAACCATAAAGCGTACTTGGGCCGGTTACCGAGCTTTCTGATATTGGCGTTGTATTTTTGTATACGTCCAGTGTGCTGGTAAAAATTATTTTGCTTAGTTTTTTGAAATCAATTGATAGCAGGTTGTTGGTGAACGCTACGTTGCTGTTGCATTCATTAATAGCATTTGCAGTCGCTGCGGACTTGGGTGTGTAGGCGCCTGCGTGAATGATGACGTCAACGTCTTGGATGCGTTCAATTTCTGCGTTGGTTAGGCCAAGGTCCTGCTGATGATTTTTAAATGTAATGCTTGTCTCATTGAGATTGGGTGTTGCAGTCAGCGCAATAACGTTGCCGACGCCCCATTTTTTTATAGCTGCTTTCATTAGGTTCTTGCCGATGAACCCTGATGCTCCAGTAATCAGCAGTTTCATGGGAATATAATCCCATTGTCAATTTCACTGGCCGTTGTCAGTTTCGGCGGGGTGTCCATGCCTCTCAACCACATCAATTCATTTGGCAGAGGGTTGATGGTTTTATTGAGTGTCGGGAATTCATTATATAGTGCAATGTCCTTGAATATTTTCGGCATGTTCAGTCCGGCTTCTGTGAAAAACTGCACTGTCGTAAAAAATCTGGAAATATTTATTTCCGTAGGGTTTGGCGTGCCCGATTTGTCGTAGGCCATATCTACGCCGAATATTCCATGGGGCTTTTTCGATACGGCTTTAACTGACTGTATAGCGATTTCTGTGGCTTCGTTGTTTTCACAGGTTACACCGACTTTCGTCACGCCAGTCACCCCGGAGATACTTCTGTTTCCGTGTGTCCAGGCTCTGCGCTCACGCGACTGAGCTACTACAAGCTCTCCTTCGTGCCAGATGGACAGCCAAGTGATTGTGCTGGGTGTTAGCATTTGCGCAGCAATGAAATCGCCCCAGCCGTTATAGTGGTCTATCCACGATTTGGCGAGCATGAAGTCATTTGTTGGAATTGCGCCTTTTCCGCCACCGCCGATGGATGAGGCGCGTAACCATATTTTTCCATCGTCTCCAGCCAATGTGCTGAATGCTTCCTCTAAGTCAGAGACGTTATTGATCATCTTGTTGCTTGGTACTGGAACTCCTGCGGCTTTGAACGCAAGATAAGACTTGTATTTATGGACGCACGTATCAATAACCTCGTGGTCCGGCATAAACAAGCGTGTGCCTGTGGCCAGAATTTCATCTCTCATCAGGGATGCATGATAGATTTCCAGGTCATTCTGGAAATGTACCAAGTCGGGTTTTTCCTGGTTTAAAATGTTAAGCAGCGCATTTTTGTATTCAGGTGTATTGGCGTATGGGATATATAGTTTTTTACTGGCGTTGGATAACACAAGATCTGAGGGTTCTGATCCCATTCCAATAATTGTTTCTTTTTTATCATCCTGTTGCAGTGATTTGATCACACCTTCCGAGGGGGCCCCGCCAGCACCTGCTATCAATATTTTTGACATTGTGAACTCCTTTGTCCTCTAGGGCCTGTCGTCTTTATGCCCTGGTTTGAATTTAGTGTGTATTCTTCAGTTGAAAATCTTAAGTCGACTGCGTTTTTTTAAAAAAGGCAGGCTATCGGCTATCGCGTGCTTTTGAGTATTGACGTTTAGCTGGGTATGTTTCTGTGGGCAGTGTAGGCAACATTAAAATACCTTGTAACCTAATTGATTTTGACACGTTGATCTTATCATCTACGGGTAAAGAGCAGCTCAGGAGTAGCTGTTTCATTTCTGTACACCAAGGAGTTTTGCCATGATTCAACGTTTCATTCTGCCGTTTGCGACGTTTTGTGTGTTGGGCATGAGCGGGGTTGCTGTAGCGGCCGCTGAGGTTCAACCCTCCAAGTCCGAGCGGGCGGCGACTAGCTCAGGCACATTAACCAAGCTTAATCTAAACACCGCCGAAGCCCCAACCTTAACCACCCAACTCACCGGTATCGGCGAAGCCAATGCCTAGGCCAATGTCGCTTACCGTGAGGCCAATGGCCCCTTTAACTCGGTGGATGAAATACTGGAGGTGAAGGATATCGGCAAGTCGTTGCTGGATAAAAATCGCGACAAGTTTACCGTCAATTAACCCGCAGCAGGAGACTGCAAAGTCCGGGTTACGGCCCTTGCATGAGGTCTAGGCTCTGTACGAAAAATACCGTCTCAAACACCGCATGGCGCAAGCCAGTGAGGCCATCGCCTCATAACTTTTCGCGAGCTTGTCGACGCGCGTGACGATGCGGCGGTTCTCCTTTAGCCAGCCGAACATGCGCTCAATAATGTTGCTCTGTCGGTATTTGGGGCGATCAAACAGTCTCGGCAAGCCCGGCTTGGGTTTGCGCTTCATGCTGCGCAGTGGGATTACCGGCTGCATCCGATATCGGTCGCAGTAGCGACGCAGAGCTTCGGCGTCATAGCCCTTGTCGGCCAGCAGCCATCGGCAGCGTTTACGGGGACGACCGCGCAAGCTTGGGATGTAAGCCTCATCCAACAGCGGCTGGGCATAAGCGATGTCGCTGGCTTGCCCGCCCGACAGTAGAAAGCGCAGCGGCACACCATTGGCATCGCACAGCATGTGAATCTTCGTCGTCAGGCCGCCCCGGCTTCGTCCGAGGGCATGGTCTTGCGGTTCTTCAGGCCCCCTTTTTTCCCAGCACCAGAAGAGGCCCCGGTTGCACTTACCGCTGTGGAGTCGATCATCCAAGTCTCCAGATCGATTAACCCTTGCTCGTTCAATCTGATGTGAAGCCGTTTGAGCATCTGGCCTAAAGCAGGTTTCGCCAGCCTGGACGCCGTTAGGGGCTGGATGAGGGATTTTAAGCACTGGTATAACCACGAGCACCGGAATAGCCGAATCCGGTTCGTCACGCCAGCAGAGCGTCAGCGCGGGGTGGATCATCAGATCCTCGCTCGACGGCATGAACTGTAAGAGCAAGCCCGGGAGAAAAGCCCGGAACGTTAGTCTGGAGAGACACGAAACTGGTTGCCTATGGGCACGGTGCTGTTGAACCCGGATCGGGATGAGCAGGTCGAGAAAAGAGCGGCATAGTAAGGCGGTGACGCGACGACTACCTTGAAAAACGCCGCGGTGTCAGTATGAGACGGACTAAAGTAAGCAGCAACGCAGTACCTTAGAGATAAAAAAACAATGACTTATTGGTGGCTGGGCGTCGTTATTGCTCTTTTGTCGCATCTGTTGACCGCGTTGCTGCGGCGGTACGCTGTTGCTAACAGCATCATTGATATTCCCATTGCCCGTAGTTCCCACTCCGTACCCACACCCAGGGGGGGAGGGGTAGCTATTGCGGTCTCCTTCCTTTTAGCGTTGTCTTTGCTCGGATGGACTCAGGCGGTTTCATTTCAGACCTTGATTGCAACTGGAGGAGCGGGGGCGTTGATCGCGATAATTGGCTTCATGGACGACCTTAGGCATATCGCCGCCCGGTGGCGTCTATTGGGTCACTTTACGGCCTCGGGGTGGGCGCTATACTGGCTGGGTGGTCTGCCAGAGCTAGTGCTCTTTGGAGTAACGGTAAACTTAGGTTGGGCTGGGAAGGGGGTTGCTGTTTTCTATTTGGTCTGGATGCTGAATTTATACAATTTCATGGACGGAATTGACGGAATTGCCAGCGTGGAAGCCATTTGCGCCTGCTTGGGTATGTGCCTGCTATACGCGTTGAGCGGTAAGCCGGGCTTAGTCTTACTGCCGCTAATACTGGCAATGGCAGTAACAGGCTTTCTATGTTGGAACCTGCTACCTGCTCGTATATTCATGGGAGACTCCGGCAGTGGATTCATCGGAATCGTCCTGGGTATTTTTTCAATCCAGGCTGCTTGGACATCCTCTCAGTTGCTATGGGCGTGGTTGATTCTGTTGGGTGTATTCATCGTAGATGCAACCTTTACGTTGATCCGCCGTCTCGTGCGGGGCGACAAGGTATACCAGGCTCATCGTAGTCACGCATATCAATTTGCCTCTCGGCGCTACGGCAGCCATTTACCAGTAACGCTTGCTGTTGCAGGTCTAAACCTGTTCTGGTTGTTGCCGGTTGCAATGTGCGTGGTCATGCTAGGATTGGATGGCGCTGTGGGTGTGGTGATTGCTTATGTGCCATTGGTTGCGCTGGCGCTCAAGTTTCATGCGGGCGAACTGGAAAAGGCTGACACCAAGTAAGGCAGTATCTGATCGTGCAATCATAAAATACAGGAATGGTTACGGTTTTTTTGCGGCGCCTTTGTTGGGACGCTACAGGTACGCAAGAAATCCTGCTGGAGATTACTCCCTTCAACCGACGTCTCCGCCGGGAAACTCTCACCTTTTTGGAGGGGACGCCTCTGCACGTGCAGAGTGTCCCCAGATTCCTGGAGCTGGGCGGTAGGCGGGTGAAAAAATAGACGATAGGTTCAACATCTCCCGCGTTAACAAAAAGCGCTTCACCACCATGGTTCGCGTCGGTAGTGTATTGGGCTCCTCCGGTTCGGTCATTCCGCTATTCCACAAGCAGATCAAATTCGGAGGGCCGTTGACGGTCACTCACCCCAAAATCACCCGCTACTTCATGACCATTCCCGAAGCCGCACAGTTGGTTGTCCAAGCCGTTTCGATGGGGCAGGGCGGTGATGTGTTCGTGCTTGATATAGGCGAGCGTGTGGAAATCATTGAGCTCGCCGAAAAAATGACCCACCTCTCCGGCCTAAGCGTTCACTCCGACAAAAATCCCCACGGCGAAATCGCCATCGAATTCACCGGCCTGCGTCCCGGCGAAATTGTCGACTGGATCTACCAGCAACGACGCTTGGAACCGTGATTTAACACTCTGTTACTCAAGCATTTTTGACGAATCTCCAACATCACCTAAGTTTGAAAAGCAGCTTCGGAAAGCTGTTTTTCTCTCAACGATGTCATGGAGCGTCACCAATGCAAAACACCTACCTCACCTCCCTAATCTTCGCCTTCCTCACGACCCTCTCAGTCACCACCACCGCAGCCCCGTCCATCAAACCCGAAGCTCCAACCCCTATCACCGCCCAGATGACCAAGGTCGAGCAGTCCACCAAGGTCAACCTGAACACCGCCGATGCCGAGACCCTGCGTCGTGACCTCTTCGGTATCGGTGCCGCTAAAGCCCAGGCGATCATCGCCTATCGCGAAAGCAATGGTCCGTTCACGGCGGTGGATGAGTTGTTGGAAGTGAAGGGGATTGGCAAGGCGCTGCTGGAGAAGAATCGCGATAGGCTGGCCATCAACTGATTCATCCAGGAGGCCGGTCATTGATCGGCCTTTTTGCCCTCCGGGTTCTGCGTTTTCAGGCGTTCGCGCACCACGGCCATGATCTGTCTTGCCAATTGAGGGTCTTCAACACTCCTGGCCAGTACCAATGCGCCCACCAGTGTCGACATCATCACCAGGCTCTTTGCATCGCAACGCTCCTCTCCCAATGCCGTTTCTATTTGCTTGAGCCTTGCGTTGAGTACCTGGTCTGTAGTCGCACTGGGCTGGCCTCGGAGCCCCAGTTCTGAACACATCGTTGGCAGCGGGCAGCCTTGGTCCGGGGAGGCCAGGTGCCATTCCGACAGGTAACTGTCGATAAACGCGCCCAGCGGCTGCTCCTGGCTGAACAGCATGTCGCAATGGGCGTCCAGGTCTGCGGCGGCCGCCTGCAGGGCTGTTTCCACCAGTTCGTCCTTGGATTTGAAATGCGCGTAAAAGCCGCCATGGGTCAGGTTCAACGCTTTCATCAGTGGCTGTAGGCCGGTGGCGTCGATGCCATCGCGGCGAAAGCGCGCAGAGGCTTCCGTGATGATGCGTTGGTGGGTCTGGGCTTTGTGGTTTTGTGAATAACGCATGGGGCAGCCTCGGTTACAGGCGGGCATTTTAACCAACTTGATCTTTTTTACACACTCGTCGGCAATCAGGGCGTTGGCATGAAATGTGATTACATCTAGACGGAAGATTGTTCAACAATCGTGAGGTGGTCATGACGCTCAGTTTGTCTTTAGCCGACCAGATTGCCCTGGAGCTGCGTGCCGACATCATTGCGGGGCGGTTATTGCCAGGCATGGCATTGGTCGAGGTGGATCTGGTCAAGGCCTACAGTGCGTCGCGCAATACGATTCGCGAAGCCTTGCACCGTCTGGGGCAGGAGGGGTTGACCCGTTATGTGCGTAACAAGGGCGTCATGGTGCGGCGGTTGGAGCGGGAGGAAGTCCGCGATCTGTTTGTAGTCCGCCGTACCCTGGAGTTGCAGGCCATCGCCGGAAGCGATGCCTTGACGCACGAGCAATCCGAACGCCTGCAAAACGCCATTGACGCCACCACCCTGGCCCGTGAGCGCGAGGATTGGCGTGCGGTGGCCACCCACAGTTTGCTGTTCCATCAGCACATCGTCGGGTTGATGGGCAGCCCGTTGTTCGATGAGTTTTTTGCCCAGGTCATCGCCCAGTTGCGCCTGGTGTTTTGCGCCGCGCCTGATGAGCAACGTTTCCAGTCGCCCTGGCTGGAGCGTGACCGTGAGATTTATCAATGGCTGGTCGAGCAGGACAAACCGGCGGCAGGGGAGGCGATGAGCCTGTACCTGGATGATTCGGAACGCCTGTCCTTGGCCCTGTTTACCCACCCCTGATCGAGGATCTGCATCATGTACAAAGACTATCCGGCCGCTTATCAGGTCAGCAAGGGTTCGGCGTTGCAGGTCGACGCGGCATTTTACGAGCGCATTCGTGACCGAAAAGATCAGCGCAGCTTGATCGAGCAGTTCGAGGTACCGATTCGCACGGGCAGGGCGTGGAAGGTGCCCGCCGGGCATGTGTTTCGTGTTACCACGCCCGTGGGCCCGCAGGTGGGGGACTTCAATGTGTGGAACGCCAATGACCCCCGCGAACGTCTTTGGGCTGCACGTACCCGTCAGTTGCAGGGGGCGCATGTGAGCACTCATGACCGGCTATGGTCGAATCTGCCATTTCTAAGGCCACTGGTTACCATCACCGATGACAGCCTGGCCAGTTACGGCATCGATGAGCACGGCGGGCGTCTGCATGACTTGCTGGGGACGCGGTGCGATCCCTATGTGAACCGCATGCTCACCGGCGAGGACTTCCATCACCATTGCCACTCCAACCTGACTCGCGCGGTATTACCCCACGGGCTGACGGAATTCGACGTGCATGACGTGCTGAATATTTTCCAGTGTACGGGCCTCAATCACGACGACATGTATTTCATGAAAGCCTGCCCGGCGCAGAAGGGCGATTACCTGGAGTTCTTTGCCGAGATTGATTTGCTCTGCGCGCTGTCGACGTGCCCGGGCGGGGATTTGTCGCTGCCGATGTGGGGGCCGGATGCGCAGGATCCGCTGACGGTGTGCCGTCCGTTGGGGGTTGAGATCTATCGGCTGGAGGACGAGTTGCTGGACGGCTGGAGCCAGCCGGAGCGTGCTGCCTATAAAGGGCAGCACGGGTTGCAGATTGCCAAGGCGGATTGGGAGTAAGCGGTCCTAGCGGTCCTGCGCGTCCTTGGCGTCCGCCTGGGCATTGCGCTCGGCCACGCGTTTGCGTTGTTCGTCGGTGAGTTCCACCTTGTTGGCGCTGTCACGCAGCATCATCAGCCCTCCGACGATCGACCCAATCGCAACCACCATAATCAACCACGCATACCACGGCATAAGGCTCTCCTTGAGGCAGATTACCGTCGGAGAATTTTCCCACGGCAATAACTACTTTGAGTGACGGGCTTTCTGAGTAGTTCAGTGTAGGCCCGTTCTGCGTCGAAACCTTAGAGCCCGGTCAACATTGCATCTGCCGGTGCATCGGCACGGTCCTGTGCGGTCATCTGGAAGTAGATGAAACCCACGGCCATAAAGCCGAGGAAGATCAGCCCGATCAGCGTGTTGAACCACGCCATGGCCACCAGGCACACCACGGCCAGCGCAAGCGCAATGCCCGGCACGATCGGATAACCCGGCGCGCGGAAGGTACGTTCCAGCAGCGGCTCGGTCTTACGCAGTTTGAACAGGCTGAGCATGCTCATGATGTACATCACGATGGCACCGAACACCGCCATGGTGATCATCGCCGCGGTCAATGTCATGCCACCCAGGTTGATCAGGCCATCGCTGTAGATGGCGGCGATGCCGACCACGCCACCGGCGATGATTGCCCGGTGTGGTGTCTGAAAGCGCGATAATTTGGCGAGGAAGGAGGGCAGGTAACCGGCGCGGGCCAGGGCAAAGAACTGGCGCGAGTAGCCCAGGATAATGCCGTGGAAGCTCGCCACCAGGCCGAACAGGCCGATCCAGACCAGCATGTGCAGCCAGCCGGAGTTGTCGCCCACCACGGTTTTCATCGCCTGCGGCAGTGGATCGTTGATGTTCGACAGGGTGCGCCAGTCGCCCACGCCGCCGGCGAAGAACATCACGCCCATGGCCAGGATCACCAGGGTCAGGATGCCGCTGATGTAGGCCTTTGGAATGGTGCGCTTCGGATCTTTCGCTTCCTCGGCCGCCATGGCTGCGCCTTCGATGGCCAGGAAGAACCAGATGGCAAACGGAATTGCCGCAAACATCCCGGCAATCGCCGGGGCGCCGAAGGTATCGGAACCGGCCCAGCCGTTCAGGGCAAAGTTGCTGAAGCTGAATGCGGGCGCGACCACGCCCATGAACACCAGCAGCTCGGCGACGGCGAGCACGCACACCACCAGCTCGAAGGTCGCGGCGAGTTTTACGCCGAGAATATTCAGCCCCATGAACACGATGTAGGCACCGACGGCCGCATGCTTGGGGTCCAGGGCCGGGAACTGCACATTCAGATACGCGCCGATCGCCAGGGCGATGGCAGGCGGGGCGAAGACAAATTCGATCAGAGTGGCGAGGCCTGCGATCAAGCCGCCTTTCTCCCCAAAGGCGCGACGACTGTAGGCAAACGGCCCGCCTGCGTGAGGAATGGCGGTAGTCAGCTCGGTGAAACTGAAGATAAAGCAGGTGTACATCGCGGCGACCATCAGCGAGGTCACCAGGAAGCCCAAGGTCCCGGCCACGCCCCAGCCGTAGCTCCAGCCGAAGTATTCCCCGGAAATCACCAGCCCGACGGCAATGCCCCATAAATGCAGGGTGCCCAAGGTGGGTTTGAGTTGTGTGTTCATTGTGCTGCGCTCCCTGAACGGTTTGGAATGATTCAAGGTGTTGCAGCGGCCATGCCAGCCTGAGAATCATTGTCGTAAAGCGGCGCAACTGTCGTGTGGGGGATGGTTTGGCGTTTGAAATTTGCCGGCGTCGCACCAGATAGGTGCGGCGGTCACGGTGCCGGCGCTATCGGGAGCAAGCCCCCTCCCACAGGTTGACTGGCGCTCGGCATGACAACGCGGTCAAGTGTGGGAGGGGGCTTGCTCCCGATAGCGCCCGCCCAGACGCCGAATACCCCAGTGTAAACCCCGCATAAACCCACTCTTTACGCCATCTTTACGCCCCGCCCACCCCGTCGCTCTCGTTCCTTTACGCCACTCCTGCGGACAATTGCCCCACACGCGGCACTCGCCGCTAAACGGAGAGACTTCCATGAGCGTTCTGGACGGGGTGTCACTGCTATTGGCCGTGGCGCTGTTCATTTATCTGCTGGTTGCGCTGTTACGCGCGGATCGGAACTAGGAGCTGGCCATGCACAGTTATGACTATTGGCTGATCATTGCCTTCTTTGCCGTGGTACTGGTGCCGGCGCCGTTCCTGGGGCGGTTCTACTACAAGGTGATGGAAGGCCAGCGCACGTGGCTGAGCCCGGTGCTGGGGCCTGTCGAAAAAGCCTGTTATCGCCTGTCGGGGGTGGATGAACATCAGGAACAAAGCTGGCAGAAATACATGCTGGCCTTGCTCGCGTTCAACCTCGCGGGCTTTTTGCTGTTGTTCGCGATCCTGCTGTTCCAGGACTATCTCCCACTGAACCCGCAGAAATTGCCGGGCCAGGAATGGACCCTGGCCTTCAATACCGCGGTCAGTTTCATGACCAACACCAACTGGCAGTCCTACAGCGGTGAGGCGTCCCTGAGCTACCTCAGCCAGATGGCTGGCCTGACCGTGCAGAACTTCGTCAGTGCGGCCACCGGCCTGGCCGTCCTGGTCGCGCTGTGCCGTGGGATCGGGCGCAAATCCGCCAGGACCCTGGGTAACTTCTGGGTCGACATGACCCGCGCCACGCTCTACGGCCTGCTGCCGTTGTGCCTGGTGCTGGCGCTGTTCCTGGTGTGGCAGGGCGTACCGCAAACCTTCGCGCACTATGTGGATGCCGTGACCCTGCAAGGCGTGGATCAAGTGATCCCCTTGGGCCCGGCAGCCAGCCAGATTGCGATCAAGCAACTGGGCACCAACGGCGGCGGCTTCTTCGGCGTCAACTCGGCGCACCCGTTTGAAGACCCGACCGCCTGGGCCAACCTGTTCGAAGTGGCTTCGATCATCCTGATCCCGGTGGCGTTGGTATTCACCTTCGGCCACTACGTGAAAGACCTGCGCCAGAGCCGCGCGATCCTTGGCTGCATGCTGGCGCTGTTCCTGATCGGCGGCGCCACTTCCCTGTGGTCCGAATACCAGCCCAACCCGACCTTGAACAACCCGGCCGTCGAGCAGACCGCACCGCTGGAAGGCAAGGAAGCGCGCTTCGGCACCACCGGCACGGTGTTGTGGTCGGTGACCACCACCGCGGCGTCCAACGGTTCGGTCAACGGCATGCAAGACAGCCTCAACCCCCTCAGTGGGATGGTGGCGCTGGTCAACATGATGGTCGGCGAAGTGATCTTCGGCGGCGTCGGCGCCGGTATGTACGGCATGTTGCTCAACGTGTTGATCGCGGTGTTCCTGGCCGGCCTGATGATCGGGCGCACCCCGGAATACCTGGGCAAGAAACTCCAGGCCAAGGAAGTGCAGCTGCTGGTCGTGACCCTGTTGGTGATGCCGGTGGGCGTGCTGGTACTGGGTGCCATCGCCGCGAGCCTGCCCGGCCCAGCCGGCGCGATCAGTAACCCTGGCCCTCATGGTTTCAGCCAGTTGCTGTACGCCTACACCTCGGCCAGCGCCAACAACGGCTCGGCGTTCGGCGGTTTCAGTGCCAACACGCCGTTCCACAACCTGATGCTGGGCCTGGGCATGTTGATCGGCCGCTTCGGCTACATCCTCCCGGTACTGGCCCTGGCCGGCAGCCTGGCGATGAAGAAGACCGCACCGATTGGCCAGAACAGCTTCCCGACCCATGGTCCGCTGTTCGTGACCCTGTTGACCGTGACTATTTTGCTGGTGGGCGGCCTGACTTTCCTGCCGACGCTGGCGCTGGGGCCCATCGCTGAACACTTGAGCATGGGCTTCTAAAAAGGGGATATGAACATGAATATGCCTGCAAAAAACGCGGCCCCGGTCAACACCCAGGAACCCGCCAAAACCGCCGTCTCTGCCCTGTGGCGCCCGGCGCTGGTCCAGGCGTTCGTCAAGCTGGACCCGCGCCAGCTGCAACGCTCGCCGGTGATGCTGGTGGTCGAGCTGACCGCCATCCTCACCACCGTGCTGTGCTTTGTGCCCGACACCGCCGTACCGACGTATGTGGCCGTGCAAATCGCCGTGTGGCTGTGGTTCACCGTGCTGTTCGCCAACTTCGCCGAAGCCTTGGCCGAAGGACGCGGCAAGGCCCGTGCCGACAGCCTCAAGGCCGGCAGCGAAGGCCTGAGTGCGCGGCGTAAGGAAGCCGATGGCAGCTTCAAGGTCGTGCCGGCCACCAGTCTGCGTAAAGGTGATGTGGTGCGTGTGGCCGCCGGGGAAATGATCCCCGGCGATGGCGAGGTCGTCGAAGGCATCGCAGCGGTCAACGAAGCGGCGATCACCGGTGAATCCGCACCGGTGATCCGCGAGTCCGGCGGCGATCGCTCGGCCGTCACCGGCAACACGCGGCTGGTGTCGGACTGGCTGCTGATCCGCATCACCGCCAATCCCGGCGAGTCCACCCTGGACCGCATGATCGCCCTGGTCGAAGGCGCCAAGCGTCAGAAAACTCCCAACGAAGTCGCGCTGGATATCCTGCTGATTGGCCTGACCCTGATCTTCCTGCTGGTGGTCGTGACCTTGCAGCCCTTCGCCCACTTCGCCAACGGCAGCTTGCCGCTGGTGTTTTTGGTCGCACTGCTGGTGACGCTGATTCCTACCACCATCGGCGGCTTGTTGTCGGCCATCGGTATTGCCGGCATGGACCGCCTGGTGCGCCTCAATGTGATCGCGAAGTCCGGTCGTGCCGTGGAGGCGGCCGGTGACGTGCATGTGTTGCTGCTGGACAAGACCGGCACCATCACTTTTGGTAACCGTCGGTGTGCGGCGGTGGTTGCGGCGCCTGGCGTCAGCGGCAAGGAAGTGGCCGAAGGTGCGTTGTTTGCTTCTTTGGCCGATGACACGGCAGAAGGCAAATCCATCGTCGAATACCTGCGGGCTCTGCACCCGCAGGCCGAGCCATCCCTGGATGAACTGACCGCGGTACCGTTCAGCGCCGAGACCCGCTTGTCCGGTGTCGACTACCAGGGCCGCGTGTTCCGCAAAGGCGCAGTGGATTCGTTGCTGGCGTTTATCGGCCAGCCACGCGGCGACCTGCAACCGGCATTGGCGCGGGAAATCGACAAGATCGCCCAGAGCGGCGGCACGCCCTTGCTGGTGTGTGCCGACGGCAAATTGCTCGGTGCGATCCACCTCAAGGACGTGGTCAAGCCCGGTATCCGCGAACGTTTCGCCGAGCTGCGCAAGCTGGGGATTCGCACGGTGATGGTCACCGGTGACAACCCGCTGACGGCCGCTGCGATTGCTGCCGAAGCCGGTGTGGATGACGTGCTGGCCGAAGCGACCCCGGAGAAAAAACTCGCGCGCATCCGTCACGAGCAAAACGACGGCCGCCTGGTGGCGATGTGCGGTGACGGTGCCAACGACGCCCCGGCACTGGCCCAGGCGGACGTCGGCATGGCGATGAACGACGGCACCCAGGCCGCCCGCGAGGCCGCCAACATGGTCGACCTCGACAGCGACCCCACCAAGCTGCTGGACGTGGTGCAGATCGGCAAGGAGTTGCTGGTGACCCGTGGCGCGTTGACCACCTTTTCCATCGCCAACGACGTGGCCAAGTACTTCGCGATCCTGCCGGCGTTGTTCGCCTCGATCTACCCGCAGTTGGGCGTGCTCAACGTGATGCACTTGCAGAGCCCCCAGAGCGCGATTCTCTCGGCCATCGTGTTCAACGCGCTGATCATCGTGGTGCTGATTCCCCTGGCGCTGCGCGGTGTGCGTGTGCAGGCCGCGAGTGCGGCGGCGTTGCTGCGGCGCAACCTGCTGATCTATGGCCTGGGCGGGTTGCTGGTTCCGTTCGTGGGCATCAAGGCGATCGACATGCTGCTGACCGCGCTGCACCTGGTGTGACCCGATGCCTGTGGGCACCACCCCGGTGCCCACAGGTTGCAAAGACCGAATTGAGGAATTTGAAATGTCCAACATAATCCGCCCGGCCCTGAGCCTGCTGGTGCTCATGACCCTGATCACCGGCGTGGCCTACCCACTGGTGGTGACCGGTGTCGCCCAAGTCGCCTTCCCGGACCAGGCCAACGGCAGCCTGGTGCGCGATGCCGGCGGCAAAGTGCGTGGCTCCAGCCTGATCGCCCAGGACTTTACCGGTGACAGCTGGTTCCATCCGCGCCCTTCGGCGGGTGCCTTTGCGACGGTTTCCAGCAGCGCCAGTAACCTCGGCCCCAGCAACCCGGCCTTGGCCACCCGCGTGTTCGATGACGCGAACAAACAGTTGGTGCCCGGCCAGGGCCCGGTGCCTTTGGTGTCGCTGACTACCTCCGGCAGCGGTCTTGATCCACACTTGCCACCCCAGGCGATTGCCTATCAACTCGCACGGGTGGCTGCCGCGCGAAATGTGCCGGTATCGACCCTGCAACGGTTGATGGATGAACATATCGAAAGCCCGCTGGTGGGGCCGCCAGTGGTGAATGTGCTGGCGCTGAACATGGCGTTGGAAAAGCTGTAACCCGATCAATATCTGAAGGACACTGCCCGCATGAGCGACTCCGGCCGCGCCGATGCCCTGCTAGCCGATCTACCCCGGGACGGCCGTGGCCGGCTCAAAGTTTTCCTCGGCGCTGCGCCGGGTGTGGGCAAGACCTACGCCATGCTCCAGGCTGCCCACACCCAATTGCGCCAGGGCGTCAAACTGATCGCCGGCGTGGTTGAAACCCACGGCCGAGCCGAGACCGAAGCCTTGCTCAGCGGCCTGCCGCAACAACCGCTGTTGCGCAGCGAATACCGTGGCGTGATGCTCGAAGAAATGGACCTCGACGGCCTGCTCGCCGCCAAGCCCAAGCTGGTGCTGGTGGACGAACTGGCCCACAGCAACGCCCCCGGCAGCCGCCATGAAAAGCGTTGGCAAGACATTCAGGAACTGCTCGCCGCCGGCATCGACGTGTTTACCACGGTCAACGTCCAGCACCTGGAAAGCCTGAATGACCAGGTCCGCGGCATCACCGGTGTGCAGGTTCGCGAAACCTTGCCGGATTGGGTGTTGCAGGAGGCCGACGAACTGCTGTTGATCGACCTGCCGTCCCGCGAACTGCTCGAGCGTCTGCGCGACGGCAAGGTGTATGTGCCGGAGCAGGCCCGCGCCGCCATCGATGCGTTCTTTACCCAGACCAACCTGATGGCCCTGCGCGAGCTGGCGATGCAGACCGCCGCCGCCCATGTCGACGACGATTTGGCCCAGGGTTATCGCCAGCTCGGCCAGGCGGCGCCGGCGGTGCGTGGGCGTTTGTTGGTGGGCGTGGATGGCGATGCGCAGGCCGAACGCCTGGTGCGCCATGCCAGTCGCGTCGCCCAGCGCCGGCATTTGCCGTGGAGCCTGGTGCATATCGACAACGGCCGTGCGCGGGATGAGCAGGCCCGCCTGCGCCTGCAAAACGCCCAGCAACTGGCCGAGCGTCTTGGTGGCGAAGTGGTGCTGCTGCGGGCGGGGGAGGTGGCCAAGACCTTGATCCAGCATGCCGCCGAACGCCGTGCCAGCCTGCTGTTGGTGGGGCAGTCGCGAATGCGTTGGCGGCGTCGCCTGTTCGGTGGCGGTTTGGCGGCGCGCCTGTTGCGTAATGCCCGGGGCTTGGAAATCAACGTCCTCGACAGTGACGATGTGCCCGCAGCCCCACGCCTGCCGGATGTGCGCGGCCTGGTGTGGTTCGATTACGCCTTGGCCGTGGTTGCGACCATCGTCGCCGCCGCTGTGGCCTGGGCAGTGGCAAGCGCGCTGCCGTTGCCCAATATCTCGCTGGTGTTTCTTGCCGCCGTGTTGCTGGTGGCGGTGCGCAGCAGCCTGGGGCCGTCCCTGGTGTGTGCGGCGTTGTCGTTCCTGACCTATGACTTCCTGTTTATCCCGCCGAATTTCTCCTTCGCCATCCAGCGCGAAGAGGACGTGCTGACGCTGTTGTTCTTCCTGCTGATGGCGGCGCTCACCGGCAATCTTGCCGCGCGCCAGCGCCGTCAGTTGCAGGCATTGCGCGACACCCAGGAAGAAACCGGCGAACTGCTCGACCTGTCGCGCAAACTCACCGCCGCCACCGACCGCCAGGCGGTGATCAGTGCCGCCGCCCACCATCTGGAAGGTTGGATCGACCTGGATCTGTGCCTGGTCAATCGCGACGGTCAGGGTGGCTGGAAGGTCGAGACCGGCGGCCCGCTGACCTTCACCGAAGCCGAGCGTGCTGCGGCCGATTGGGCCTGGCAGCATGACCAGCCGGCAGGCATGGGCACCGGCACCTTGCCGTTCGGGCGCTGGTGGTGGTGGCCGTTGTCGGGCGAAGAAGGCCCGCTCGGGTTGCTCGGCGTCAGTGCCAAGCCGGGCCTGGAATTGAGCGGCCAACGCCGTCGCTTGCTGACCGCCTTGAGCCAGCCTCTGGCCCAGGCCCTGGCGCGGGCACAGTTGGCCCAGGAGCTGGAGTCCGCCCGTTTGCATGGCGAAACCGAGCAACTGCGCAGCGCCTTGCTGGCGTCGGTGTCCCACGATTTGCGCACACCGTTGACCTCCATGCGCGGCAGTATCGACAGCCTGCTGGCGCTCGGCGAAGCCATCCCCCTGGAGGATCGTCGCGAGCTGCTCGAAGGCACCCGCGATGAGGCCGAGCGCCTGGACCGCTATATCCAGAACCTGCTGGACATGACGCGACTGGGCCATGGCGCGCTGAAGCTGGCGCGGGACTGGGTGTCGCCCGGCGATATTGTCGGCAGTGCGCTCGGGCGTTTGCGCGCGGTGTTGGCACCTCTGCAGGTGAGCACCAATGTGCCGGCGGAGTTGCCGTTGCTCTATGTCCATGCTGCGTTGATCGAACAGGCACTGGTCAATGTGCTGGAAAATGCCGCGCGCTTTTCACCGCCCCACGGTCGATTGCAACTGAGCGCCGGCGTCTCGGATAACCGATTGTTTTTCGCCGTGGCGGATGAGGGGCCCGGTATTCCTGAGGATGAGCGGGCGAAGATCTTCGACATGTTCTACACCGCCGCACGCGGTGATCGAGGCGGGCAGGGAACCGGCCTCGGCCTGGCGATCTGCCAGGGCATGGTCGGCGCCCATGGTGGGCATATCAGCGTGGCCGATGGCATTGAGGGGCGCGGTACCTGTATCACGCTGTTCCTGCCATTGCCGACACAGCCTGGCCTGGAAGGCGAGGCGTGAGCTACCCTGTTTTCTCTACGGATGTTGATTGGACGCCATGAGCCAGACCGCGACGATTTTAGTCATTGATGACGAACCGCAGATCCGCAAATTCCTGCGCATCAGCCTGGCCTCCCAGGGCTACAAAGTGATCGAGGCCGGTACCGGCAACGAAGGCCTGGCCCAGGCTGCGTTGAGCAAACCCGACTTGCTGGTGCTCGACCTGGGCCTGCCGGACATGGACGGCCAGCAGGTGTTGCGCGAGTTTCGTGAGTGGTCGACGGTGCCGGTACTGGTGCTGTCGGTGCGGGCCAGCGAAGGGCAGAAGGTTGAAGCCCTTGACGGTGGCGCCAATGATTATGTCACCAAGCCCTTCGGCATCCAGGAGTTTCTGGCCCGCGTGCGCGCCTTGTTGCGCCAGGCGCCGGTGGGCGAGACCCAGGAAGCGGCGTTGCAGTTTGGCCCGTTGACGGTGGACCTGGCCTATCGCCGCGTGCTGCTGGACGGCGCCGAGGTGGCACTGACCCGCAAGGAATACGCGGTGCTGGCACAACTGGCGCGGCATCCGGGACGGGTGATTACCCAACAGCAACTGCTCAAGGACATCTGGGGGCCGACCCACACCGACGACAGTCACTACCTGCGGATTGTGGTGGGGCATCTGCGCCAGAAGCTGGCGGATGATCCGACCCAGCCGAGGTTTATCGTGACCGAGGCGGGAGTGGGGTATCGGTTGTTGAGCGCCTGAGGCGATCTGTCAGCCTCTCTGTGGTTCTGTGGTTCTGTGGTTCTGTGGTTCTGTGGGTTCTGTGGGTTCTGTGGTTCTGTGGGTTCTGTGGTTCTGTGGTTATGTGGATTCTGTGGTTATGTGGATTCTGTGGTGAGCGGGCTTGCCCCGCGCTGGGCTGCGTAGCAGCCCCAAAACCAGGCCCAAAGGAGTACCTGACACTGCGCGTTCCTCATTGAGTGGGGCCGCTGCGCAGCCCAACGCGGGGCAAGCCCGCTCACCACGGCTCTAGCGACACGGCTGTCTCAGCGCTGCTCACTCTCATAGCGATCCAGGGTATCACTGGCAATTTCCCGCCCAAGTGCGATCAACTCCGGCGCCTTGTAGAACTCGAAAAACCGGCACACCCGCTTCGGCACGTTGATCAGTACATCCGGCGGGTAGCCAGCGATCTTGTATTGCGCCAGCGAAGTCTGCATCACCTCGAAACTCTGGTTGATCAGATCCAGCAATGACGCCGGCCCGACGTTATCGATGATGAATGAACCGGTGGCCGACTTTGGCGCCCCCGGCTTTTCCGGTGCGGCGGCAGGTTGCTGGGATTCGGGTTCGGCCGACTCCAGCCACGGATTGATCTCGGCCGCCTGGGCCTGCAAGGCTTCCTGCTCAAGTTTCATCAACTGCTCGGCCTGCTTGCGGCGAAACGGCAGGTGCGAACCCAGTGATTTCGCCAGGCTGTTGAAGCGGCTCTTGAACGCCGGCGGGCGCTGGATCACAGGCAACTGGTAGTGTTTCTGGTTGGTGGCGTTGAGGTTGACCGCGATGATCAAGTCACAATGGCTCGACACCACCGGCACGATCGGCAGCGGGTTGAGCAGGCCGCCGTCCACCAGCATGCGGTTGCCTTGCATCACCGGGGTGAACAGGCTGGGAATCGCTGCCGAGGCGCGCATGGCCTGGTGCAGGCAGCCTTCCTGGAACCAGATTTCCTGTTGGTTGGTCAGGTCGGTGGCAACGGCGGTGTAGGGGATGCGCAGCTCTTCGATATTGATCTCGCCGACGATCTTGCGGATCTGCCCGAAGACCTTTTCGCCACGAATCGCCCCAAGGCGGAAACTCACGTCCACCAGGCGCAGCACGTCGAGGTAGTCGAGGCTTTCAATCCAGTTTCGATACTCGTCCAGTTTGCCGGCGGCGTAGATCCCGCCCACCACGGCACCCATGGAGCAACCGGCGATACAGGCGATGTCGTAGCCGCGCCGTTCGATTTCCTCGATCACCCCGATATGGGCGTAGCCCCGGGCCCCGCCGGAACCCAACACCAAGGCAACACGTTTCTTCATGGTCGATGTCCTTCATAAACGGGGGCCCACAATGCGCCTATTTTGGGGGCCGCTTCAATCTTCGTTGCGCCTGGCAATATTTTTCAAGAATAGCGCCCAGGCTCGGGTATGCTCTGGCAATAGGTACTACCGATTTCAGGCTAAGGACAAGGCACTTTTTCTTGTAGGCAACGTCTACAGCGTACGACTGTTTTTCTTTATTTTGAGGTGTCATCGATGAAAGCCTGGATGTGTGTGCCTGTGATCATGTTGGCCCTGGCGGGTTGTGCCGGGAAAACCGCATACCGCGACAGCTGTGGCTCGCAATTGGATGCCGCCTGGAAAGAACTCGACCTGGCCAAGGCCGAAGGTTTTGCCGGCACCGTCAGCTACTCCAAGGCTTTGTCGTTACTGACGGGCGCCAAGACCCAGCAGCAATTCGAGGCGTTTGAAGGCTGCTCCAACAAGGCCGAAAAAGCTCGGTTCTATATTCGTGAGTCGCGCGCCGGGCGTTAACGTGCAGCGCAGAGTGGGATTTTTCATCTGAGAGTGAGGGCAGGATGTCAGCTTTGGTCGATCAGTTAGTCGCTCAGGTCATTGGCCTGGAAGTAGGGTTACTGAGCTGCCAGGCTCGCCTCGCTGCCGTTACCGATGATGAAGCCCTGCATGATCTGCGCACCACCGTGCGCCGCCTGCGCAGTCTGTTGCGTCCTTTGCGCGGGCTGCCGGGTGTGGAACAGCTTGAATTGGCCGCCGGCACGGTCGGCCAGTTGACGACGCCGCTGCGCGACCGAGAGGTGCTGGCGGCGTATTTGCATCAGCATGGTTATCACGAGGCCGCAGATCGACGCCTGCGCCTGCAACCCGACGCCTATCGCCAGGTGGCGCAAGGCCCGGAAGTTGCGCATCTGCTGCTGATCCTTGATGCATTCCCGCGCTTTATCCGCGCCTCGGAGCACCAGAAATTGCTCAAGGGTTTGCGACCGCGCATTGAGAAGCGCCTGGCCAAGCAATGGCAGAAACTCGATCAAGCGCTGAAAGATCCAGACCATGATCGCCACCGTTTGCGCTTGTTGATCAAGCGTGTGCGCTATGCCGCCGAGGCTTACCCCCAGCTGGATAAGTTGCCCGCCAATGCCCTGCCACGCCTGAAGAAAGCCCAAGCGGCACTGGGTGATTGGCATGACTGCTGGCAATGGTTGGCCCAGGCCGAACATCAAGCCGATCTGCAGCCCTGTGTTGCGATATGGCATCGCACCATGGCCAAGGCCGAAGGGCAGGCGGATCGCGTGCTGGACAAACTCAGCGCGGATTGTTTCTAAATCGGTCCGGCTTTTGGCCGGAATAAGCGCTGTACCTTGGCTGCTCGCTGGTTAAGATCGCACATCCGTTTTTTTTGATGTGAGGTCGCCATGCGCTTTAGTGATTTGCTCGACGCCGCCCGAAGCAACCCGCTGGATGTCACCATTCCCGCCGAGTGGGCCCAGGGCCGTGCGTCCTTTGGTGGCTTGGTTGCTGCGTTGCAATACGAAGCCTTGCGCGCCCAGGTGCCGACGGACCGCCCATTGCGCTCGCTCGCGATCACCTTCGTTGGCCCAGTTGCGCCCGATGTATCCGCCAGCTATCAAGTCGAAGTGTTGCGTGAAGGCAAGGCGGTCAGCCAGTTGCTCGGCCGTGTCGTGCAGAACGGTGAGGTCGCGACCCTGGTACAGGCCAGTTTTGGCGCATCCCGCGAGTCGGAAATCGATGTGGCCAGCGAGCCGCCGCCGACGTTCAAGCACTGGGATGAGTGCCAGGAACTGCCCTATATCAAAGGCGTCACGCCTGAATTCATGCGCCACCTGGCGATGCGTTGGAGTGTTGGCGGTTTGCCGTTTACCGGTAATAAATCCCGCGAGATGGGCGGTTGGGTTCGCTTGCGCGGGGATGTGAAGGAGGAACCGCTGACCGAAGCGCATATCCTCGCCCTGGTCGACGCCTGGCCCCCGGCGTTGCTGCCGCACCTGAAAAAGCCCGCTCCGGGCAGCACACTGACCTGGACCATCGAATTCATCCAACCGTTGCAGGAGTTGACGACCCTGGACTGGTGCCAGTACCACGTCAGCATCGAACATGCGCGCGACGGCTACGGTCACGCCGCCGCCGCGCTGTGGAGCCCAACCGGCGCGTTGATCGCCCTTAGCCGCCAGACCGTGGTGGTCTTCGCCTGATCGTCAGTGGCGGTGGCGCAGCCGCCAGGCACGCCACCAGCCACCGCTCAACACAAAGCGCGGGAACGTCAGGAACTGCTCGACCACCAGGCGCTGTACTGCGTCTTTACGATCACTGAACGGCTCACCGGCCTCGGCTTCCAGGCTATGGCCATGACGCTGCAACGCCAGGCCAGCGAGGATGCCGACTACGCCAATGGCGAAACTGGCCAGGCTCAGGCTGAACACTCCGGACACAATCAACAGAAACCCGATGATAAACAGCGGCACGGCAATCAGGTGCAACGCCAGGTTGGTCGGGTGCTGATGGTTTTGCGGGTAGTTACGCCATTGCCAGGCGGGGAGATTGGGATGACGTTTGCCCATGATGGTGAACCCTCTGTCCGTTGAAATAATATGGGGAGAGTTTAGGTGGGGGGGGGCGGGTGGGCGAATTGGGGTTGGCTATGACAGTGATAGAAGGCCAGTTGTGGCAAACCATCTTCAAGCCCAAATAACGCAGTCATGATCATCCATGTGCACCAGAAACGTGAGTTTGCTATCCGTCACCCAGAACGGATATCCGGTCGTTTCACCTAAGATAGAGGCTATATCCTGCGCATTGTCGATTTCCCAGCCCGAGTATGTTGAATCAAGTACCAACAAAATCAGGTCTTTTTGGTTAATGCGGTACTGTATTTCCTTCCAGAAATTGGGGTTGTGCTCTGAATTTTTCTCGTTCAGTTCGACGGGGTCGAGGAAGCTGCTCTCGAACTTGAAGAACTTTTTTGTCAGGTTATTTATTAATGCTGTGGTTTCGTATGTCTGAAGTTTTCTAAAGCTTATTTCTAAGCTCCTGAAAGCATCATCTATTTCTTCTTCCAGGTAACTCATTAGTGAATCCCAATTCTTGATCGGCTAACGGGAACCAGTTTGAGAAGTATATGACCTCTTTTTGCCCCTCCGCCCGCTCTCTTTCCGGGGGTTTGATAGCCAATATGAGGTGATTTCGGCCCTTCTTTGCTTGGGACAAGTATTGGGTCATCAATATTCACCTCGGCCCCCCTATTTGGGCCGCTTTGGACACGCCATTCAGTTGGAAATGACTTTCCATATTGGTCTTTACCCCATTTGGATACGCTGTATTCATCCCTTGATATGCCTGTTCTGCGAAAGGCTTCATCTAAACCCGTGTGCATTTGCTCGTAGCTGTTGCGGTCTTGTTTGCGCCAGTCCAGATCTACATCGGAGTTAAACTCCCATGTGTTTCCGGTGTGTGGCGGAGGGCAGCTCCCAGAAGTGCAAGCTAACCCTAACGGATCTAACCATCCGGTCGGGTTAGGCACGTACTGGTACGCGTTGAGCCCACCCGCCAACTTCACCGGATCAGGCGTCAGGTAACACCCAATATCCGGATTGTAGTAGCGATGGCGGTTGTAGTGCAGTCCGCTTTCCTGATCGAAGTACTGACCCTGGAAACGCAGCGGGTTGTCGATTGTGCCTTTGTCGAGTCGGCTGATCTGGCCGTAGGCGCGGTAGTGCGCGGACCAGACGATGGCGCCGTCTGGAGAGGTGAGTTCTTGCGGCGTGCCGAGGTGGTCGAGTTGGTAGTGATAGGGCTTGGTATCTATTGGGCCGAAGCCTTCCAACAGAACCAGCGGGCGAAAGCTGTCGGGTTCATAGAGATAGCTGCGATGGCGATCCGCATGGTGTTCGGCAATCAGCCTGTCGCCTTGCCAGAAAAACTCCGTCGTTAGGCCGTCCACGGTTTTGCTGATGCGCCGCCCAAACGGGTCGTAGCGGTAGCTGGCGGTTTGGCCGTTGGGTTGGGTGATGCCGATCAGCCGATGCTGGCAGTCGTAACGGTATTCGGTAACGAGTTGATGGCCTTTGCCACGCCGCTCGCGGATGAGGTTGCCGAAGGCGTCATAGTCGTAGTGGCGGTCGCCCTGGATCATCAGGCGGTTGCCGGCGACGATGTCGGGGCCGGGGCGGTCTTGCATCAGCAGGTTGCCGGCGCGGGTGTGGCCGAAGCGTTCCTGCAGGTCTTGGGAGTGGTCGGCGCGGGTGAGGCGGCCTAGTGGGTCGTAGTGGTAGTGGTGTTCGCCTTTGCGCGTGTCGAGCAGGCGGGTGAGGTTGCCGGTTTTGTCATAGTCGTATTGGCGTTGGTAGAGGTGGTCCTGTTGCTGGGTGATCGCGTGGGCGTGCAGGCGGTGCTGGTCGTCGTGGTGGTAGTGGCTGAGGAGTTGGCCTTGTTGGCGCTGGTGTTCCTGGCCGGCTTTGAACAGATGAGACGTCAGCAGCGCGCCGTTTAATTCGATGGTGGCGAGGTGGCCGCCTTTCGCATGGTTAAAAACCAGTCGGTTGTTATCGGGTAGGCGCAGGTGTTGAAGCTGGCCGCAGGCGTCGTAGCCGTAGCGCAAGGTGCCCCAGCCCTGGTGTTCGGCGGTGAGGCGGCTTTGTTGGTCGTATTCGTAGGCCAGCGCCCAGTGGCCGTCATCGACGCTGAGGAGGTTGCCCTGGCGGTCGTAGGCATATTCAACAAGGCTACCGTCGGGCAGGGTTTTTCTGACGAGGCGTCCGGCGTGGTCTCGCTCGTAACGGGTAACGAGCTGACTACCATCGTCACCGTGTTCGGTCTTTTCCTGCAGGTTGCCGTTGAGGTCGTAGACGTAGGCCGTACGCTGCCCGTCAAACCCGGTTTCCTGCTGGATCAGTCCGTTGGGATGATAAGCAAGTCGGTAGGTCTCGCCGACCTCGTTTTCGATCTCGGTCAGCAATAACCGCACGTTGTCGTAGCGGTATTTGACCTGAGTGCCATCAGCGTTGATGCGCCGACTGATCAGGTGCAACCCGTCGGCGTATTCGTAGCGGGTGACATGCCCCAGCTCATCGCGTTCGGCGCTGATTTTGCCGTAGGGGTTGTAGCTGTATTCCCGACATGCACCGCCTGGTAATACGACGCGAACCAAGCGACCCACGCTGTCCCACTGATACTGGGTCAGCGCGCCATGCTCATCCTCGCGCGCCACCTGACGGCCAAGATCGTCATAGCGATACCGCTTGATCCCGCCATTGGGCAGCTGCTCCTCAATCAGTTGCCCCCGCTCATTCCACACCAGCCGCTGACAACTGTGATCCGGGTACCAAACCCCAACCAGTTGCCCGTATTTGTCGTAGCTGTAATCCGTAACATGTCCGTCGGGATCGATCTTACGAATGACATCGCCCTGGTCGTTACGCTCGTACTTCCAGACCGCCAGACCCCGTCTTACAACCCGTACGAAGCCATTGTCATGCTCGTAGGACGTCGGCTCATCATCCCCGGGAAACAACGCCACCAAGTGTCCGGCGTCGTCGTACTGATACGCCGTCACCGCCCCCAGCGGATCCTGCTCAACCGTCAGCCGGCCTTTGGCGTCGTAGGATTTGAAATGCTGGGCACCGTCCGGATCAATCCGCTGCACCAGCCGCGCCCGGTCGTCATGGACATACACTTCCTGACTGCCATCGGCGTTGTGCAGCGTGACACGGCCGTCGTCCCCCCAGGCATACCGCGTATCCATCTGGGAAAAACTGGCCCAATGCCGAACACATCGCGCAGCCTTGCCCGCCCGTTCCCATTCCCAAAAGAAACTCGCCCCACCGGCCAGTCCACGCTCAAGAATCACGTGCTGATCGTCGTAGCGATAAACCTCGCTTTCACCTACCGCATTGGTCGCCGAGACCAGTCGGCCAGCATCGTCATAGGCGTAGGAAACAATGCTCTGCTCAGTAATCCAGACATACGGACCACGGTCTTCGGCCCGCTGCACCTGGTAGTCCACCGCGACGATGCGGCCCGACGCATAGCGCAGGAACAGCGCACACCTCGCACCGTTATCCAGCCGCTCAATCCGCCCCAGAAAATCCCGAGCAATCCGCAACCGGTTGTCGTAGGCATCACTGATCGAGACCAGCACACCGTCGCGAAAGTGATAAAACCGCGACGCCTGGGACAACACCAGTTCGTCCGGCGATGCGCCCAAATAGATTGCGGCTTCGGCCAGGCTATTGGTGATGGCGGGTCGAGCAACGGTCGGCATCGGAAATGAAGTACTGCGATTCTCATGGTCCGTCCACACCACCGAATCGCCCGACACCGCAAGCCGATGCGCCAGCGAATGACTCCAGCCAAACCCCAACCCGACATCCACTTCCACCGCACTGGTGCGATATAACCGTGTCCACTCGAACGGCAAGATTCCATCCAACGTGCCGTCGGTGAGGGTGAGCAATTCCTCCCCGGTAACCATCGACACCGGGCAGCCGTTGGTGACGGTCTTATCCGAAGGGGCCGCCGCATCCCCGTTCGGGTTCTTCCCTGAAACGGGCACATCATCGACAGGCTCCTGCCTGACCAACACCGTCTGCTGAGTCTTCCTGCGAACCGCCGGCACCGGGTTCGAAACCACATGCTCCCCAACCTTCAACGGCGCAACCGGTACAGTCTTGATCGCTGTCGCGGGGCCACTGAGCAGCAAAGGCTTCACCGCCTCGACATGCGCGTCCAACGTCGGCCCCACCAACTGATCAGCCAGCCTCTCCAGCCACTTGTGCGCTCGTCCGGATTTGATATGTCCCAGCACCTGAGCGCCCAGGCGAATCTGCACGCCCATGCCACGGGTCGCCCAGATCAGAAATAGATTGATCAGTACCTCACCGGTGATCTCGCCCAGCACTTCATACATCTCGGGCGGCGGTAGCAGGCGTAGCCAACTGACCATGGCTGACATGTAGATAAACAGCAGCGGCTCATCGCTGAGCACCAACAGCCCCTTTGCGATGGCGTCGTTGCCCAGCCTCAGCAGTTCATCGAGTTCAGTCTGGGAGATGTAGGCCAACAACTTCTGGCTGTTGGCCTTGAGGTCCGCCAGCAAGTCATACAGCTGCGTAACGTTGTCCCACAGGTTGTAGAGCGCCTTGGCCATCCCGCTTGAAAACGCCAAACCTTGCATCGCGCTACGTTCGGGCGGCGTGGCGTTGGCGAAGTCGTCCCATTGGGGCTGGAAGGTCTTGGTCCATTCGTCACGCAGGCGACTTTCCAACCCCGCGATCACCGATTGATAAGACCCATACAGCGCCTTGACGTGATCCCTGGAAACGTTGGGGTAGAAACTGATTCGGTACGGCTGGTTGCGATCACACTCGGTGATTTCGAGGATGCCGCTGGGACCGATGGTCCGATGGAGTGGTGCGCCGAGCGGGCTGCCGTCCTGGGCAATGGCTTGCAGCATCACCGGCGTATTGCCGATCGGTACAAACCGAGTGCTTTCGAACATATGCACCAGGGTCAGCGATCCCTGGGCATCGCAGCTGGCGACGGTGTTACTGGGGGTTTTGGAGGAAGCCGGCGCCACCAGCGCCACCTCTTCCCCAACTTTGAACACCTGATCCACTTCCAGTGCCGAAGCGCTCAAGAACCCCTCGGCCCACTCATCAAAGGTATTCAGGCAACCGCGAAAGTCACGAAAGACGCGCTCAACGTCCGGCGCCTTGGCATCCATGGGGGCCAGGACAAAGCTGGCAATGACGGGAATCAAGAGGCAGCCCCGACAACCAGGGCATTAACGGGTAGGTGCATCGGCGGTCCCTCGCACTGAATGATCAGGCGAGAGACTTTGGAGAGGTTCGTCAGGTAAAGAAGTCGGCGCTATTCGCCAGGACGGCTAGGAGGGTTCGCCAAGACTTCGGGTAAACGCAGAGTCGATCGTAGGAGTCGGATTACAGGTGGAGAAGCCCTACAGCTTCAGTTGCCCAATCGCCTTGCTCAACTCACCAGCCAACGTTGCCAGCTCATTGCTGGTGGTCGCCGAATCCACAGTCTGTTGCACGGTGTTCTCGGTCACATCACGAATGCTCACCACTGCGCGGTTCATCTCTTCGGCCACGTGGCTTTGCTGTTCGGCGGCGACGGCGATCTGGGTGTTGCTTTCACGCATTTGCGCCACGGCGCTGGTGATTTCGGCGAGCGCTGTGCCGGCTTCCAGGGCTTGTTGTACGCAGTCGTCGGCCTTGAACGAGCTTTCCTGCATGAAGTCCACCGCGTCGCGGGTGCCGGCCTGCAGAGCCGAGACCATGCGGGTGATTTCGTCGGTGGAGCTTTGCACGCGCTTGGCCAGGTTGCGCACTTCGTCGGCGACCACGGCAAACCCACGGCCCATTTCCCCGGCGCGAGCCGCTTCGATGGCGGCGTTGAGGGCGAGCAGGTTGGTCTGTTCGGCGATGCTGTGGATCACACTGACCACGCTGTTGATTTTCTGGCTGTCCTCGGCCAGTTTCTGGATCATTTCGGCGGTCTGTTGCACGCCGGAAGACAGGCCGGCGATTGAGTGCTGTACGCGGGTGACCACGTCCTGACCGCTGCCAGCGAGGGTGTCGGCGGCCTGGGACAAGTCGCGGGTGGCACCGGCATGTTGAGCGATATGGTAGACGGTGGCGGTCATTTCGTTGATGGCGGTGGCGGCCTGGTCGGTCTCGCTTTGCTGGCCAAGCATGCCGTGTTGTACCTCGTTCATGCTGCTGGCCAATCGAGCGGCACCCTCGTCCAGAAGCTTGGCGGTGCGCGCCACGGTGCTGACCACGCGCTGATAAACGGCTTGCATGGCATTGAAGGCGCTGGCCATCTGGCCGACTTCATCCTTGCAGGCCAACGGCACGCGGGCCGACAGGTCGCCGGTTTTCTCCACGTGCAGCATCACGTCCTTGAGGGTGTTGAGTTGGCTGAGCAGGAAGCGGATCAGCAATTGGGAGGCGCAGAGCATCGCCAGCATCAGGATCAGCACCGCCACGGCATAGTTGGCGAAGCGTTCACTGAATACCTGGCTCAGGCTGGGGGCGTGGGCGAGCACGGCGATGTATTGCCCATCAGGGCGGGCGATCACTTCAGCGCCCATCAGCGTGTTTTCGCCGAACAGCGGCATGGGGTTGAGTTCGACCCAACCCGTGTTGCTGCTCAGGGCTGACAGATCCTGATCGGCCAGCTGTGGGACTTGGCCGCGGGCAAACGTCAGCCAGTGCTCGCTATTGGGCAGGGCCTTGTCGGCCGGCCAGGCACCGAGCAATTGCGCCTGGGCCTGTGCCGAAGCCTGGGACGCATGGCTGCGCGATTGCTGTTCGAGATGCACGGCGTACAGCACCAGGAGCAGGGTCGTGATAAAGGCGACCGCGTTGACGGCCCAGAATTTGTATTTCAGCGAGATATTGCTAAGCCAGGCACCCATGGAAGGTTTTCTCTGATAGCGGAAACAGCATTGGCAAGGTGCCATTATTGTGCCGCTACTCAGCAAAGCGGTTTTGACATGGGTCAATGCACCGCATCAATCCACGGCAGGCAGCCCAAAAAACGCGCGGGCACAGGCGGTGCTGTGCTGAGCCAGGTCCTCGGCCGTTTCGTTGCGATGCAGGGCGACTTCGCGCAGCACTTCCGGTAGGTAGGCGGGTTCGTTACGGCCGTTTTTCGGCTTTGGACGCAGGGTGCGCGGCAGCAGGTAGGGCGCATCGCTCTCCAGCATCAGACGACCACGGGGAATTTCCCTGACCAACGGATGCAGGTGCGTCCCACGGCGTTCATCACAGATCCAGCCGGTAATGCCAATGTGCAAATCGAGATCGAGGTAGCTGAACAGCGCCGGTTGTTCGCCGGTGAAGCAATGCACCACGGCGGCGCTCAGGTGGTCGCGGTAGTCCTTGAGGATCTCCAGCAGACGCTGGTTGGCGTCGCGCTCATGGAGAAACACCGGCAGTTTGAGCTCAACCGCCAGAGCGAAGTGCTCTTCGAGGACTTTTTCCTGTTGCGGGCGCGGAGAGAAATCCCGATTGAAATCCAGCCCGCATTCGCCCACCGCACGTACGCGGCTTTCGCTGAGTAAACCGCGCAGGCGCCTGGCGCTATCGCCGTTCCAATCGCTGGCGGAGTGGGGGTGGATGCCGGCCGTGCTGAACAGGCGTTGGCCGCTGTCATCGAGGTTGACGCACAGTTCCAAGGCCTGTTCGCTGCCGTCGACGCTGGTGCCGGTGAGCACCAATTGTTGCACCCCGGCGGCATAGGCGCGATCGAGAACGGCCTGGTGCTTCTCGTCGAAACTGGGGTTGGTCAGGTTGACGCCGATATCAATGAGTTGCATGGTGCTATCTCCGCCTGCGGCCGGAAAGCATATCAGAGCTGTAGATTTATAAGAAAAACGAAGAACTACAACGAGTTATAGCTGTCTTTGAACGTCGCAAGTGACATCGTGGTTGGCTGCACGCCTTGCACTGTGCCACCGTTGCGCGTCTTGCCAGCGCTTAAAGCGCTCTGTATCTGACCCCCAACGCCTCGTTTTTCGCGAGGGTGTTGGCCAGTATTCTTTCCGGAGAGCGGATGATCCGACCCTCGGCGTTGCTTATGTTGTGCCTGACGCTGCTGCTGCCCGCGGCGGCGCTCGCGCGTCTGGACGGGCCGCTGGAAGTGACCAGGCCCGGCAAGGTGCGTGACCTGGCGGAGATTCGCTCGAGTCGCACCCTGCGTGTATTGGTCAACCAGAGCCGTAACAGTTCCGGCGAGGTCCAGGGCCAGGCCATCGGTGTCGAATACCATCGTCTGCGTGCGTTCGAGCAATACCTCAATGGCCACGCCCGTGATGGCCAGGAAATCAACCTCAAGATCATTCCCAAGGCCAAGGACCAACTGCTCGGCGCACTCGCCCGTGGCGAAGGCGACCTGGTGGCCCCCGGTGAATTGCTGGATGTGAAGGCCGCACACAAGATCAGCACCAGCGATCCGATCGCCAGCGGTGTGCCGTTATGGCTGGTGGGGGTGAAGGGTGAGCGGCGGTTTACCAAGCTGGAGCAGCTATCCGGGCGCACCCTGGCGCTGACCACCGGCAGCGCGGCGGCGGATGCCATCAGCCAGGTCAACCAGAAACTGGCCTTGCACAAACAGCCGCCGGTCAAGGTGGAATGGGTGGACCCGACCCTGGCGGTGGAGGATGTGCTGGAGATGGTCCAGGCGGGTATTTTTCACCTGACTATTGTCGAGAAGCCGATTGCTGAGCGCTGGTCGAAGATCCTGCCCAAGTTGCGCTTCGACAAGCAGGTGGCAATCAGCGAACCGGGCGATGAGTACTGGTTTGTGCGCCAGGACGCCTCGATGCTGCGGGCCAGTATTGATCGATTTCTCAAGACCTATCGCACGCCGTCCGACCAGGATGTGGCATTCCAACGCATCTATCGGCGCCTCTACCAGGTGCGCAACCCACTGGCCCGTGTCGACCGCCAGCGCTTGGAAAAACTGCGCCCGGTATTGCAAAAGCACGCCCGTGAGCAAGGCATGGACTGGCTGAACCTCGCGGCGCTGGCGTTCAAGGAGTCGGCTTTTGACCCGGGTGCGCGCAACAGCGGCGGCCCTACGGGCCTGATGCAGATCACCCCTTCGGCAGCGCAGCGGGTGGGCGTCAACAACATCGAAAGTCTCGACAGCAATGTGCAGGCCGGCGCGCGTTACCTGGCGTTGATCCGTCGTAAATTCTTCGCCAGCCCCAAGCTCAACGAGCGCGAGCGCATGGCCTTCGTATTGGCTGCATACAACATGGGGCCGGAGCGGGTGCAGGGCATGCGCACCGAGGCCAGGCGCCGGGGCCTGAATCCAAACCAATGGTTCTTCCAGGTGGAACGCATCGCCATGGAGCAGGTGGGGATGGGGGGCGTCAGCTATGTTAATAGCGTCAACAAGTACTACTTGGCGTTTGATCGGGAGCGAGAGTCCCTGGAACCGCCGGCGCCGAAAATCGCCTCGAAATAATCTATTTTTTCGATGTTAATCAGGCATTTTTTCGGCTTTTATCATTACTTAAACTGATTAATATAGCGGCCAACCAACCCCTACTTCGAAAAGGATCCACCCCCATGAGCCCAATGATCAAAAGCGTACTGTCCACTCGTGCCGGCTACGGCCTGACCATCCTGCGCATCGTCGTCGGCATCATCTTTGCCGCCCATGGTTCGCAAAAACTCTTCGGTTGGTTTGGCGGCTATGGCCTGGCGGGCACCGCCCAGTGGATGGAAAGCATTGGCCTGGCGCCGGGTACCCTGATGGCGCTGCTGTCGGGCGGAACCGAGTTCTTTGCCGGCCTGGCACTGATCATCGGTTTGCTGGTACGCCCGGCGGCATTGGGCCTGACCATTCTGTCGCTGGTGGCGATCTTCTCGGTGCATATCCATAACGGCTTGTTCATGGCCAACAACGGTTATGAGTTCGCACTGGCCCTGCTGGGCGGCTCCCTGGCGGTGCTGCTGGAAGGTGCTGGCAAACTGTCTGCCGACCGCGCCATCGCCAACTGACACCGGCACAAAACTCTGAAAAGGCCCACCACTGTGTGGGCCTTTTCGTTGCTCGGGATTCTTGACACCGCCCCACCGGCTTCTCTAGGATGCTGCCCATGCGCCGATTTAAACAGCTAATTGCGGGGCGCCACTGGGTCTCATCAATAGGGCCCGACAGAAGCCTGTTCTCCCCTGGGGAGGCAACTTCGAAATACCGCTAAAGCGCTGGTTCGGTGTTGCCTCTCACCTGCCCGCAGACTTTTGAGGCAGAGACACGACACGATGAATGCACTACGCCCCCTGATACGCCTGGCCCCGATCACCGCGGACCTCACCCAACGCAATCCAAAAATCCTCCTGGGCGGCAAGCATCAGCCTACGCTCTTACGTTATCTGGACGGGTGGCCACGTCGCAGCGGGCGGCCATCGGCATTCTTGATTCAGTTTGTGGAAGATGGCGATTCTCTTGCCCGGTTTGCGAATAACAGCTTCGATCTTGCGGTTATCCAGGCCCCCAGCGCGAGCGACGCGCAGGAAGTCATCCGACAATTGACCCGCATTGCCCGGCAGGGGCTGATTGCCAGGCGTTGAACTCAGTAGAGCGCGACGCCCGCCTGTAGTCGACGCCGTCGATTGCACAGAAAAACCACCCAGGCAACCAGGCATAGCATCAGGGGTATCGCCAGTGCCACGAGCATTTTTATGGCGAACTCCAGGCGATGTACCTGCGCGTATGCCTCGGCTTTCAAGGCATGTAATTCCATTGGCAAGCGCAGTCGCTCCTTGTTGAGTGCAACCAATTGGGTGGTGGTGTCCACGGTCTGGGAGCCGAGCTGCACCTCCGTTGGGCGCAGCATTTGCCATTCATGTTCTGTCCGTAGCAGGCGTTGTTCCAATTCAGTCGCCTTCTGCGTGTAGGCGTGTACGGCGCTGTCGCGCATCCGTTCCAGCCTGTTTGGCGATCTTTGCGCCGACGCGTGCGGGCGAATATTGGTCAGTACATCACCGGCGGACAAGTTATCCAGCGTATTCAAGATAAACAATGTGTTGCTGTCGGGCGCTGGGCTATTGACTTGATCCGTGAGCAAATCAGTGTCGGCGACTACCACCACATGGATCTGCGCCGCTTTTTGCACAGCTGCCGGCTGTCCTTCCACGCCATCGAGGAATGCTGAATAGGCAGGCCCCTCTATACGGGCTGCAATCACATGGCGTTGTGTTTGGCTGGAGGCCTCATCGGCCGTTGAATCAAGCTCGGTTGCTGAGGCAAGCCGGTCGGTTTCCTGCAACTCGGATTGCAGGGAGCTTTGCAGGAGAGGGGTCAGGGTCGTGCGGCCTTTCTGGCGGCGAAACAGCACGCCGCTGCTTGATACCGTCACGTTATTCAATTTCCAGGTGCTCGGATCGCCTGTGTTCATTGCCTGCCGGGGCAGGATCAACCTGCCCGGATGCTGCACTGTGAACTTCCCTTTCACTGGTGTGTGCGACGCCGCGTAGCGGTGATCGAGCAGAAACTTGTTCGCCGGCATCTGTATTCCCCAAGCGGCAAGCAAATCAGTCAGTCGGGTATTGGCGGATGGGGGGGGCGAGCTTTGCTCGCTAAACGGGTCGATAAATGCCATCAATTTACCGCCCTTTAAGACAAATTGTTCAACCGCATATAACGACTGCTCAGGCAGCGCCTGTGGATGCACGACCATGAGCGTCTTGACCTGTTCCGGCACGCGCTCGGTGGTTGCTCCCAGATTGACCAGATTGAAATGTCGCTGCAGTTCCTTCAACAATCGGTCCGCGGATTCTCCCATCGCCAGCCCTGACAGCAGTCCGATAGCGGGGCGCTCCGGATGCTGCAACTTGTAGATCAAATGACTGATTTCATATTCGAGCAATGGCTCACGATCCAGGCTGAATGATTCGATGCGTTGCGCTCCATAGCCGGCTCGGGTGCCGATCAGGCCCATGAATCCCGCATTGTCGTCGAGGCCAAACAATCTGGCTTTGTAGGCGTCCTCTGAAAAAGGTATGGGATCAATAAGGTGCAGGTTGATCATGCCTTTTGCTGCTTTTTCGTACTCCATCAACCGGTCTTCGATGCGCTTGCCATAGCGTTTCAAGGTGTAGCTTCGTCCAGGGCTGTCATGGGCATTGAAATAATACAAATCCACAGGGTTTTCCAATGACGCGAGTAACTGTCGTACTTGAGGCGATAGGGTATGCGTTTTTCCTTGTGAGAAGTCCCATCGGATATTTGGAATTTTTCCTACCCAAACTAAGTTAAACGCCAGGAATAGTAACAGGATAACAGTGAGTGTCATGCCGGTGCGCAGAGTAGGTCGCATGGAGGGCTTTCCTTCTCAGCTGTGTCTATAGTTGAGAGTGACGGTCGTCGCTGCGAGAAAGGCCAAGATCATGCTGATGAAGTAAAGCATGTCACGAAGCGTGAACTTTCCATTGTCGATAGCGCTGTACCTCGAAAAAGGGCTGAGGGAGACCAGACTGTCCACCGCCCAGGTGGGGGCTTGATGTTCAAGTGCATCGAGTAAATAAGAGAATGCGCTGACGATAAGCATAAAGCCCACAGTCAGTATGAAAAGGGCAGTGCGTTGCCGCACCAGTGTGAAAATAAAACAGCCGACGGCTAGATAACTGCCCGCCAGCAGCCAGCTCGATATAAATTGCGAGGCAATAACGCTGTTGTCCGCCACTCCCAGGTAGTTGGCAATGATCACGAGAGGGAAGGTCAATATCAGGGCTGTGGCCGCCACGACCCAGGCTGCTAGAAATTTGCCGATAACCCATTCAAACGTGGTGATGGGTAATGTTTTCATCAGGTCGAGAAAACCGGCATTGGACTCGTCCGACCAGAGTTGTGCCGCCAGTACTGGAATCAGCAATAAATAGAGCCAGGGGTGTAGCTGGAAGAAAACCTGCAAGTGACTGCTGTCCTGTTCTGGCCAGGCGCTCATGTGCAACCCCAATGCCACGGACAGTACTGAAAAAATGGCAATGCTCAGATAGGTGCCGGGTGTACCGGCATAGTGGACGAGTTGACGCTTGAATATGACGGGCAGCAGTTTCAAAGGGGGGTCTCTCGGCTCAGATAATGAACTACGTCGCTGAGGCGACCAGGCTCCAGGCTCAGTGAGTTGATTTTCCAGCGACGATTGGCAATGAGCGTATTGATATGGGGGTAGATGGTGTGCCCCGGCATGGCCAGGACGGTCACCGTGCCGGGTGCATGCCGATGTTCTTCGATGCCTGCCACCCCCGGCAGTACGGCGAGAGCCAGCAGGTCCAAGGGGGCATCTGCGGCGAGGGTGACCGCCTGGAAATGGCGAGAGTCGCGTTGCAGATCTGGCATGGGGGTATCGGCCACCAGGCGATCACCTGCGATAACCAGGGCGCGCGTACAGAGTTCGGATAATTCATCGCAGTGTCGGGAAGCGACGATCACGGTCATTTCTTGCGTCAATGACTGGATGAGGCTCCTGAATTTGTATTTCTGATCAGGTGCCAGCCCCTCGGTCGGTTCATCCAGTAATAGCAAGGCAGGGGTGTGCAGGATGGCCTGGGCAATGGTGACTTTGCGCTTCAAACCGATGGAGAGAGCCTCGAGGGGAGCGTTGAGCACCGGCAACAACTCCAGTTGCGTAGCGGCATAGTCCACCTGTGCGCGTTTTTCGGTGCCGCGCAGTCCGCGAATGGCCGCGATGTAGTCAAGGAATTCTTTAACCGACATCGTAGGATGACTGACGCATCTGTGAAGTTGGTAGCCGATAAGTTTTTTTGCTCTTAATGGATGGGCTTTAGTATTGAAGCCTTGGATGTTTATATGCCCGCTGGAAGGCGTGGTCGAGCCCGATATTACGTCGAGAAGGGCCGTTTTAACTGTAGGATTTTCTCCGAATAGTCCCAGGCATTCCTGTTTGTTTGCGCTGAATGAAAAATCGCTGATTATTTTCTTATTGTTTAAATGTTTTGTCAGGTTGATGATTTCGATCATTTAGCGTGGTGTGGTCGTGGAGGGAGAGTTTGAAAAGGGTACGAGCAATATCTGTTTTTGGGAACGCCGCTCAGCATTAATAGGAAAAGTCCTACGTGCGCGCTAGGCACGTCGCTGAAACAATTGTTTTGTGTTTTTAACCTTTAATTATTGAGTGATGGTCTGAAGGTTATAGAGACTTTTCGAATTTTGTAATGAGGCCCGATCACCATGATGCTTCTACGTACCCTTGTTCTTGAACGCGATGGTCAAGATGCTCCGGTTAACGGTGCATTGCTCTGTGGGTTTGCTGTAGGCCAGATTGCCTCCAACTTTCTTGTTTATAGCTTGGATGAAGAGGTTGAGCCGGCGAGTTCCAGGGTGTATGTCGCAGCCTTGCGCAAAAAACTTGATCGGTATTTTCTGGGGGGAGTGGAGTCCAAGGAGGACCTGCATGTGGCAATGCATGTTTTCAAGCAAATTCTCACCTCGGCGGCGGCAGGCACTAAAGCGGGTGTTACCGAAACTCAGGTGCCTTATCATTTTATCGATTTAAAAGGCTGCAAGCTGCCGCCTGCGAGGCCCGAAGAGCATCATTCGGTGATCATCAAGAAGGCCCTGGTGATGAAAGTGATCTCCCTGGGAATGTCTGCGCCGGTGCTGCCGGCAATCGAAAGTGCTTCATTAATTGTGCCTTCCATTCGTTTCTCATCGAAAATGAGTTCATCTGTCAGGGGGGCGAATCCACCCGAGCCTACTCCGCTTCCCGTACCTGAACCTGTCGTAGAAGAGCCCCGGCAGATGTTGGTCGACGCGCCTGTGGCCATTGTCCAGGATGTACCTGTTGTCCTGAATGAGCCAAGCGCCCCGGCGCAGCCGAAGCTTTCGGCGCCCGCGGACGACGACCACTTGTTTGAAGTAGGCAGTACGCTGACCAACCTGGCTCGTGTTGCTCAGGAGCTGGCCCAACAGAAACTCGCTGCGTCGGAGAGGGAAACCGCGCTTGATCAATGGCAGGCCCGCTTGCAGCAGGAGCAAACCCAGTTGGATGAAAGGGGCCGGGATCTGGAGCAGCGCACCGCTCAACTGCATGACCAGTCCCTGGCAGTCAGTCAGCGGACCGAAGCCCTGAAGGTGATGACCTCGCAAGTCTCGAGTTTACGCCAGAGCTTGCGGGGCGTGCTGCTTGAACTGGATCAGACGTTGGATAGCTAGACAGGCCTGGCTACTTTCCTGGGTTCATTTATCATCAGCGCCAGCGAACCGACGCCTGGATGTGATTTCCTGCCTTATCGGTACCTATGGACATTGCCTGGGGATGCATGCGTTTGAGTACCAAGCTGATAACCAAAGAAGGTCATGAAGCGCTGAAGAAAGAGTTGGATTACCTGTGGCGCGAAAAGCGCCCGGATACCACGCGCAAGGTGACATGGGCTGCTTCCCTGGGGGATCGCAGCGAGAACGCCGACTACCAGTACAACAAGAAGCTGCTGCGCGAAATCGACCGGCGGGTGCGTTACTTGCGCAAGCGCCTGGAAGACATGCGTGTGGTGGAGTACATGCCCGAGCAGGAGGGGAAGGTGTTTTTCGGCGCCTGGGTCGAGATTGAAAACGAACAGGGCGAGACCAAGCGTTTTCGTATCGTCGGCTATGACGAGATTTATGATCGGATGGACTATATTTCCATCGATTCACCAATGGCCCGTGCGCTGCTGCGCAAGGAAGTCGACGATGAGGCCATTGTGCAGACCCCGGGAGGTGAGGTGTGCTGGTGGATCACCGCTATCGAGTACGTGAAGTAAGCGACATTGACCCGCCCCCCGTGAGGCAGGCGGGTCATGGACCGCTCAGCCCTCGCGCAAAACCGTCAGCGGGCTGGCATTCAGCGCACGGCGCGTGCCGAACACCCCGGCACCGCCGATCAATGCGGCGCCGATCACAGGCAGCAGCAACAGCCAGGGGTGCGGTTGCCAGGCCAGGTCGAAGGCATAGCGGTACAGCACCCACGTCACCAACTCGGTACCCAGTGCCGCCAGCAAGCCGCTGACTGCGCCCAGCAAGCCAAACTCGATGCGCCGCGCCTTGACCAGCAGCTTGCGCTCCGCGCCCAGTGCCCGGAGCAGTGCACCTTGGCGAATACGCTCATCCAAGGTGGCTTGCAGGCCGGAGAACAGCACCGCCATCCCAGCGGCCAGCACAAACAACAACACGTACTCCACCGCCAGTGTCACTTGGGCGAGGATGCTGCGCAGTTGCTCCAGCAGCGCCTCGACCTGCAGGATGGTCACCGCCGGGAAGGCGCGGGACAGATCAACGATCTGCTGATCATGCCCTGGCGCGAGGTAGAAGCTGGTCAGGTAGGTGGCCGGCAGGTCCGTCAAGGTTCCCGGTTGGAAAATCATGAAGAAGTTCGGCTGGAAGTTATCCCAGTTGATGGTTCGCAGGCTGGCAACCCGCGCCTCACGGTTTTCCCCGGCGATGGTGAACACCAGGTGATCGTTCAACTTGAGCTTGAGGCTCTGCGCGACCTTGGCTTCTACCGAGACTCCGGGCATTCCATCGGGGGGTTGTTGCGACCACCATGAGCCTTCGGTCAGGGTATTGCCCGGCGGCAGGTCGGCGGCCCAGGTCAGGCTCAAGTCGCGTTGTACGGCGCGGTCACCGCTGGAGTCCTTGCTGACTATTTCCTGTACCGGCTCGCCATTGATACTGATCAACCGACCTGGCACGACCGGGTACAGCGGCGCGGATTGCGCCTGCACTTCCAGCAGGCGGGCACCAAAGGCGTCCTTATCGGCCGGCAGGATATTCAGGGCGAAATAGTTGGGGGCGTCCTTGGGCAGCTGGTTTTGCCAGGTGTCCAGCAATTCGCCACGCAGCAGGGCGATCAAGCCCATGGACAACAGGATCAGGCCGAACGCCAGGGACTGGCCCGCCGCCGCCAGCGGGTGGCGCAGCAATTGGCCCAGGCCCAGGCGCCACGGCAGGGACGCCCGGGCCAACAGGCGTCGCAGGCTCTGCAACAGCAGCAGAAGCAAGCCCCCCAGAACCAGCGCGGCGACCACGCCGCCGCCCAGCAGGGCGAAGGTCAGCACCAGGTCGAGGCTCAGGCGCCACATGATCAGGCCCAGGGCGAACAACGCGGCGCCGTAGACCATCCAGGTGCTGGACGGGATAGGCAGCAGGTCGCGCCTCAGCACTCGCAGCGGCGGTACGCGACCGAGGGCGGCCAACGGTGGCAGCGCGAATCCCGCGAGAGCAACCAGCCCGGTGCCGATCCCGGCAATGGCCGGCAACAGTCCACCAGGCGGAACATCCGCCGGCAACAGGTCGTGCAGGAAATAGAACAGGCCAAACTGTGCCAGCCAACCGAGCAGGGCGCCGGCCAGGCTCGCCAGCAACCCCAGTACGCTCAATTGCAGGCTGAACAGCAACATGGCCTCGAGTCGCGATAACCCAAGGCAACGTAGCAACGCACTGGCGTCGAAACGGCGGGTGGCAAAGCGGTTGGCCGACAGGGCCACGGCGACGCCGGCCAACAGCACGGCCACCAGGCTGGCCATGTTCAGGTAGCGCTCGGCTTTGCCCAGGGCGCCGCCGATCTGCTGGTTGCCGTCCCGTGAATCCTGAAGACGCTGGTTGGCAGCGAGCCCCGGCTTGATCAGGTCACGATAGGTTTGCAGCGCGGTGCTGGCCTGCGGGCCACGCCACAACTCGCGGTAGCTGACGCGACTGCCTGGCTGGACTACGCCGGTGGCGTCGAGGTCCGCCAGGTTGATCATCACCCTGGGCGTCAGGCTATAGAAGTTGCCGGCGCGATCCGGCTCGTAGGTCAGTACGCGTGCCAGGCGCAAGGTCTTCATACCCACATCGATAGTGTCGCCGACGTTCAGGTCCAGTGCCGTCAGCAGCCGCGACTCGACCCAGGCTTCACCGGGTTTCGGCCCGCCGCCCGGGGTTTCGTCCCCAAAGGGGGCTGCTGCGCTCTTGAGTTGACCGCGTAGCGGATACTGCTCGTTGACCGCCTTGATGCTGGAGAGCTGGATACCATTATCGGTGGCAATGACGCTGGAAAACTCAACCACACGGGCGTGATCCAGGCCCAGTTCGGTCCCGGATCTGATTTGTTCGGGGCGGGCCGGTGAGCTGCCTTCGAGTACCAGGTCGGCGCCGAGGAACTCCGTGGCGCGCAACAGCATGGCGCCGTTGAGGCGGGCGCCGAAATAACCGATGGCGGTGCTGGCGGCCACGGCCACCAACAGGGCGAAGAACAACACACGCAATTCGCCGGCGCGGGCATCACGCAGTAATTGGCGCAGGGCAAGGCTGAACAGGCGCAACAGCGGCAAACGTGCCATCAAGGCTCCAGGGGGGCGACCATCAGGCCGGCTTCAAGGCGGATCAGGCGTCGGCAACGATGAGCCAGGCGCTCGTCATGGGTAACCAGCACCAGGGTCGTGCCGCTTTCTTTATTGAGCTCGAACAGCAGGTCGCTGATGCGCTCGCCGGTGTGGCTGTCGAGGTTGCCGGTGGGCTCATCGGCAAACAGCACGTCCGGTTCGGCGGCAAAGGCGCGGGCAATCGCTACCCGTTGCTGTTCGCCCCCGGAAAGCTGGCGTGGGGAGTGGGTCAGGCGCTGGCCGAGGCCCACGCGCTCCAGCAGGTGTCTGGCGCGTTCGCGGGCGTCCTTGCGGCCATCCAGCTCCAGCGGCAGCATGACGTTCTCCAGCGCATTGAGGCTGTCGAGCAGTTGGAACGACTGGAACACAAAGCCCACGTGTTCGGCACGGATGCGCGCGCGCTGGTCTTCGTCGAGGGTGCTGAGCGCCTGGCCGGCGAGGGTGACTTCACCGCTGCTGGGCAGGTCGAGGCCGGCGAGCAGACCGAGGAGGGTGGATTTACCGGAACCGGAGCTGCCGACGATAGCCAGGCTATCGCCCTTGTTCAGTTCCAGGCTCAGTTCGTGCAGGATAGTCAGTTCACCTTCCGCGCTGGGAACCACTTTGCTGAGGTTCCGCGCGGTGAGAATGCTTGCGCCCATGGAGAATCCGATGCGAATGTGGTTTTTGAGTGCTGGCCTGGCCTTGATGTGCATGGCCCAGAACGCAGCGGCGGGTACAGTCCTGATCGTTGGCGATAGTATCAGTGCCGGTTTCGGCCTGGATACCAGCAAAGGGTGGGTCGCATTGCTGCAGCAACGGCTCAAGAAGGAAGGTTTCGACGATAAAGTGGTCAATGCCTCCATCAGCGGCGACACCAGTGCCGGAGGCCTCGCGCGCCTGCCGGCGGCGCTCGCAGCGCATAAGCCGGACGTGGTGGTGATCGAATTGGGTGGTAACGACGGCTTGCGCGGGCAGCCGCCGGCGCAATTGCAACAAAATCTTGCGTCGATGATCGAGCAGTCCCAGGCCAGCGGTGCGAAGGTACTGTTGCTGGGCATGCAGATTCCGCCCAATTACGGGAAGCGCTATGTCGATGCATTCGCCAAGGTATTCAATGACGTCGCAACGGCTAAAAAGGTGCCGTTGGTGCCATTTTTCCTGGAGGGTATCGGTGGCAACCCGGCGTTGATGCAGGCTGATGGACTGCACCCGGCTGTCGGCGCCCAGGGCAAATTGCTGGAAAATGTCTGGCCGACGCTAAAACCGCTGCTATGACGCTTTTCTACCGGCAGGCTTTCGGCTAAGGTGGCGCCCCCCTGATCTGGAGCCCCCGATGTCGCGTCCTGCCTGGTCCCTGTTTAACTACCAACTGATCGAGCCGGACGAGCAGCTGGATCTGTTCGCCTGCCAGGAAGTGCGGGTGCATCTGGTGACGCGTCAATTGGAACTGGGCGGCTCCATCGATCGCACCCTGTGCGGTACGTTATTGCCGGCGCAGCCGCGTTGGTCCCTGGTCGACCGTTCGATTTTCCAGGACCAGCGCCTGTGCCCTTTGTGCCGGGCGATCCTGGAGTCGCAGAAGCGTGGCACGCCGCCAATCTGGCCCGAGTTGCGTTTCGAGTTGTAGGGGGCAGCTAGAAGTCCGCTTCACGTATACAATCGATTTTTACCTACCCGTCGTTCTGCGAAGGATTTTCCGGATGTTGTCGCGCCTTTCCGTCGTCACCTGCTGCCTGTCTCTTGCTGCCTTGTGTGCGGCCGGTCCTGCCGCCGCCTTGCAGTTGCCCCTGCCGCCACCCGGCGAAGACATCGTCGGGCAGGTCCAGGTGATCAAGGCCAAGTACGAAGACACCTTTGCCGACCTGGGTACCACCTACGACCTGGGCTATTCGGAAATGGTCGCGGCCAATCCGGGCGTCGATGCCTGGTTGCCGGGGGCGGGGACCGAGATCGTCCTGCCGACACGCTTCATCCTGCCGCCGGGCCCCCGTGAGGGCATCGTGATCAACCTGGCGGAATACCGGCTCTACTACTTCCCCAAGGGGCAGGATGTGGTCTACACCTTCCCGCTTGGGATTGGCCGTGAAGGCTGGGGCTCGCCCATTGCGCACACCAGCATCATCGCCAAGACGCCGAACCCGACCTGGACGCCGCCGGCCTCGATCAAGGCCGAGCACGCCGCCAACGGCGACCCGTTGCCCAATGTGGTGCCGGCCGGCCCGGACAATCCCCTGGGGCCGTTCAAGTTCACCCTGGGGACGCCGGGTTACCTCATCCACGGTTCCAACATGAAGTTCGGCATCGGTACCCGTACCAGCCACGGTTGCTTCCGCATGTTCAACAACAACGTACTGGAAATGGCCGGCATGGTCCCGGTGGGGACGTCGGTGCGCATCATCAACGATGCCTACAAGTTCGGCAGCAGCGGCGGCAAGGTCTATCTCGAGGCGCATACGCCCTTGAACGACGATGGCACGCCGTCGGTGGTCGATAAGCACACAGCGGTGATCAATGCCTTGCTCAAGCGTGAAGACCTGGCCAATAACCTGCGGGTGAACTGGGATCAGGTGCGTGATGTCGTCGCGGCCGAAGATGGCCTGCCCACCGAGATCGGTGTGCCAGGTGGTGCACCGATAGCTTCCAGCGCGCCGATCGACCTGCAGCAATAAGCGTCCGGTCCGCTGCTGAGCCCGCCACGGCCTTGCGCTGTGGCGGGCTTTTTATTGCGCGGGGTTCTGGGCCGAATCGCAGGCAATAAAAAGCCGATCCAAGAATGGATCGGCTTGATAACAATCCCGAGGGATTATTACTTGCGGCTAGCTTTCTCAAGCATACGCAGAGCGCGCTCGTTAGCTTCGTCAGCAGTCTGTTGTGCTTTTTGGGCAGCAGCCAGAGCTTCATCAGCTTTACGGTAGGCTTCGTCTGCACGGGCCTGGGAGCGAGCTGCTGCGTCTTCAGTTGCAGTCAGACGAGCTTCGGTTTCTTTGGAGACGCTGCTGCAACCGGTAGCCAGAACTGCGGCCAGAGCCAGAGCAGAGAATTTCAGAACGTTGTTCATCGTGTTCCCCTTCAAGGACTTTCTATTAAATGGCTACTTTCTCAGAGTGAGCTAATAGCCGGCGTACATACTACCCATTACTTGTAGTAAGTAAACTGACGTAGCGCAAGAAGCAAAAAAAATTCTTGTGCCGAATCTATTTTGGCTAATCTTTTGGACATTCGTATAAAAACCGTACAGTTTTTTGCAGTCTGATGGAGATTGGATCCAGGCTGAGAAGGCCGGCCCGCATGTGTTAAGCCTTGTAAATAGATGAAATTTTATATATCGAGGCTGACACTTTCGTTTGGCTGGCCTTTACCACGCCCCGCATCTTTTGTGCATGTAGAGGTGACTTTAAGAGCGTCTGTTCGTCTCAAGGTTCAACTGCCGGCAATGTTCAGGCCTTCGATCACCGGTTGATCGAGGCCCTTTCTATATCCGCCAGCGGCAGGGATGACGGGCGCGCCTTGAGCAATTACAGGATTGGTGCCTACTATTCCCTACGTGCTGGTTGTGAGCGCTCAAGGTTTTCTCGTTGTCGAAACCGGCACGGGGTGGCGTAGATGTTCCTTCGCCGGAAAAACATCGGTAAGGTAGGGGTCAGAATCCAAGACCCGCGAGGAGTAGTGATGAGCGAGGCGTTGTCCATCCACCATGACCAGGCTGGTCATCAGTTCGAGACCAATGTGGACGGTCATCGTGCCTATCTGACCTATATGGACCTCGGGAAGCAGACCCTGGACATCTATCGGACCTTCGTGCCCAACGCACTGCGCGGCCGTGGCATTGCAGCTGCGTTGACCGAGGAAGCGTTGAAGTTTGCCGAAGAGCAAGGCTACACGGTGATCCCGTCATGCTCCTATGTCGAACGCTACATGGAGCGCCACCAGCGCCATGCCGCGAAGCTATAACGCACAACATAAAACGCAGCATGAAAAACGCCGGGCTCAGCCCGGCGTTTTTGTGTGCGCATCTTTCAAATACAGGTTCAGCTGCGTTTGCGTTTCGGCAATACGTCCTTGAGCTTGGCGTGCATGCTGCGCAGGGTGTTCTCGGTGGCGGGCCAGTCGATGCAGGCATCGGTGATCGACACGCCGTACTGCAAGTCGGCCAGGTCCTTTGGAATCGCCTGGCAGCCCCAGTTCAGGTGGCTCTCGACCATCAGGCCGATAATCGACTGGTTGCCTTCGAGGATCTGGTTGGCGACGTTTTCCATCACCAGCGGCTGCAGCGCCGGGTCCTTGTTGGAGTTGGCGTGGCTGCAGTCGACCATGATGTTCGGCTTGATCCTGGCCTTGTTCAGCGCCTGCTCGCAGAGCGCAACGCTGACCGAGTCATAGTTGGGCTTGCCATTGCCGCCGCGCAACACCACGTGACCGTAGGCATTGCCCTTGGTGGTGACGATGGAGACGCCGCCTTCCTGGTTGATACCCAGGAAACGGTGAGGACTGGAGACCGATTGCAGCGCGTTGATCGCCACGGTCAGGCCGCCGTCGGTGCCGTTCTTGAAGCCTACGGCCGAAGACAGGCCGGATGCCATTTCGCGGTGGGTCTGCGACTCGGTGGTGCGCGCGCCGATGGCCGACCAGCTGATCAGGTCCTGCAGGTACTGCGGGGAGATCGGGTCGAGGGCTTCGGTGGCGGTGGGCAGGCCCATTTCGGCCAGGTCCAGCAGCAATTTACGACCGATGTGCAAACCGTCCTGGATCTTGAACGAGTCGTCCAGGTACGGGTCGTTGATCAAGCCTTTCCAGCCCACGGTGGTACGCGGCTTCTCGAAATACACGCGCATCACCAGGTACAAGGTGTCGGACACTTCTGCCGCCAGCACTTTGAGGCGCTCGGCGTATTCGTGGGCAGCCTTGAGGTCGTGGATCGAGCAAGGCCCGATCACGACGAAGAGGCGGTGGTCGGTGCCATCGAGAATGTCACGGATGACTTCGCGGCCTTTGGTGACGGTCTGCAGGGCAGCGTCGCTCAGAGGGATTTCGCGCTTGAGCTGATCGGGTGTGATCAGGGTCTCGTTGGATTCGACGTTTAGGTCATTGATCGGTAAATCAGCCATCGTGTTACTCGCCAGGGTCACGGGTGCCGGCCGCCAGCCATCCCCGTGCGGCGGGCACAGCATGATTTGAATGCAGGGGGGAGGAACCTTAGCGCGTAACACGGGCCCGCGACAATGGGCAAAGCCCGCTTTAATCCAGCGCTGGCCGCACAAACGTCTCATGGGCGAACTCGCCGGCATGGCGCGCCACCCACTCACGGGCCAGGGCTTCGAGTTGCTGCGGGGTCGGCTCGGCATCTTCGTGCTGGCGGCAGTAGCGCTCTATCCGGCATGCTTGCTCACCCATTCGCGCACCGAACAACGCATGTTCATCGGTAAACGAAATGCCCACGCGGTAGCCGTTTTCCACCTTGCGACACCACGCCACATACCCCGGATATCGGGCCGTGGCGCCCAGGGAGGGAATGTGCAGGTCAACGGCCGTGCCCTGGCGCCATGCGCGGGGCCAATTGCAGGCAACGCCGCCCAGGCCGATAGTGTGCAGGCGTTGGCGGGGGATGGCGGGAGAGGGGCGTTGGATTAACTCGACAGCGACATCATCAGGGTGAGGTAAAAAACGACCCATGTACACGGACTCCGAGCACCGTCCAGTTGACGGCGGTGGCAGCAGTATAGTGAAGGAACTGGAATTGACCGACCTGGATATTGACCAGCAATTGTTGGGATTGCCAGGTATTTCGCTGGTGGTGTTCACCAGCGTGGGGTGTTCCAGTTGCCGTTGGGCACGCCAGCAGTTGCCGGGCTGGCGTTTGCCGGTGGACCGCGTGTGCTGGGTGGATGCCGGGCACAATGGCGGTGCGGTCGAACGCTACCAGATCTTTCATTTGCCGGCGTTGTTCGTGGTGTGCGAGGGTCAGTTCCTCGGGCAAATACAGACACGTATTACGCTTTCTGACCTGACCGAAACCATTGACCAAGCACTTAGCCGCACTCCGGAGGAACTGCCATGACAGTACAGTCGCCACGTATCGGCATTATCGGCACCGGCGCCATCGGTGGCTTCTATGGCGTGATGCTGGCACGCGCGGGCTTCGACGTGCACTTCCTGCTGCGCAGCGAATACGCGGCGGTCAGCGAGCACGGCCTGCGCGTCAATAGCAGTGTGCATGGCAACCTGCAACTGCGCCCGGTGCAGGCCTACGCCCATGCCGCGGACATGCCGCCGTGCGATTGGTTGCTGGTGGGCACCAAGTCCACCGGCAATGTCGAGCTGGCCCCGACCCTCGCCCAGGTCGCGGCGCCGGACGCCAAGGTGGTGTTGCTGCAAAACGGCCTGGATGTCGAAGACAGTCTGCGTGAACACCTGCCGCCATCCCTGCATCTACTGGGCGGGCTGTGCTACATCGGCGTACACCGCTCCGCGCCTGGCGTCGTCGAGCATCAGGCGTTGGGCCGGGTCAACCTGGGCTACCACAGCGGCACGGCCGCCAACGATGAGGCCCGCCAGAAGGCTATTGTCGAAGCCGGTGCCGCGTTGTTTCATAAGGCCGGCATCGAGTCCCAGGCCATGGCCAATGTGCATCAGGCCCGCTGGCACAAGCTGGTGTGGAACGTGCCTTACAATGGCCTCTCCGTACTGTTGGGAACGGGTACCACGGCAATGATGGCGGACGAATCCAGCCGCGAGCTGATCCAGGCGCTGATGGCCGAAGTGGTGCAGGGCGCCCATGCCTGCGGCCATGAAATCCCCGCCAGTTACGCCGAGCAGATGTTCGCCATGACGGAAACCATGGACGATTACCTGCCCAGCATGTACCACGACCATATACACAAACGCCCGCTGGAACTGGCGGCGATCTATGGGCGACCGCTTGCTGCCGCCAAGGCCGCGGGTTGCGAATTGCCACGAATGCAGGCGCTGTACCAGGCCTTGAGCTTTATTGATCGGCATAACCGCTGATTCGGGGGACGTACCATGGCAAAGGGATTGGGCGACAAACTGGTGCTGGCGATTTCCTCGCGGGCACTGTTCGACCTGAGCGACAGCCACAAGGTCTACCTGGCCCAAGGGGTGGAGGCCTACCGTAAATACCAGATCGAACACGAGGAAGAGATCCTCGAGCCCGGTGACGCCTTTCCGCTGGTCAAGAAGCTGCTGAGCCTCAATGCCAGCCTGGGCCGTGCTCGGGTCGAGGTGGTACTGGTATCGCGCAACAGTGCCGACACCGGCTTGCGCGTGTTCAATTCCATCCAGCATTACGGCCTGGATATTTCCCGCGCAGCCTTTGTCGGTGGGCGTAGTCCTTATCCCTATTTGGCGGCGTTTGGCTGTCACCTGTTTCTTTCCACCCATGCTGAAGATGTACGCAGTGCCCTCGATGCCGGCTTTGCCGCGGCGACGATTCTGTCGGGCGGTCCGCGCCGGGCGTCCAGCGAAGAGCTGCGGATTGCCTTTGACGGTGACGCGGTGCTGTTCTCCGATGAATCGGAGCGCGTGTACCAGGCCGGCGGGCTGGAGGCGTTCCAGGCCAGCGAGCGCGAGTCGGCACGCCAGCCTTTGCACGGTGGCCCCTTCAAGGGTTTCCTGGCGGCACTCAACTTGTTGCAGCGCGAGTTTCCAGACGAGGCCTGTCCGATCCGCACAGCCTTGGTCACCGCCCGTTCGGCGCCTTCCCACGAGCGGGTGATCCGGACCTTGCGTGAGTGGGACATCCGCCTGGATGAGTCACTGTTTCTCGGCGGCCTGGAGAAGTCCGCATTCCTGGAGGCGTTTGCCGCGGATGTGTTTTTCGATGACCAGGCCGGTCACTGCGAGAAAGCCAGGGAGGTGGTGGCCACCGGGCATGTGCCCCATGGCATCAGTAACGAGGTGAGGATTCAGGCCGAGACTTAGGGGCGCTGCTAAGCTCATTCAATCTCCTCCATCCTGGCCGTCCGGGAGGTTTTATGATTCGTTCGATGCTGTACGCCACGGACCTTGGTCTGTACGCGCCGTATGTGATGCAACATGCGCTGGCGCTGGCGCGGACGTTCAAGGCTGACCTGGATGTGATTCATGTGGTCGAGCCCATCGGGTTGTTCGCCGAATCGGTGTTGCAGAGCTACCTTGATGAGAAGGCCTTGAGTGAATGGCAGAGCCAGGGGCTGAGCACTGTCATGGCGACCATCGAGCAGCGGGTGCTGGACAGTTTTCGCGAAGAGTTGGGGGACGGGGGGCAAGACCTGGAACTGATTCGATCGGTACGGGTGATCCAGGGCGACCCGTGCGAAGTGATACTCGAGCAGTTGCGCAAACTGTCCGTAGACCTGTTGGTCGTCGGCAGCCACAGCCATGCCACGGCGGCCGCCACACCGCTTGGGCGTACCGCCGCACGGGTGCTGCAGTTGTCTAGCGTGCCGGTTTACCTGGTGCCTGCGTTACAGCGTCGACGCAGTGATGACGTGTGATGGGTAAAAAACGATAAAAAGTTCTAGATTTATCCGTCAAACCTTTAATATAGTTATATACCGTCGCTGATACCCGTGGCGTCTATCTGCTTTGAGGGACACATATGAAGCTTCAACAACTGCGCTACATCTGGGAAGTGGCGCACCACGACCTCAACGTTTCCGCTACCGCTCAAAGCCTTTACACCTCCCAACCCGGTATCAGCAAGCAGATCCGCCTGCTCGAAGACGAGCTGGGCGTCGAAGTGTTCGCGCGCAGCGGCAAGCACCTCACCCGTGTCACCCAGGCCGGTGAACGCATCATCACTACCGCCGGCGAGATCCTGCGCAAAGTCGAGAGCATCAAGCAGATCGCCCAGGAATTCTCCAACGAGAAGAAAGGCACCTTGTCGATTGCCACGACCCACACCCAGGCGCGTTACGCATTGCCGCCGGTGATCCGCGATTTCATCAAGCAATACCCGGACGTGGCGCTGCACATGCATCAAGGCTCGCCGATGCAGATCGCCGAGATGGCCGCCGATGGCACCGTCGACTTTGCCATCGCCACCGAAGCCCTGGAGCTGTTCGGTGACCTGGTGATGATGCCGTGCTACCGCTGGAACCGTTGCGTCGTCGTGCCCCAGGGCCACCCATTGGCCAAGTTGCCGAAGCTGACCCTGGAAGCCCTGGCCGAATACCCGATCGTCACCTACGTCTTCGGTTTCACCGGCCGCTCCAAGCTCGACGAAGCCTTCAGCCATCGTGGCCTCACGCCGAAAGTGGTGTTCACCGCCGCCGACGCCGACGTCATCAAGACCTATGTGCGCCTGGGCCTGGGCGTGGGCATCGTCGCCAAGATGGCCGTCGATACCAACCTCGATAAAGACCTGGTGGTGCTGGATGCCAGCGAGCTGTTTGAGTCCAGTGTGACCAAGATCGGCTTCCGCCGTGGCACCTTCCTGCGGGGCTTCATGTGCGACTTTATCGAGAAGTTCGCCCCGCACCTGACCCGCGAAGTCATGGCCAAGGCGATCCAGTGCCACAACAAGCAGGAACTGGAAGAGCTGTTCGACGGCGTGGAATTGCCCGTCCATTAAGGGGGTTATTTGGCCTCGGTAACCGTAAAGTGTTGCCGGGCGCCTGCCACCAGAATCTCCACCTCATCACCTTCGTACTTGCCCAGCAGGCTTTTGCCCAAGGGTGAACGCGGGGTGATGACGGTCACCGGTTGCCCGACCACGTCCACCTTCAAACCCGCCGCATCCGGTGCCAGGAACAGCCACTGCTGGCGGCCGTTCTCGTCTTCCAGGCCCAGCAATGTGCCGACTTCTATGCCACGTTGATCATCGTACGCACGCAGTGGCAGGTTCTGGCACAGCGCCAGCGCCTGCTTGATTTCCTCGACGCGCCTGGCTTGCCCGGCTGCCAGGTAAGACGCCTCCAGCCCGAGGGTGTCGTATTTGTTTTCGGCGATATTTTCTTCGTGGGTCGCGGTTTCGTAGGCGGTCTGCGCGGCGCGCTGGGCGATGTCGAGGTCGACCGTGAGTTTTTCCAGGATCAGCTGGTGAACGGCGTATTTATTCATGGTCATCAATCGCAGAATTGCAGGACATTGGCCCGGGTCTTTTCATTCGGTGCGTTCTGGTCCTGCTGCAGCCAGAACTGGCATTTTGGGTTGGACAGGTTGCGTGCGTTATTGCGGGCCTGGTCCAGGGCCTGCTGTTGTTCCTGCTTCTGCAGGTTCTGTTGGTACTGCTCGAACATACGGTTCGGCGGCTCCGGCGCAACCGCTGCAGGTTTGCCCAGTTGCTGAACGGCCTGGGCTACAGGCGCCAGGCTCTGCGGGAACAGATAGCGCGACGCCAGCCAACTGGTCAGCGCAATGGCGATAAATCCCAGCCACAGCCCCAGGGCAATGGCGAGCGTGAGCTTGGGCAGCGACATAGGCGCGCTAGAGGACATGATGAGCTCCTTGAAGGACAACGTAGGTACCGTCTTATCCACCCCCACGCAAATCCGGGGGTGTTGATGGCGATTGTCGCACAGCCACTGTGCAGAATAATCGCGATCAAGCCTTCTGCATTGGCGCATTTATGCGGACAATCGAGCCTTTGAGCGTTGGAGCGCGGAATGAAAGCCCGCTGGGATATTTTTTGCAGCGTCGTCGATAACTATGGCGACATCGGCGTGACCTGGCGCCTGGCCCGGCAATTGGTGGCGGAGCAGGGCTGCGAGGTGCGCTTGTGGGTCGACGACCTGCGCGCCTTCGAGCGTATGTGTCCGGAGATTGATGTGCGCCTGGACCAGCAATGGCAAGAGGGTGTCGATGTGCGCCATTGGCCGGCCGTGTGGTCGAGCGCACCGGCAGCCGATGTGGTGATCGCCGCCTTCGCCTGCCAGTTGCCGCCTGACTACATGGAAGCCATGGCCGCGCGTGAACGCACGCCGTTGTGGATGAACCTGGATTACCTCAGTGCCGAAGACTGGGTAGTGGGGTGCCATCGGTTGCCGTCGGTGAAGTTCAAGGGTGTGCAGAAGTACTTCTTTTTTCCGGGTTTCCGACCCGGCACCGGGGGGCTGTTACGCGAGGCAGGGTTGCTGGAGCAGCGTCAGGCGTTTCAGCAGGATGCCGCTGCGCAGCGGCAATTCCTGCAAGCCTTGGGTGTGTTTCCGGCAGCTGGTGCGCGGCTGATCTCGTTGTTCGCCTACGAAAACGCCGGGCTGGCCAGTTGGCTGGATGCACTTTCGACCGACGGGCACACCACTCATCTCTTGGTGCCGGAAGGGCGCATCCTCGGTGATGTACAGCATTGGCTCGGTGTCGAAGGCCTGGCGGTGGGGGACGTCCATCAACGCAACGCCCTGACCGTGCAGGTGCTGCCGTTTGTGCGCCAGGAGCAATATGACCGCCTGCTGTGGTGTTGCGACTTCAACGCCGTGCGCGGCGAAGACTCGTTCGTGCGCGCCCAATGGGCCGGGCGGCCGCTGCTGTGGCACATCTATCGCCAGGACGAAGACATCCACCTGGACAAGCTCGACGCCTTCCTGGACCTGTACACCGCCGCGCTGTCACCGGCCGCAAAGGCTGCCCTGGTCGAGCTCTGGCAAGCCTGGAACACTGATGGCGATATGGCACAAGCGTGGAAAATGCTGCTGGCGCACTGGCCTGAGTTAAGCCAGCACGCGCAGACGTGGTGTCTGGAACAAGGCTTGCAGGCCGATCTTGCGACGGCGCTGGTACAGTTTTATGAAAGTTGGATATGATACGCGACCTTGATTTTTGTAATCCCATCCAAATTTCGGATATACGCAATGAAAACTGGTAAAGAACTGAAACCCGGTACAGTGATCCGTCTCGAAAACGACCCTTGGCTGGTTCAGAAAGCTGAGTTCACCAAGTCTGGTCGTAACAGCGCAATCATGAAGACCAAGCTGAAGAACCTGCTGACCGGTTACAAGACCGAGATCGTCTACAGCGCCGATGACAAACTGGACGACGTGATCCTCGACCGCAAGGAAGCGACCCTGTCCTTCATCAGCGGCGACACCTACACGTTCATGGACACCACCGACTACACCATGTACGAGCTGAACGCTGAAGATATCGAAGCTGTTCTGCCGTTCATCGAAGAAGGCATGGAAGACGTCTGCGAAGCTATTTTCTTCGAAGAGCGCCTGGTTTCCGTAGAGCTGCCGACCACTATCGTGCGTAAGGTTGCCTACACCGAAGGTTCCGCTCGCGGTGACACTTCGGGCAAAGTAATGAAGCCTGCCAAGCTGAGCAACGGTACCGAACTGCAAGTAGCCGATTTCATCGAAATCGACGACCTGATCGAGATCGACACCCGCGAAGGTGGTTCGTACAAAGGTCGCGCCAAGAAGTAATTCTGGCCCCGCCGATACGAAAAAAGCCCGACCTAGCGTCGGGCTTTTTCGTGGGCGCTGCTTTTTTACTTCAGGTGTTGCTTGAGCTCGTCGGATGCCTGCAGCAAGGCCGAACGCACCGCTGGTACCTGGCTGACCACATTGAGCAAGCCGTAGTCGTGGATCATGCCGTTGTAGCGCACGGCCGTCACTGGAACCCCGGCCTGGTCCAGCTTGCGCGCATAGGCTTCGCCTTCGTCACGCAACACGTCGGCACCGGCGGTCTGAATCAGCGCGGGCGGCAAGCCCTTGAGCTGATCCGCGGTCGCCCGCAGCGGCGAGGCGTAGATCTCGGCGCGCTGATTGGCGTCGGTGGTGTAGTTGTCCCAGAACCACTTCATCATGTTCCTGGTGAGGAAGTGCCCTTCGGCGTACTGGTTGTAGGACGCCGTCTCGAAATTGGCATCGGTCACCGGCCATAACAGCAGTTGGAACTTGATCGCAGGTGTGCCCTTGTCCTTGGCCATCAGGCTGACGACGGCTGCCATATTGCCGCCGACACTATTACCCGCGACCGCCAGGCGTTTGCCGTCGACGTTGATGTCCTTGCCATGCTCGGCGACCCACTTGGTTGCGCCGTAGGCTTGGTTGATCGCCACCGGATAGCGGGCTTCCGGTGAAGGCGTGTAGTTGACGAAGACCGCCACGGCCCCCGAACCCACCACCAGATCGCGCACCAGGCGCTCGTGAGTCGGGTAGTCCCCCAGCACCCAGCCGCCGCCGTGGAAGAACATGAACACCGGCAATGTGCCCTTGACCCCGGCTGGCCGCACGATGGTCAGGTCCAGCGGCTGGCCATCGACCTGAATGGTCTTCTGGCTCACGTCCGCCTTGGGCAGGGTCAACTTCACACCGGCCTGGGCACCCGTCAGTACGGCACGGGCTTGTGTGGGTGTCAGTTGTTCCATCGGTTTGCCAGTGCCGGCGTTCAACACATCCAGGAAGGCCTGGGTACTGTGTTCAACGTCGCCATTGGCGGCAAACGCGTGAGTGACGGACAGGGCGAGCAGGCTGCCGGTCAGCACGTTGGCAAATGTGTTCATGTTCTTCTCCAGTGACAGCGGCAGTGGTTAGACGGTTACGTGCAGGCGCACATCGACGTTGCCACGGGTGGCGTTGGAGTACGGGCAGACTTGGTGCGCAGCGTCGACCAGGCTTTGCGCATCGTCCTCGGCCAGGCCTGGCAGGCTGACGTGCAGGTCGATATCCAGGCCGAAACCGCCAGGGATCTGGCCGATGCCGACGTGGGCAGTGATCGAGGCATCATCCGGGATTTTGCGTTTGGTCTGGCTGGCGACGAATTTCAGGGCGCCGATAAAGCAGGCCGAGTAACCGGCGGCAAACAGTTGTTCCGGGTTGGTGGCCTGGCCGCCGGCGCCGCCCAATTCCTTGGGGGTGGAGAGTTTGACGTCGAGGATATTGTCGCTGGAAACAGCGCGACCATCACGGCCGCCGGTGGCGGTGGCTACTGCGGTATAGAGCGTTTGCATGGTGTCGTCCTCTTGGTTTTTAGCGCTAAAATTTTGCGCGCTAAGTAGTTGGTGAGTTAAATGTATAGCGCTAATGTTTAGTGCGCAAGATAAATGTATAAATATTTTTCAGTCGCTGCAAACCAATGTGGGGCTTGCTCCCGATAGCGGTGTTTCAGTCAAAAGATTCGTCGACTGATAAACCGTCATCGGGAGCAAGTCTCCTCCCACAGGTTGAGTGTTTTGCCGTGTTCAGATCGCGTTCTGCAGGTTGCCCCGCAACGCAAGCAAGTCAGCCTGCAGCTTGCGCAATTGGTCCAGCTCCAAACCGCTGGCGCCGAGAATGCACTGTGGAATACCCATGGCCTTTTCCTGCAAGGCGCGCCCGGCGCCGGTCAGTTCCACCACCACCACGCGCTCATCTTCACGGCTGCGGGTGCGGCTGAGCAGGCCTTCGGCTTCCAGGCGCTTGAGCAGTGGTGTCAGGGAGCCCGGGTCGGTCAGCAGGCGGCTGCTGATTTCTCCGACGGTCAAACCATCTTCTTCCCACAGCACCATCATGGCCAGATACTGCGGGTAGGTCAGGTCGAGGGCTTGCAGCAGCGGTTTGTAGACCTTGGTCATCAGCAGCGACGTGGAGTGCAGGGCGAAACACAGTTGGTTGTCCAGCAACAGGGATTCGCACGGGGCGGGATTTTTGCTCATGGTGGTGCCTCAAAAAAGCGTGTCTGCCTGGAATCTAGCGGGCAAATCTTTAATGCGCCAGATAATTTTGTGCGGGTGGTCAGACCAGTCCGCTTTGCAGGGCCAGATCCCAAGGCGGCACGGGGCTGAATCGGGACTTGAGGTATTCCAGCAGCAACCGGCTGCGCGCATTGGGCTGCTGTTCCAGGCGCAGTGCATAGATCCCGGTGGTCTCCGGGTTGGGCAGGCCGTCTTGGCAAAACAGCGGCAGTAACTCGCCGCGCACCAGGTACTCACTGGCCAGCCAGGTGGGGAGGTGGGCGATCCCCAGCCCGGCGAGGGCGCCCGATAACAACGCTTCAGCGTTGTTGGCGCTCATGCGGATGCGCCGCGGGCGATGCGTTGCACGTCGCCCGTCCAACTCGAAGCGCCACGCGAACATCGGCGCCAGGCCGTCCCAGTCCAGGCCGTCATGCTCGCTCAATTCGCGAGGGTGGGCCGGGGTGCCACGGCTTTTCAGGTAGGCCGGACTGGCGCAGGCGATGCGCACGATACTGGCCAGGGGCGTGGCGATCAGCCGTGTATCGACGATATGCCCGGCGCGCAGCACCAGGTCGACCTTGCCCAGATGCGCGCCCTGCATATCGACAAAGCTGTCGATCAGATGCAGGTGCACATCCAGCCCCGGGTACACATTCAGAAAGTCGGCGATCACGGGTGCCAGATGCCGTCGACCAAACGCTGCCGGTGCGTCCACGCGGATCAAGCCTTCGGGGGCATGGCTCAAGGAGACCGCTTCCGCCCGCGCCAGTTGCAGCTCGCTGACAATCCGTCGTGCCCGCTCGGCGAAGGCCAGGCCCGCCGGGGTCGGCACCACCGCGTGAGTGCTGCGCTGGAACAGGCGGCTGCCCACGGAGCTTTCCAGGCTGTCGATGCGCCGCGCCACCGCCGAAGGGGTCAGCGGATGGCGACGGGCTGCGGCAGAAAAGCTGCCGGTTTCCAGTACATCGAGAAACAGGCTCAGTTGATCGGTCAGCGTGTTGGGATTCATCGATGCGCGCTTATGCGAGATTGGCACAGCCATTGTGCGTTGCTGTGCGTTTCCGCGCCAGGGTCGACTGCGTAGCATGCAGGGCCTGGGAATGTGGAGTAGCGAGCGGTGTTGGATTTAGCGGTTTACCTGGTATTGGGCGTGGCCCTCGGCACGGTCGGTGGCCTGTTTGGTATTGGCGGTGGGCTGATTGCGATCCCGGTCCTCGGCGTATGGTTCGGCCTGGACCAACAACTTGCCCAAGGCACGGCGCTGGTGATGGTGGTGCCCAACGTGATGCTCGCCCTGTGGCGTTACCACCAGCGCAATCGCATCGAACTGCGCCACGCCCTGCCGTTGGGCATCATGGGCTTCAGCTTTGCCTGGCTCGGCTCGATCTGGGCCGTGGGGCTGGACGCAGGCGCCATGCGCATCGGCTTTATCGTGTTCCTGCTGACGCTTTCGGCTTACAACCTGCTGCGCATGTTCACGCGAAATGCACCGCCGACGGCACACATGCGTTATGCCTGGCCCTGGCTTGGCGTGTTGGGCGCGGCGTCCGGTTCCATGGGCGGTTTGTTTGGGGTGGGCGGCGCGGTGGTGGCCACGCCGGTACTGACCAGTGTGTTCGGCACCACCCAGGTGGTCGCCCAGGGCTTGTCCCTGGCCTTGGCCCTGCCCAGTACCGGGGTGACCCTGGTCACCTATGCCTGGCACCACGAAGTGGACTGGCTGATCGGCATCCCCCTGGCCGTCGGTGGCCTGCTCAGTATCAGTTGGGGCGTGAAAGTCGCCCACGCCCTGCCGGAAAGGCTGTTGCGCGGCCTGTTCTGCGGCTTCCTGGTGCTGTGTGCGGTAATGCTGACCTTTAAAGTCTGAAGCCTTCGAGGATGTACTCGGCCAGGCAATCGGTGATCGGTGAGGCCATCAGGGGGTTACGCAGCAAACGCAGGTTCATTGACGGCAAGGGCGGTAACCCTTCCTCGCTGCCGAGTATGCGCAGGTCTGCAGTCACCAGGCTTTCCATGCTGACCATGGCCGCCAAGCCCGCGCTGACGACTGCCTGGATCGCCGCCCCATTGGTGCTGTGATAGGCAAGGCGATAACTGCGCTCGACCGAATCCAGTGCCCCAAGGGCCCACTGGGTATAAAGGCAGTCAGCACCGGAAATCGCCAGGGGCAGGGCGTCGTGCTCGTCTACGCAAAAGCACGGTGCTGCGGCCCATACCATGCGTTCGGAACGCAACAGCTCCCCGACATCATTCCCGGGCTCTCGGCTGATCACGGTCAGGGCCAGGTCCCGGCGCTGCATCAGCACCGTGGACGCCTCGCAGTGCATCTCAATCTGGATCAGCGGGTATGCCTTGGAAAACCGCTGGAGAATCCCCGGCAGGAAGCGCATCACGTAGTCATCCGGTGTACCGATGCGTACCAGCCCCACCATATGCGGCTCGCGCAGGGTGTTGAAGACTTCGCTGTGCAATTTCAAGATACGCCGCGCATAGCCCAGCAGCACTTGGCCCTCGGGGGTAAGCCGCACTTGCCGGCCATCGCGCTCGAACAGTTTGCGCTGCAGCACGTCTTCTTCCAGGCGCTTCATCTGCATGCTCACCGCCGATTGGGTGCGGTTGACCCGTTCACCGGCGCGGGTGAAACCGCCTTGGTCGGCGATGGCGACGAAAGTGCGCAGTACCTCAGTGTCGATGCTCGGGTAGCCGGACAATTGATCAATCTCCGAGATGTATTGCATAAGAAACATTCGTTGGATTGATCTTAAGGCCAGGCACACACTCGCGTCATCCCCATTGGAGGGCGAGAAGATGAAAGGTCAAAGAGGCTTTGTGTTGATGGCAAAACGTCCGTTTTCCGGGCTGTTTCACAGGATTGCCCGTTGGCAGGCGCTGCATGGGGAGCGTCAGGTCCTGGCCAGCTTGAGCGATGATGCGCTCAAGGACATCGGGCTCAATCGCGGCGACGTTGAGCAGGATCGCCATCTGCATTTCTGGCAAGACCCGCTGCGAAAATGACGCCGGATGCAGTAGGGTGGTTGGCGAGCCCACATGGAGAACCTCATGGCCGCCGACCTGTCTTTTTCCCTCAAGCAAGCTCGGCGCATGGCGCTGGCGGCCCAGGGATTTTCCGGGCGCCAGGCGCCCGTACTGATAAAAGCTGCTCACATCAACCGCGTGATCGAGCGCTTGGGCGTGTTGCAGATTGACTCGGTCAATGCGCTGGTGCGCTCTCATTACTTGCCGCTGTTTTCCCGCCTGGGCGGTTACTCGCCGTTGATGCTTGAACAGGCGGCCTGGAGCCAGGGCCGGCGGCGTTCGCTGTTTGAGTACTGGGGGCACGAGGCCTCGTTGCTGCCGATGGCGCTATATCCCTTGATGCGTTGGCGTATGGAGCGAGCGCAGCAGGGGCGGGGCATCTATTCGCAGATGGCGCGCTTCGGTCGTGAGCAACAGGCCACGATCCAGCGCGTTTTGCAGACTGTCGAACAGCAGGGCGCGCTGGGCGCGGGCAGTTTGTCGACCCGCGAAGAGCGAGCCGGTCCCTGGTGGGACTGGAGCGATGAAAAGCATGCGCTTGAATGGCTGTTCGCCGCCGGCCTGGTTACCGTTGCCGGCAGGCGTGGCTTCGAGCGGCTCTATGACTTGCCCGAGCGCGTCATCCCTGGCGATATCCTCCAGCAGGCGCCGTTGACCGAGGCCGAGGCCCAGCGTGGCCTGTTGCTGCACAGCGCCACCGCCTTAGGTGTAGGCACCGAAAAAGACCTGCGCGACTACTTCCGTCTTGACCCCGCCGACAGTCGCAGTCGCCTGGCGGAATTGGTCGAGGACGGGCAATTGCAGGTGTGCCAGGTGCAAGGCTGGAAGCAGGCAGCCTACTGCCTGCCCGAGCCCAAAATGCCACGCAAGGTGTCGGCCAGCGCACTGCTGTCGCCCTTCGACTCGCTGGTCTGGGAGCGCAGCCGCACCGAGCGCCTGTTCGATTTCCGCTACCGCCTGGAGATCTACACCCCGCAACACAAGCGGGTGTACGGCTACTACGTGCTGCCGTTTTTGCACAACGAGCGGATCGCTGCACGTATCGACCTGCGGGCCGAACGCGCCAACGGGCGCCTGGCCGTGCATGGGGTGCACGAAGAGGAGTCGGGGCTGGATGATGAGGGGATGCAGGCGCTGGCCCTGAACCTGCGGCAAATGGCCGACTGGCTGGGGCTGGAACATATCCAGCTCAATTGCCAGCGGCCGAGTGCCGACCGGTTGCGGGCTGCGATGATCAGCGTTTGACCTGCTTCAATGTCTCGGCAATCAGGAATGCCAACTCCAGCGACTGATCAGCGTTCATCCGCGGGTCGCAATGGGTGTGATAGCGGTCCGACAAGCCATCTTCGGTGATCGGCCGTGCGCCGCCGATGCACTCGGTGACGTTCTGCCCGGTCATTTCGATATGAATCCCGCCGGCATAGGTGCCCTCGGCCTGGTGCACCTGGAAGAACTCCTTGACCTCGCCGAGGATCTGCGCAAAGTCGCGGGTCTTGTAGCCGCTGCTGGCCTTGATGGTGTTGCCGTGCATCGGGTCGGAGCTCCACAGCACCTGCTTGCCTTCGCGCTGCACCGCGCGAATCAGCTTGGGCAGGTGGTCGCCGACTTTGCCTGCACCCATGCGCGCGATCAGGTTGAGGCGGCCGGGGTCGTTGTCGGGGTTGAGGAGGTCGATCAGGCGGATCAGGTCGTCCGGGTTCATGCTCGGGCCGACCTTCACGCCGATCGGGTTGTTCACCCCGCGCAGGAATTCGACATGGGCGCCATCCAACTGACGGGTGCGGTCGCCGATCCACAGCATGTGGGCCGAGCAGTCGTAGTAGTCGTTGGTCAGGCTGTCGCGGCGCACGAAGGCTTGTTCGTAGTTGAGCAGCAGCGCTTCATGGGCGGTGAAGAAGCTGGTTTCGCGCAACTGCGGCGAGCTGTCCATGCCGCAGGCGCGCATGAAGGCCAGGGTTTCGTCGATGCGGTCGGCCAACTGGCTGTATTTTTCCGCCAGGGCGGAGTTGGCGATAAAGTCCAGGTTCCACTTGTGCACCTGGTGCAGGTCGGCAAAACCGCCCTGGGCAAAGGCGCGCAGCAGGTTGAGGGTGGCGGTGGACTGGTGGTAGGACTGCAGCAGGCGGTCCGGGTCCGGCACGCGGCTTTTTTCGTCGAAACCAATGCCGTTGACGATGTCGCCACGGTAGGCGGGCAGGGTGATGCCGTCGAGGGTCTCATCGTTGGCCGAGCGCGGTTTGGCGAACTGGCCGGCCATGCGCCCGACTTTCACCACCGGGCAGCCGGCGGCGAAGGTCATCACGATGGCCATCTGCAGCAGCACCTTGAAGGTGTCGCGGATTTTTGCGGCGGAGAACTCGGCAAAGCTCTCGGCGCAGTCGCCACCTTGCAGCAGGAACGCGCGACCCTGGGTCACCTCGGCAAACTGACGGCGCAACTCGCGGGCTTCCCCGGCAAACACCAGCGGCGGATAGCTGGCCAGGCTCTGCTCCACTTGCAACAAGTGCGCAGCGTCCGGGTACTGGGGTTGTTGCTGGATTGGCAGGGCGCGCCAGCTGTCGGGGCTCCAGGGTTGGCTCATCATGAACTCGATTGGGTGGTTGACGGTCGGGCGCCAATGTTATCAGCAATTAGTGCGTGACCTGTTGCCGCCGGTTGGCCGACAATCGCGCCTTTGCCGTGGGGTAGACCCTTTAGGAGTAGTGATGAGCGAGGAGCGTGTCGAGCGCCTGCTGGCCGAAGTCCATGATGATTTCGGCATGATTCGTGTACTCGAGGTGGCCGATTACCGGTTTCTCGAGTTTGGCGACGCCATCGAGCAAAGCTGCGTGTTCACCGCTGACCCGAGCTGGCTGGAGTACGACTACACCCGCGCGATGCTGATCGGCGCGTTGTGCCATGAGCAGCCGGAGAGCGCACTGTTCCTCGGCCTGGGAGCTGGCACCTTGACCCAGGCGTGCCTCAAGTTCCTGCCGCTGGAGGATGTCGAAGCCATCGAGCTGCGCCCCGATGTGCCGCGCCTGGCCATCGAATACCTGGGGCTGGATGATGATCCGCGCCTGTATATCCGCATCGGCGACGCCTTGGAATTGTTGGAGAGCGCTGAATCGGCGGACCTGATTTTCGTCGACCTCTACACGGATGTCGGTCCCGGCGTCGGACACCTGGCCTGGACCTTCCTGGAAAACTGCCAGAAGAAACTCAACCCCGGCGGTTGGCTGGTGATCAACCAGTGGGCGACCGATGATGGCAAACCTTTGGGCGCGGCGTTGCTGCGTGGTTTGTACCACCGGCATTATTGGGAACTGCCGGTGAAGGAGGGCAATGTGATCCTGTTGGTGCCTTCGGAGCTGGACCAGGCGCTGGATCTGGATGCGCTTTCTACTCGGGCTGAGTTGTTGGCGCCGCGTCTGGGTTATTCGTTGCAGCCGTTGATCAAGGCGATTCGTCCTGCTACATAAGCTAGATGCCCTTGAACACCCCCGGCCGCTTCTCGACCATCGCCCGCACGCCTTCCTTGGCATCCTCGCTGTTCAGCAATTTATCCACCATCGGCGGCAGCGCGGCGGCGGCAACGGTTTCGCCTTCCATGTGTGCCAGGCGGGCCGACATCAAGGTGGCCTGGACGCCAAGCGGGGCCTGGCGCGCGATGCGGCTGGCGAGTTCGATGGCTCGGGGCAGCAGGTCTTCACTGGCCATGACTTCCTGCACCAGGCCCAGGCGCAGGGCTTCATGGGCGTCGAATTCATCGCCGGTGAGCAGCCAGCGCATGGCGTTGCCCCAGCCGGCGATCTGATGAAAGCGCAATGTCGCGCCTCCAAACGGAAAAATCCCACGTTGCACTTCCATCTGCGCAAAGCGGGTATTGCTCGCGCACAGGTTGATATCCGCCGCGAGCATCAACTCGATACCGATGGTCAGGCAATAGCCCTGGGCCGCGACGATCACCGGCTTGCTGACCCTGGGGCCGGCGAAAACGCCCCAGGGATCGCAACCGCCCAGGGGCGGTTGCCAGCCTCCAGCCATCACAGCGCTGACATTGGCCAGGTCCAGGCCCGCGGTGAAGTGGTCGCCGTGGGCAAATACTACGGCCACCCGTGCTTCGTCATTTCGATCAAATTCGCCATAAGCCAGGCTCAGTTCATTGAGCAAGTCCAGGTCAAAGGCGTTGCGCTTGGCGACCCGATCCAGGCCCAACAGCAGGACATGGCCCTGGAGTTCACGGCTGACGCGGCTGCTGCTGGCTTGATTCATCGGGTGTTCCCTCGGGCGCAATGAAGGGTTTCAGACCAAAGGGTCTCGATGCAAGGTGAACCGTTTAAGCGTTATGACCAGCAGGGCCGGGCCTTTGAAAAATAGACCCTGCCGCGCTTATCTGCAAAGACTGTGATGCAGCGCGGTTTATCGGCGCCTGGCGATAAAAAAAGCTCCCTTTTTCAGGTATTTCCGGTATAGTGCGCGCCGGCCTTTAACCGGGCCGCGTTTAGGTAGCGCAATTCCCCGAAGTCAGCTTCGGCTGCACGTCCGCACAGCGGACTCTCCCTTGACGAATCTTTTTCATTCATTCGTTTTCGCAAATCCCCGCCGACAAAGCAGCCAGGGCGACTCTTGAGTCTCAACACGGCATGCGCAGCTTTGGAGCATGGGTCTTTGCGGATGCACTTAGAGGCAGACCCATGACCCAGGAAACCGGCGGCTTCGCCGCTTTTAATCTTAACCCGAACATTCTCGCTGCCGTCATCGCGACCGGCTACGAAGAACCTTCGGCGATTCAGCAGCAATCGATCCCGATCATCATGGCCGGCCAGGACATGATTGGCCAGGCGCAAACCGGTACCGGTAAAACCGCCGCGTTCGCCCTGCCTATCCTACACTGCATCGATCCTGCCAAGCGCGAACCGCAAGCCCTGATCCTGGCGCCAACGCGTGAGTTGGCGCTGCAAGTAGCAACCGCTTTCGAAACCTACGCCAAGCAAATGCCAGGCGTTACCGTTGTTGCCGTCTATGGCGGCGCGCCGATGGGCCCGCAACTGAAAGCCATCCGTAATGGCGCTCAGATTGTTGTTGCCACCCCGGGCCGTCTGTGCGACCACCTGCGTCGCGACGAGAAAGTCCTGTCGACCGTGAACCACCTGGTTCTGGACGAAGCTGACGAAATGTTGAAGCTGGGCTTCATGGATGACCTGGAAGTCATCTTCAAGGCACTGCCTCCGACCCGTCAGACCGTCCTGTTCTCGGCTACCCTGCCACAGTCGATCCGTGCCATTGCCGAACGCCATCTGCGCGATCCGCAACACGTGAAGATCCAGACCAAGACTCAGACCGTTACCGCGATCGAACAGGCTCACCTGTTGGTTCACGCTGACCAGAAGACCTCGGCTGTATTGAGCCTGCTGGAAGTCGAAGACTTCGACGCCCTGATCATGTTTGTGCGTACCAAGCAAGCGACCCTGGACCTGGCCAGTGCCCTGGAAGCCAAAGGCTACAAAGCCGCTGCGCTGAACGGTGACATCGCCCAGAACCAACGTGAGCGCGTGATCGACTCCCTCAAGGATGGCCGCCTGGACATCGTTGTGGCGACCGACGTAGCGGCTCGTGGTCTCGACGTGCCGCGTATCACCCACGTGTTCAACGTTGACATGCCTTACGATCCGGAATCCTACGTTCACCGTATCGGCCGTACCGGCCGTGCCGGTCGCGAAGGTCGTGCACTGCTGCTGGTGACGCCACGTGAGCGCCGCATGCTGCAAGTGATCGAGCGTGTAACCGGTCAGAAAGTCGCCGAAGTCCGCCTGCCGGATGCCCAGGCTGTTCTCGATGCCCGCATCAAGAAACTGACCAACAGCCTGTCGCCGCTGGTGGCTGACGCTGAATCGACCCACGGCGACCTGCTGGACCGCCTGACCGCCGATATCGGTTGCACCCCGCGTGCCCTGGCTGCAGCCCTGCTGCGCAAGGCTACCAACGGTCAGGCCCTGACCCTGGCGGCCATCGAGAAAGAGCGCCCACTGGTGCCGAACAACGCGCCACGCGGTGATCGTCCAGAGCGTACCGGCGACCGTCCGGACCGTGGTGATCGTGAGCGTCGCGCTCCGGTTCCATTGGCTGAAGGCCGTGCTCGTTGCCGTACCGCGCTGGGCGCACGTGATGGTATCGCTGCCAAGAACCTGCTGGGCGCTATCCTCAACGAGGGTGGCCTGGCACGTGAAGCCATCGGTCGCATCCAGGTCCGTGACAGCTTCTCCCTGGTGGAGCTGCCGGAAGACGGTCTGGAAAAACTGCTGACCAAGCTGAAAGACACCCGCGTTGCCGGCAAGCAATTGAAGCTGCGTCGCTACCGCGAAGATTGATCCGCCCTTGGGCTGATTGATCGCACATAAAAAATCCCCGACTGGTTCGGGGATTTTTTTTGTCCGCTGTTAACCGAAGCGGTAGATGTCCATACCCAGCGCGCCCATGGTGAACCCCTGGTGTGCAACGCTGAAGTCACCCCCGGCGCCGCGCGCAAAGTACAGCGGCAACAAATGTTCATCGCTGGGATGATTGCGCACGGCGTGGGGCGCCTGGCGACGGTAATCATGCAAGGCCGCCTCGTCGTTGGCGGCGAGTGTCTCCACCATCCAGTCACGGAAGTCGCGTGCCCAAGGCTCGATACTCTCAGGTCCGGCCTGCCAGTTCAGCTCGCCCAGGTTATGGGTGATGCTGCCGGAGCCGATCAACAGGACGCCCTGTTCGCGCAAGCTGGCCAAGGCATGCCCGACGCGGGTTTGCAGGGCAGGGCCCATGTGACTGGGCAAGGAGACTTGCACCACTGGAATATCCGCTGCCGGGTACATCAGCGAGAGCGGCACCCAGGTGCCATGGTCAAAAGGGCGGCGCTCATCGATCCGCGCATTCAAGCCGTCGGCATGAAGCAGTTCGACAATTTCGTTGGCCAATTGCAAGTCGCCCGGTGCCGGGTACTGCACGGCGAACAGCTCCCGGGGGAAACCGCCGAAGTCGTGCCAGGTCTCGGGCGCAGCACTGCCGCTGACCAGCAGTTCCTGACTTTCCCAATGTGCCGACACCACCACAATTGCCTTCGGCCGCGGCAGTTCAGCGGCCAGGCGCTGCAGGGCGGGGCCGCTGGCGCCGGGTTGCAGGGCAAGCATGGGCGATCCGTGGGAGATAAACAGGCTGGGCAACATAAGGAAGGTCCTGAGGTTTAACATGGGCCCATCTTCAATCAGATCATTGATCTAAATCTAATATAAGTTTTAGCGCTTTTTGATCGAATTTTCGGAGGTGATTCCATGGAGCCCAAATTCTGGCAGGAGCGCTGGGCGCGCAATCAGATTGGCTTTCACCTGCCCGAGGTCAATCCTTACCTGCTGCGGTATTGGCCTGCGCTGGGCTTTGCCCAGGGCGCCAAGGTGCTGGTGCCGCTGTGTGGTAAAAGCCTGGACCTGATGTGGCTGGCCAGCAACGGCTATCACGTATTCGGCGTTGAACTGTCGGAGCAGGCGGTAGAAGCCTTTTTCAGCGAGCAGAACCTGACGCCGCGCATCACTCGGCACGGCGTGTTCAAGGTGTACCAGGCTGATTTGATCGAAATATGGTGCGGCGATTTCTTTGCCTTGGACGCCGGGGCACTGGCTGACTGCACTGCGCTCTACGACCGTGCCGCACTGATCGCCCTGCCGCCGCTGATGCGCGCGCAGTACGCCGAGCAGTTGAACAGCCTGTTGCGGCCAGGCTGCCAGGGAATACTGATCACCCTGGACTACGACCAGACGCAAAAAGCCGGGCCGCCCTTTGCGGTGCCGGATGATGAGGTGAAGGTGCTGCTGGGTTTGCAGTGGAGCCTGGAGGTGCTCGAAGCCCAGGATATCCTGGGTGAGAGCTGGAAGTTCGTGCAGGACGGTGTCACGTGTCTTGAAGAGCGCGTTTATCGGCTCACCAAGGGGTAAAACCCGCGCGCAAAAAAGGGGCGATCCAATCGCCCCTTTTGCATTACCGGGTATCAGCCCCGACGACGCAGCGCGTCGATACGCTCTTCCAGCGGCGGGTGGCTCATGAACATGCGAGCCAGGCCCTGCTTGACACCACCGTTGATGCCAAAGGCGGTCAGGCTGTCGGGCATATGCACCGGCAGGCCCTGTTCGGAGCGCAGGCGCTGCAGCGCACTGATCATTGCACTGGTGCCAGCCAGGCGCGCGCCGGCTTCGTCTGCACGGAACTCTCGTTTGCGCGAGAACCACATCACAATCGCGCTGGCCAGGAAGCCCAGTACCACTTCGGCAAAGATGGTCGCTACGAAGTAGGCGATTCCGCGGCCGCCTTCGTTCTTGAAGATCACCTTGTCGACAAAGTTGCCGATGATCCGCGCAAAGAACATCACGAAGGTGTTCACCACGCCCTGCACCAGCGCAAGGGTAATCATGTCGCCGTTGGCTACGTGGCCGATCTCGTGCGCGAGGACCGCCTTCACCTCATCGGGTGAAAAGCGCTCGAGCAGCCCTTGGCTGACCGCCACGAGGGCGTCGTTCTTGTTCCAGCCCGTCGCAAAGGCGTTGGCCTCGTAAGCAGGGAAAATCCCGACCTCGGGCATTTTTATACCTGCTTCTTGAGACAACTGCTCCACGGTCTGCATCAGCCATTGTTCATGGCGGGTGCGTGGTTGAGTGATGATCTGGGTGCTGGTGCTCATCTTCGCCATCCACTTGGAGATGAACAGCGAGAACAGCGAACCGGCAAAACCAAAGACCGCACAGAAAATCAGCAGCTGATTGAGGTTCAGATCAACCCCGTTGGCCGCCATGAACCCGTTGAAGCCGAAAAGGCTCAGGGTGATGCTGGCAATCAGCACGACCGCCAGGTTGGTGGCCAAGAACAGCAGGATGCGCATCATGGTTGTAGAGTTCTCCTCATGCTTAATATGTCGCGTACTGCGGGGTATATAAGGTGCGGCTTGGGGTGATTCAACCGAGCGACTATTTCAAACTGTGTCCTACAGCCTGAATGTAGAGCCTTGAAGGGATTTTCCGATGACGGATGTTATCCGTGAAAAGCTATTTTTTGCCTTGCGGCCCCGTAACCACAGGGGCTTGTGGATGTAGAAACGCAAATGCAGTACGGGGAAAGTGCACAGCCAGAGAAGTGTTGCCAGATAATCGCTGTACGACCGAATGCCGGTCGTACAGCGCCACGTCGGTTACTGGCGATAGGACTTGAGGAAATTGCCGATACGGCCAATGGCCATGTCCAGGTCATCCACGCGGGGCAGGGTCACCACTCGGAAGTGATCCGGCCACGGCCAGTTGAACGCCGTGCCCTGGACCACCAGCAGCTTTTCCGAGAGCAGCAGGTCGAGCACGAATTTCTCGTCGTTGAGGATCGGGCAGACCTTCGGGTCGATCCTCGGGAAGGCGTACAGCGCGCCCATGGGCTTGACGCAGCTCACGCCCGGGATTGCATTGAGCAGCTCCCAGGTACGGTTGCGCTGTTCCAGCAGGCGGCCCTGGGGCAGGATCAGGTCATTGATGCTCTGGTAGCCGCCGAGGGCGGTCTGGATTGCGTGCTGGCTCGGCACGTTGGCGCACAGGCGCATGTTGGCCAGCATGTCGATGCCTTCGATGTAGCTCTGGGCATTGTGCTTGGGCCCGGAAATCGCGATCCAGCCGGAGCGGAAGCCCGCCACGCGGTAGGACTTGGAGAGGCCGTTGAAGGTCAGGCACAGCAGGTCCGGCGCCAGGGAACCGGTGCAGATATGCACCGCATCGTCGTAGAGGATCTTGTCGTAGATCTCGTCGGAGAACACCACCAGGTTGTGCTGGCGTGCCAGCTCGAGCATGCCCAGCAGCACTTCCCTGGAGTACACCGCACCGGTGGGGTTGTTCGGGTTGATGATCACCAGGGCCTTGGTGTTCGGCGTGATCTTGGCCTTGATGTCGGCCAGGTCCGGGAACCAGTCGGCGCCCTCGTCGCACAGGTAATGCACCGGGTGGCCGCCGGCCAGGGTCACGGCGGCGGTCCACAGTGGGTAGTCCGGTGCTGGCACCAGCACTTCGTCGCCGTTGTTGAGCAGGGCCTGCATGGACATCACGATCAGCTCGGACACACCATTACCCAGGTAGATGTCTTCGATGCCGACGCCTTCGACCTGCTTCTGCTGGTAGTACTGCATCACGGCCTTGCGCGCGCTGAACAGGCCCTTGGAGTCGCTGTAGCCCTGGGCGGTGGGCAGGTTGCGGATCACATCCTGGAGGATTTCATCCGGCGCTTCGAAACCAAAGGGCGCCGGGTTGCCGATGTTCAGCTTGAGGATGCGATGGCCTTCCTCTTCCAGGCGCTTGGCGTGCTTGAGCACCGGGCCGCGAATGTCGTAGCAGACGTTGGCGAGCTTGTTCGATTTGCTGACCTGCATGGCGATGTGATCCTGAAAATGAACGATCCAGACGGTGTGGGCACTACCGTACTGTGAATGCTGCAAGGCCCGCACCCATAAATACGTTTGAATGCCGGTAGCGCGGGTGCCAGACTGGCGTTTTGAAGAGGCGCAATCATACGTGCCGCCTGATCCGTGGAAAAGATACAGATCAGGCTTTTTCAGTTGCCGAGGTGTACCGATGGAAAAGTTGCAGAAAACCGTTGAAGAATGGAAGGCAATGCTCGATCCGGAGCAGTACAACGTGTGCCGTCTCAAGGGCACCGAGCGTCCTTTCAGCGGCAAGTACAATGAGACCCGGACCGATGGCGTGTATCACTGTATCTGCTGCAATGAGCCGCTGTTCGATTCGACCACCAAGTTTGACTCCGGCTGCGGCTGGCCGAGTTTCTACGCGCCGATCGCCGACAGTGCAATGATCGAGATCCGTGACGTCAGCCACGGCATGATCCGCACCGAAGTCACCTGCGCCAAATGCGATGCGCATCTGGGCCATGTGTTCCCGGACGGTCCGCCGCCGACGGGGCTGCGGTATTGCATCAACTCGGTGTGCCTGGAGCTTGTACCCCGTTAACTCGACTGACGGCGGGCGCCTGTAGGAGCGAGCTTGCTCGCGAAAGTCGTCAACGATTACACGGGCATTCTGGTTCAGCCCGGTGTCCTTGAGTTTTTCGCGAGCAAGCTCGCTCCTACAGAGTGTTGATGAGGTGTCATCAGTGTGGTCAATTAAATTGCACGCAATTGAATTGCCTACTATGTTTCATCCTCTTTCTTCCTTATCGAGGCACTGCCATGAGCAACAACCTGCTGAGCATCCCTTGCACCACCATCAAGGGTGAGCAAAAGACCTTGGCCGATTTCGCCGGCAAGGCCGTCCTCGTGGTCAACACTGCCAGCAAATGCGGCTTCACCCCGCAGTACAAGGGCCTGGAGCAACTCTGGCAGCAGTACAAGGACCAGGGCCTGGTGGTATTGGGCTTTCCTTGCAACCAGTTCGGCAAGCAGGAGCCCGGTGACGAAGGTGCGATTTCCGAATTCTGCGAGCTGAACTTCGGTGTCAGCTTCCCGTTGTTCAAGAAGATCGACGTCAATGGCAGCGATGCCCATCCACTGTTCGTGCAACTGAAAAAACAGGCGCCGGGGCTGCTGGGGTCCAAGGGCATCAAGTGGAACTTCACCAAGTTCCTCATCGGCCGCGACGGCCAGGTGGTCAAGCGCTTCGGTCCTGCCACCAAGCCGCAGGACTTGACCCAAGAGATCGAAGCCTTGCTCAAATGACCG